>JBAWYQ010000436.1:0-1525 GCA_037143475.1 Burkholderiales bacterium | reverse complement strand
TTGGTCGCACCTTCAGGTCCATCGTCTTGATCGAGCGAAACGCCCGCTCCACCTGAGCCAGGGACTTGTAGGTGCGCACACAAGTCGCTGCATCCATGCGCTGGGACGTGACGGATGTGCGAATGATGTACAAGCCATCGAGTGCCGCCTCAGCGGCAATGCTGTTTGCAATACGCCAGAAGGTGAACGAGTGGTCTGTGATTGTCAGTTCGAAGTGTTTGGCCACCTTGTATTGGTTGACCACACGCCCCACCGCGACGCCGATCTTGTCCTTACCCAGCAGCTTGCCGGCATCGACTCGGACCTTGATTTTTTGCAGACTCGTCTCGGTAGCCAGTAACAGATCATCCCGTGTGTGCCCACGCATCTTGGCCAGTTCCGGATTGCGGCATGCCACCAATCGCTCACCCGGAAAGTCGGGCGAACTGATCTCAAGCAAGTTGCTTTCATCGAACAAGCCCAGTTGCAAGTGACGCTGTTCCACCAGCGTGCGAATCGACGAACTGCGCAGTGCCGTGACCCAGGCCACATCACCATCCTGGCTCATCTCATCGATCGCCTTTTGCGAGATCATGCCCCGATCGCCCACCATCACCATGCGCTTAATGCCAAATTCCCCGCGCAGGCGCTGAACCTGCGGCATGAACGTGGTGCTGTCCGAAGTATTGCCCTCGTGTACCGAGATGGCTACCGGGCAGCCTCGCTCGTCGGTGAGCAAACCATAGTTGACCTGCAGGGTGCCACGTTTGCGGTCACGGCTGTAACCCAGCTTGGCCAATGGGCAGTGCGAGCCTTCAAAGTAGCTCGACGAGAGGTCGTACAGCACCAGGGAGTCTTCATTGAGATGGCGTGCAGCCAACTTCTTTTGGATGCGGTCTTGGCCCGCGAGTAGCCAGTCCATGGCGGCGTACAAGTCATCCTCGGTGGCGTCCTGGACCCCAAACTCCTGGGCCAGCGTGCTGGTATGCCACATCCGGGTGGTGGCCAGCTTGGTGCTGGGGCAGATGATGCGCGAGGCCACCATGGCAGCTACCCGGTCGCGCTCAGTGCAGGGTTTGGAGGCCAACAATGAGGCAAAGCCCAGGCGTTGCATCGCTAGAGAAACCGCTTGAACATGTCCGTGGGCGCGGGAGTGGGAAATCTCGAATGTCTGCGCCACCGGACGCAAGACTTCGCCGCGCAAAACGCCGCGAATGGATTCGATTTGCGAGGCCGTCAGAGCGGACAAATTGGCCAATGTGCGCTTGCACACCTTGTTGCCATCACGGTAGGACTCGCGCAAGAGGACAGTAGGTGATGAATCTCGGTTTGGAACGATGTGGATGTGCATGCCCACATTTATAGTCAAATATCACAAATATATCAATAGCAAATGCATGCCTACAAAAAGAAAGACGCAAACCCGCAAAAAGGCATTGATTCACAAGGGATTTCTATCGAAAAGACAGGCTATTGCCGGGGGAACTTCAGATTAGTAACTTGCTCACCCGGAAAGTTGTCAGTCGTGGTCGTCCGCACCTGGCCA
>JBAWYQ010000435.1:0-1537 GCA_037143475.1 Burkholderiales bacterium | reverse complement strand
ACGGCAAATTCGTCATCCTGCTCAACGTCAACAACGTGTTGTCGATGCAGGAGATCGGCGAGATGGGGCAGGCTGCAGCTACTGCGTCCGATGTGATTGCGGTTGGGTGAAAACTATCATTGTGGTAGCGCCTTACGCACGTTTTACGGGGCTTTCAGGGCAATTTGACAATTTTAAGAAGATATTCAACTGGAGAAATTAGTTCATGGAGGGGGTGAGATGTTCGCAAAAATGAAGCTGGCGCTGCGGCTAGGACTGGGGTTCGCGCTTACCATCGCCCTGCTCATCACGATTGCCTCGGTCAGTTACAACCGGTTGACGGCGCTTAACGCCAACATTGACCAGATGGTCAACGACCGCTTTCCTAAGACCGTGCAGGCCAACGCCATCATTGGTGCCATCCATGTCATCGCACGCCAGTTGCGAAGTGCCTACATCTATAGCGGTGATCAGCGCAAGCAGGCACTCGATGCCATTCCGGTGCAGCGCAAGATCATTACCGACACGCTGGCACTGCTGGAAAAGTCGATACTGTCCGAAAAAGGCAAATCACTTCTAGCTAAAGTCAAGGATGCGCGTGCACTCTATGTTGCCGATCAGGAGATCTATCTGGAACTGCTGGACGCCAACGGGAAGGAAAACTTGGTGCTTTTGCTGCAAACGAGTCTGCGCAAATCACAAGGGGCTTACATCGCTGCGGTAACAGAACTCATTGACTTCCAAACCGAAGCAATGAACAAGGCCGGCAAAGAATCCAACGAACGGGTGCGTCAGACCGTGCTTCTGATCGTCATCATGGGGGGTGGTGCAACTTTCCTGGCCATGCTGATGGGCTGGCACATTACCCGCAGCGTGCTCAAGCAAATCGGCGGCGAGCCCGACTACGCCCGTGACATGGTGGTGCGCCTCTCCGAGGGCGACCTGACCATGAAGCTCGAGACGCACGCCAAAGATGATTCCAGCTTGCTGTTCGCCATGAAGCAAATGATAGGCAAGCTCTCCGAAGTAGTAGCCGACGTGAATGGCGGAGCGCAAGCCCTGGCCAGTGCCTCGGAAGAGGTCAGCGCCACCGCGCAAGCCCTGTCCCAAGCAGCCAGCGAACAAGCTGCCGGTGTGGAAGAAACCTCTGCATCCATTGAGCAGATGACATCGAGCATTGCCCAGAATACCGAAAACGCCAAGGTGACCGAAGGCATGGCCAGCAAGGCCGCCCAAGACGCAGCTGACGGTGGTGAATCCGTCAACGCTACCGTGGCGGCCATGAAGCAAATCGCCAAGAAGATCAGCATCATTGACGATATTGCCGCACAAACCAACCTGCTGGCCCTGAACGCCGCCATTGAAGCCGCACGCGCTGGTGAACACGGCAAGGGCTTTGCCGTGGTGGCCGCAGAAGTACGCAAACTGGCCGAGCGCAGTCAGGTGGCCGCACAGGAGATTGGCGAAGTCGCCACCAGCAGCGTGGAACTCGCCGAGAAGGCTGGCAAGCTGTTAGAGCAAATGGTTCCCGCCATTCGCAAGACCGCTGACCTGGTGC
>JBAWYQ010000434.1:0-1562 GCA_037143475.1 Burkholderiales bacterium | reverse complement strand
GCTTTACTTTGCGGTTTCCTCGCTCAGCGCCGAAGCGCCTGGGCATTGATGAACCCATCAACGGAACGACCTGACAGTGCTATCCAATATGCGGTTGTCTTTTTTCGTTGCCGGGGTTTGATCATGTTGAAACCACCGCATCCAGAATCACCAAATGGACTTGAAGCCGACGCAGATGCAGCAGCGCTATTGCATAAGCTGGGGGCATCGCTTCTTGGGGTCGCTTTAGTATTGTTTTTTGGCTTGTATCTGGCCAACTTGGGGACTCGCCCTAGCGTGATCCTTGGTATTCTGGTTGGTGTCATCATGTTGGTTCTGGTCCGTGCCGGGCGTCTGGTTGCTGCGGCACACGTCCTCTGCTGGGGCTTGTTGATCTCCGGCGGTGTTGGCGTGTACATGTTTGGTCTGCGCTCGACCGGGGCATTGGTTATACCCTTGGCCATCATGTCGGCAGGCTGGCTTTTGGGGCGCACTTCCGCGGTCAGTTTGGCGGTGGTCGGTTCGTCACTTTCCGTGTGGGTGTATGTGGAGCACATGCAAGGCCAGGTGCGCGACATTCCGCAAATTGGTCTGAACGATACGATGGCCCATGTCGCCATTTTCTCGGTGACAGCCATTTTGGCGGCAGCAATGGCTGCCACTCTGCGCATTCAATTTGGCAAAGTCAATGCGTTGGCAAAAGGTCTTCAGGATGCAAACGCCACGCTGGAACAGCGCGTAGCCGAGCGTTCAGCACAGTTGGCCAGCATGCAGCAAAAAGTCATGGATACTGAAAAGCTCACTTCGCTAGGATCGATGGTTGCAGGAATTTCACACGAGTTGAACACACCTTTGGGCAATGCGCTGACAGTCTCGACGACGATGGAAGCGCAGGTCCGCACCCTGTCACAGCGGGTAGAGGCCGGAAAGTTGACGCGCTCCGATTTGAGCGAGTTTCTTGCCAGTGCAGCAGATATGTCCGCACTCACCACCCAATCGATTACGCGAGCTGCAGGACTGGTGACCAGTTTTAAGCAAATTGCGGTCGATCAGACCTCCGAGCAGCGGCGTTCGTTTCAACTGCATCAGGTTGTTGCAGATAACGTTGCCGCACTGCGACCCTCAATCAGAAATGCGGGGATAGCGATTGGTGTCAACATTGCGGCAGGCATCGCGTGCGACAGCTATCCCGGACCATTGGGGCAAGTGGTGACCAATTTATTGCAGAACGCCGTGTTGCATGGGCTTGATGGCAATAAGCAAGGGAGTGTCGACATAACGGCCCGTGTCACTGAGGACCTGGTGTGCCTCGATGTATACGACAACGGTTGTGGCATGGAGCCGCACGTGCAAGCGCGGGTGTTTGACCCTTTCTTCACGACGCGGTTGGGCAAAGGGGGGTCCGGTCTGGGCCTGTCGGTATCCCATCGCATTGCAACTTCTGTCCTGGGAGGCAATCTGACCGTGCAGTCGCAGCCCGGACAGGGGAGCACGTTCACGTTGACCTTCCCCAAGCGGTTGCCGGGTTCACTGTAGCCGCCGCCTTGCTGCGATAATTACCACGTGAAGCCCGCCAGACCACC
>JBAWYQ010000433.1:0-1569 GCA_037143475.1 Burkholderiales bacterium | reverse complement strand
CGCGGCTTCCCGCAGACCGTCGTCGTCGTCTTCAAGGGCGGCCAGGAGGTCGGGCACCGCACCGCCATCCCCCAACTTGCCCAGGGCCCGGGCCGCGTTGCGGGCCACGGCGTTGTGCTCCACACCAGCGCCGGGATCCCGCGGCTGGCGTTGGCGCAGGGCGGAGCGCAGCAGGGGGACGGTGTCGGGGTGCCGGCTGCGCATCCGCCCCAGCCACCAGGCGGCGTAGTACTGCAGCGACTGATCGTCGGTCTGTCGAAGGCGCTGCAGTGCTTCGTCCTCCTTGATCGGTTCGCCTGCTGCGCTGATCCCCGAATCTGGATCGGTGGTTCCAGCCATGGCCCGCACGGTGCCGGAGAGGGAATCTGATGTTGGCATTGCGTCAAGTCCTCCCCGGCTGGCGCCGCCTGCCTTGCCTCGGAGAAACCGGAGCTGGAACACGCTTGTGTCGGCCCCTCGTGTTCCGTCGCAACTCCGATCGCGTGAGGGTGTGGATCGATACTCCGTCCGAAGTCGTGGCGCAATTCCATGGCCATTGCATCTGCTGCCACGTCACGATGATCGAGGCCTGACGTCTGGCCAGTCTGAGAGAATCAGTTCTTAACGATTTAGATCCTGGATTAATCTCCATGGCAAGGACGACCAACCAGAGCGACACAGGAGCAGATCGTCAGTGGGATCTGATGCGTGCCAGCTTCGATGGCGACTGGCAGGGGGTGACCACCTGGTATGGGCGAGATAGTACTGGAATGAATGTGACCCGAGGAGAATCAGATCCAGCTGGATCGCTCTATGCGATCCGTTTTTCCGATGACAACACGGGGCTTTGGCATGGAACGGGCTTGCGATTCGCTTCAGGTGGGGAACGCAAGTTTCCCTTGTTTCGGCATAGCTATAATCTAAGCAATAATTGTTGGCATTTTCCCAGTACAGCAGGTCAGTCAAGTCTGGAAATGGACGGAAGTGTTAGCCGGGCTGGCCATGAGGTGAACTTCTTCACCTGCCGCTCCCGCTCCATGCTCATTGCTCTTTATCAGCGACGGGAAGATCAATCTATAGTCCTGCAATCCATCGCCGCTACACCCTTTCGTTGCAAGCGTGCCCTTGTTGATCCGGTACGGGACAAGCCAGATTCGTTACAGGATATTTTTCAGACCATCACAGGGTGGCCTGGGATAGAGCAGGAGTTGCAACCCGGGCAGTGGCCAAAGAATCAACCTCCAGGACAAGCTGTCGCCAGATTCGATGCAAGAAGCTTTCAGAAATATGATGTTAACGGTTATTTTTTAGACAATCTAATATGTAGCCTGCCGGAATGCTTGCCCCACGGTCGTTTTGATCTAAATTTTGGCTGCCTATTAAGCCCAAAAAGTTTTGTGCATCTGATCATTGGCTACGATGAAAAGCATCACCTTGTCAGCTGGGTGGAACGTCGTTATCAACCCACCATGGATGGGTGAGTCAGCGTGAAGCCGAGTTGCTTGAGCTTTGCATTGCTCACCCTGGCGTTGAGCACACGATCGGTCGTGTCAATTGTCAACCATTTTGCCAGTGGTAGACCAGCTTGTT
>JBAWYQ010000432.1:0-1571 GCA_037143475.1 Burkholderiales bacterium | reverse complement strand
CCTGACGCCACTGCTGGACGTCGTGGTTAGCGGCGACAGCTTCCCCGCCAAGAAGCCGGACCCCACCGGCATCCAGAGCTGCCTGTGCCAGTTTGGCGTGTCGCCCGAGCGTGCCCTTTTTGTGGGGGATTCCAGCATCGACGTGGCCACCGCGCGCAACGCAGGCGTACGCGTCTGGGCGCTGCCCTATGGCTACAACATGGGCCAGCCGATTGAAGACAGCGCACCGGACCGGGTTATACCGGACTGCTCGGTGCTACTGAATTAGTAGCTGTTCACGCAATATTTACGGGGCCTACAGCCCATTTTTATCTAGGAGATTGATTGTGAAAGTCCTGCGTTTCGCCGATGTTATTGCAAGCGGCTTTGCCGATCAAAAGCGTGTTTTCATCCGTGCTGACCTGAATGTGCCGCAAGACGCGGCCGGACAGATTACCGAAGACACACGCATCCGGGCATCCGTGCCCTGCATCCAGATGGCGTTGAACGCCGGTGCGGCGGTCATGGTCACCAGCCACTTGGGGCGTCCCACAGAAGGGGCATTCAAGCCCGCCGATTCGCTGGCCCCGGTAGCCAAACGCCTGGGCGAGTTGCTGGGCCGTGAGGTGCCACTGGTGGCCAACTGGGTCGACGGGGTGACGGTGGCCCCCGGCCAGATCGTGATGCTCGAAAACTGCCGCGTCAATGTCGGCGAAAAGAAGAACGACGAGGCGCTGGCCCGCAAGCTGGCCGCCCTGTGTGATATTTTTGTCCACGATGCCTTTGGCACCGCGCACCGCGCAGAAGGCACCACCTACGGCATCGCCCAATACGCGCCGATTGCGTGTGCTGGCCCGCTCCTGGCGGCCGAGATAGATGCCATCAGCAAAGCCCTGGCCAGCCCGAAACGCCCCCTGGTCGCCATCGTGGCCGGCAGCAAGGTGTCGAGCAAACTCACTATTCTGCAGGCCCTCGCCAAGAATGTGGATCAGCTGATCGTGGGCGGCGGCATTGCCAACACCTTCATGCTGGCCGCCGGTCTGAGTATTGGCAAAAGTCTGGCCGAACCGAGTTTGGTGGGGGACGCCAAAGCCGTGATTGACGCCATGAAGGCTCGCGGTGCCGAGGTGCCGATTCCCACCGACGTGGTAACCGCCAAAACCTTCGCAGCCGATGCCGTGGCCACCGTCAAGGCGGCGGCCGACGTGGCGGATGATGACCTGATTCTGGATATTGGCCCTGAGACGGCTGCCAAACTGGCCGCGCAACTCATGCAAGCGGGCACCATCGTCTGGAACGGACCGGTGGGCGTGTTCGAGTTTGCCGCGTTCGAGAACGGCACCAAGGTGATTGCCCAGGCCATCGCCGCGTCCAGCGCCTTCAGCATTGCGGGCGGTGGTGACACGCTGGCTGCCATTGCCAAATATGGCATTGAAGATCAGGTGGGTTACATCTCCACCGGTGGCGGGGCGTTTCTGGAGGTGTTGGAAGGCAAGACCTTGCCCGCATTCGAGATTTTGCAGAAGCGCGCTGCCGAATAAATTGCTACGTTTTCTATAGCTGCCAGCGCATGCTGCACGGGGGCTATAGCC
>JBAWYQ010000431.1:0-1575 GCA_037143475.1 Burkholderiales bacterium | reverse complement strand
CGGCACCAAGCGACGGGCTGCCGCAGTCTTTGCCACACTACTTGCCAGTACCGTCACGGTAGCCGCACCGCTTTTGCGCTGCCAGGTGGCTTATGCCGGCACCACCCACACCATTGAAGCCAACCCGGTTGCCGACCCGTACCCGGTGCCATCGGTCGACATTGGCGGGCGCTTTCGGTTCAAAGCAGTCATGGTTGGCTCCAACGAGCGCGTGGAGCGCATCCTGCTCTACGCCTACCTGGACGCCAAGCACCAGCCCATCCTGGTGCAAGAGGCAAAATACCTACCCCCGTACCCTGTGTCGGCAACACCGTATTTACTGACTGGCGAGCAGCATTTGTATGCCGGTGTGGTGGAGAGGGAGTTGATCTACAGCTGCACCCTACAAGGCATACAGCCGTGAGCGCCCGCTTGCAACACTGGGGCTGCGCCCTGTTGATGGTCTGCAGCACGCTGGCGTTTGCCACGGACAACACTGTGAGCCTGGTGTTTGCCGGCGACATCGTGCTGGACGACACCGCTGGCGAGATGATTGAGCACGGCGATGACCCTTTGGCAAGTTTCGGCTCTGTCTTTGCCGGCGCCGACATTCGCATCGCCAACCTGGAATGCGTGGTCGCCACTACGGGTTCTGCGGGTGAGAAGAACTACACCTTTCGCGCCCACCCGCGCACCTTGCCCGTACTCAAACGCCACTTTGATGCACTGGGCCTTGCCAACAACCACTCAGGCGACTTTGGGCGCGAAGCCTTTGCCGAAATGCTGGGACTCCTGAAGCAGGCCGGATTGGCACAATTTGGCGGAGGGCGCAACCTGTCTGAGGCGCACACGCCATTGATCATCGAACGCAAGGGCCTGCGCATTGCGCTGCTGGGCTACAGTGAGTTCATGCCCCGCAGCTTCGAGGCCGACTTTGATGCGCCCGGCGTTGCCTGGAGCGAAGACGAACAGGTGCGCGACGACATCCGCAAGGCGCGTACTGTGTACAGTGCCGACATCGTGATCCCTGTGATGCACTGGGGCTGGGAAAACGAACTTACCGCCAATGACCGCCAGCGCCAACTGGCCCGCATCTTGGTGGACGCCGGGGCCGATGCAGTCATTGGCGGGCACCCGCATGTCACACAGGACATCGAGCACTACCGTGGCAAACCCATCGTCTACAGCGTGGGGAATTTCGTGATGAAGGAAACCGACAATAACAACCAGCGCCGCGGCTGGGTGCTGCGACTGCGCCTGGACAAACGGGGGGTCAGCGGCTTTGACACGCGTGTTGCGCAAATCAGTTTTGATGGTATTCCGACGCTCGACCGCACTGCTGTCAGTCCGTGCTGGAAGCGGGGGGAAAGCGGCGTTGGGCTGTGCCGGGGGGAGGGAACGCCAGATTCATCAGCCACTCCCTTGAAATAGTCCACAACATCCTCAGAAAGGCGCATGACCACAGGCTTCTTTAGTTTGGATGCGTATGGATTTTTGCGGGACTTCAGTTTGGAAAAGTCGTATTCAGCGTTCATGTGTGTCCACCTTTAGTTGCGACTATTGGATGTAGTGAATTCAATTGCCGGTTCAGACGCA
>JBAWYQ010000430.1:0-1608 GCA_037143475.1 Burkholderiales bacterium | reverse complement strand
GGGCGAAGTCAGGCGCATGCACTGGCCGCCAATCTGGCAAACGCCAACTTTGACGCTATCTGGTCCAGCCCGCTGGCGCGGGCACGCGAGACTGCGGAAATCGTTGCCGCCGCACTGCAGCTGCGACCACCCACCTGTCACGACGGCCTGAAGGAAAAGCACTTTGGTGCAATCCAGGGCATTCCCAAGAGCGAACTGGCCGAGCTTGACCCGGCGCTGCTGGAGCAGATTCTGCGGCGCAACCCGGCTGCCGAGTTTGTCGGTGGCGAGGGCCTGGACGAGTTCGTCGATCGGGTGCTGGGTGCTTTTGAGGACATTGGCACGCTCCATGCCGGCGAGCGCGTGCTGGTCGTCACCCACGGCTGGGTTATGGATGTGGTCACCCGCCACGTCCATGGACACAGCCGAAAGACGGTGCTGCACCTGAAACCGCAAAATGGCGATTGTCTGTGGGTAGAACTGGCTCAACAACAGTTGCGTGCAGCTTCAGCACCGATTGCTTGACGCTATATTATTTGTAGCTGCCTACGCATATTCCACGAGGGCTGGAGGCACTTTTGACACTTGACACCCTGACCAAACTACGTTCCGCCACACCACAACTCTGGATCAACCCGCAACGCAAACCGACGCCGCCGAACGATACAGGCGACTCGCCCCTTGGGCCTGCACGCATGCAGGCTGCGTACGACCGCTTCGCACGCTTTGCACCGTTGTTGGCCCAACTCTTTCCCGAACTGACCGCCAGCGAGGGCCGGATTGAATCGGCCCTGCAGCCAGTGCCAGAGATGCAGCGAGCGCTCGGCCTGCCAACACACCACGGGCGGTTGTGGGTCAAGGCCGACCACAGCCTGCCAGTCGCTGGCTCGATCAAGGCACGGGGTGGTTTTCACGAGGTGTTGGAGGTGACGGAGCAGCTGGCCATGGAGAACGGTTTACTCCAACCCGGCCACGACTACAGAACGCTCAACACCCCGGTGGCGCGTGCGCTGTTTGCCCGCCATCAGATTGCTGTGGGCTCCACCGGCAACCTGGGAATGGCCATTGGCGTGTTGGCGGCGGCACTGGGCTTTCGTGCGGTGGTGCATATGTCAACGGACGCCAAGGAATGGAAGAAGGAACGGTTGCGCCAGCGCGGCGTCGAAGTGGTTGAGCACGCGGGCGATTATGAAATGGCTGTGGCCAGCGGGCGCCAGCTGGCGCAGGTTGACCCGTTGAGCCACTTTGTGGACGACGAACGTTCGCTCTCGCTCTTCATGGGCTACAGCGCCGCTGCCTTGCACTTGCGCGACCAGTTGCAGTCACAAAGCATGACGGTTGACGCGCAGCACCCGTTGATCGTCTACCTGCCCTGCGGTGTGGGCGGTGCGCCGGCCGGCATTGCCTGGGGCCTGCACCAACTATTTGGCGAGCACGTCCATTGCTTTTTTGCCGAACCGGTGCAGTCCCCCTGCTTTCTGGTGCAGATGCTGTCCTCTGTCGGCAGCAGCCAATCCGTCTATGACTTTGGCCTGACCAACCAGACCGAGGCAGACGGACTGGCCGTGCCACGTGCCTCGCAACTGGCGGCAGATGTGATGCGCCCGCTACTGGCCGGGGTTTTCACTG
>JBAWYQ010000429.1:0-1615 GCA_037143475.1 Burkholderiales bacterium | reverse complement strand
CGCCTCCATGTTTTTTCTGGAAAGTTGGCAGGTAGCTGGCCCTGTACCCGCTGCAGTATGTTGTCCACTTCCTCCACCATACGCACCATGCGTTCCCAGGCACCGTCTGCACCACAGGTGCTTGCAAGCGCCTTCCAATGTCGCACACGGATTTCACCGAGTTTGTAATGCGTGTTGCGGGAGTGCATAGCCATCGCGAGTTTGGCGTCCTGCTTTGCCAACATGTTGGCGCCTTTGCCGATGATGGGCCAGGCTGACAATACATCGTACAAGGGGGTCATGCTGTAGCTACCACCGCGATGCAAAAAGACAGAGAAGTTTTTGGCGTGTCCATCGGTTGCAGCCATTAACCAAAATGCCAATTGGGTGAGCGCAAACTGGGTACGGTCCTCGTTTGCATTCAGACTGCCGCCCAAATAGTCCATGCATTTAGGAATTCCAGGTCCACCATCCACTTCGTATTTCCTGCCAGGCGAGACGCCCGCAATTTGACAAAAGTCCTCTTGTGGCAAACGCGCAATCCAGACATTTTCATCTGGCTCAAATCCAGGAGATTCCTGGGTGTTGAGGTCGATGTTTTGCCAACGCCGGTCAAACCGCTCCACTACCAGCACCTTTTGGTCCTCAAAGACTGCCATCTCTGTATTGGCAACCTTAAAACCGATGGCATGCAAGATTTTGGAGCACAACCACTCGTTTTCCACCGAGTCCCAGAGATCCGCTCGCATGTTTCCCACCAAGCCTAAAGGCAGCTTCAAGATATGGGTGGTGGGCGTCGCTCCGAGAGGTTTTCTCCACCGACCACCGTATCGCAACAATGCAGTTTTTTCCTGAGCGCCCGCAATGGAGATCCGAAAATCCATGTCTGTGGAATGCCGTTGCCCCAGGGGGAGATCGGTGGAAGCGGCTCGCAACGCCATAGCCACCTGTGCTTCGTTCATAGGTTCGCTTTGAATCTTGTCCCAACCATCCGGCTGGGCATTGACTGGCAGCAATTGCACTGCACCCACGCAATCCCGGCCGATAGCGGTCAGAAGTTCAAAAGCCTGCGCAGATTTGGTGGCAAATCTTGTACGTATGCGTTGGCGTATCGCATCGTTGTCGGGTAACAAATTGTCAAAATAATTTTCGACTACCTGCCCCCGGTGCTCTGCGTTGCCTGCCGTCATGGGCATGGACAGTGATAACGCGCGGGCTGCTGGAGAACGCATCCAGTCGGTCTCGTAATTGAAAACGGACATCTTGCTTCGCGTGTGACTCCACTGCCCTACCAATTGGCCGTTCATCCAAACGTTGAGAGCGTCGGCCATAGCTACCAATTACCCTGGTTACTTTTGTCAACGTTGGCATTTCCAGCGGCACTGGCGACGTTTACGCGCTCCCCCGCAGTGGGCCCGGCATCATCCATGTTTGGGCGTTCAACGAGAACTGAAATCTTCGCATCCAGGGCGTTTAAAACTTTGAGTAGCTGTCCGACACTGACGTTGAGCGGATCTTTCTCAATCCGGGCAATACGGGCTTGACTGAGGCTGAGTTTGACACCCAGCTGCTCTTGACTCCAGCCTTTCGCAATTCGCAATGCACGCAGGTGTGGTGCAAGTTGGGATGGTGTTTG
>JBAWYQ010000428.1:0-1620 GCA_037143475.1 Burkholderiales bacterium | reverse complement strand
TCCAGATTACCAACGAGTCGTCCATTCCCGGCTACGTGAATTTCATGCAAAAGGCC
The DNA here is from genome assembly GCA_037143475.1 of Burkholderiales bacterium. GTDB lineage: Bacteria > Pseudomonadota > Gammaproteobacteria > Burkholderiales > Burkholderiaceae_C > Allorhodoferax. Next base: position 1,564 of record JBAWYQ010000428.1, on the reverse strand, counting down.
ATCAGCGGCTCCAGTGTGGGTGACGTGCGGGCGGACTACAGTTCCTTGTTGGCCTTGGTCAATGACTCCTCTGCCTTACTCAACGAACTGAATCTGGTGCTGGCAAGCAATCAAATTCCAGTAGCGACACTCACCACATTGAAGACTGCGTTAGACACCATTGCCATTGCCACCGATGCCGGCAAGAACAACCGCGTCTACGCAGCCATCCTTCTGGTCATGGCCTCCCCAGCCTACATCGCCCAAAAGTAAGAGGTATCCCAATGCAGCACTTCACCGACATTGCACCCGACAACGCTTCCCGTCGTGCCTTCCTCAAACGCGGCACGGCTCTCTCGCTGGCGGCAAGCGCCGCACCCTGGGCCATGACCCTGGCTGCCATGGGTGAGGCCGCTGCGGCAACGGCGACCGACTACAAAGCCCTGGTGTGTGTTTTCTTATATGGCGGTAACGACTATGCCAATACCCTGGTCCCATACGACCAGGCCAGCTACAACACGTATGCTGGGTTTCGCAGCAACATTGCTATCGACCGCACTACGCTGGGCCCAACTGTGCTGTCACCCACCATTGCGCTACCCAATGGCCGCCAATTTGCCATGGCACCGGGGCTCGCACCCCTGATTCCCATTTTCGACGCGGGCAAGTTGTCCGTGATCTTGAACATCGGCACGCTAATGCAACCCACTACCAAGGCGCAATACACCAGCCAGTCCGTGCGGCTTCCGCCGAAATTGTTTTCGCATAACGACCAGCAGTCTTATTGGCAAGCATCGTCAGCGGAAGGTGCTGCATCGGGTTGGGGTGGGCGCATGGGCGACCTGTTCGCCTCTGGCAATGGCAACTCCACCTTTACCTGTGTCAACGTGTCGGGCAATGCCGTGTACTTGACAGGCAATAGCGCCGTTCAGTACCAGGTCACCACCAGTGGGTCGGTACCATTTAACGGCATTCAGAGCGCGCTGTTTGGTTCAACCGCTTGTTCTTCAGCGCTGAAGAATCTGCTGGTGGCGCAAAGTTCGCAATTGTTTGAAAGCGAGTTCGCGCGAGTCGCCAAGCGCTCGATTGACGCCAATGATGTGCTGGCGGCGGCGTTGGCCAACGCAACCTTGACCACGGTTTTTCCCGCCAGCAACGACTTGGGCAATCAACTCAAATTGGTGGCACGCATGATTGCTGCACGCGACACACTGGGCGCCAAGCGCCAGGTCTTCATGGTATCCATGGGTGGGTTTGATACCCACACCGGATTGACCGCCACGCACCCGGGATTGATGAGCAAACTGGGCGATGCGATGTCAGCGTTTTACCAAGCTACCGTGGATCTCGGGGTTTCGAATTCCGTCACGACCTTCACGGGCAGCGACTTTGGCCGCACGCTGGTGAGCAACAATGCAGGGTCCGACCACGGATGGGGTGGAATGCAGTTTGTGCTGGGTGGCGCGGTGCAGGGCAAGGCGTTTGTAGGGACGGCACCAGTACTGGGCAACAACGGCGCGGACGACGTCGGACAGGGTCGCCTGTTGCCCACCACCTCGGTGGACCAACTGGGCGCAACGCTGGC
>JBAWYQ010000427.1:0-1622 GCA_037143475.1 Burkholderiales bacterium | reverse complement strand
CGAATGTCGCCGCGGCGGGTTCCAGCAGGGACACCAGCAGGTGACACAGCAGGTGCACCGGCTGGTGCACCTGCAGTCCATTCCAATACAGGTATGAGCCTGAACGAAGTTAGCGAGAGATGAGTGAGCATAGGGTACACCGCAGGGTTATCCACGGGGCCGCCGCCCGCCACTTTAAGGCGGGAGGCGAGCGGCCCGGTGGAGAACCCGTGTTTATGCGGCATGTTTGGATCGACGATGGATGGATTGGAATAGCTTGGTTCTGGCCTCGTTGAGTCTTTGGGCGGCCTCGTTGTCGCTCATTGCGGTTGCGATTGAATCCAGTTGTGTGAAAGTGATGCCGGGTTTGAGGAAGTCCCGGGCCTTGGGTACGGATTTGAGTTTCTCGTAGGGTGTCATCATATTTTTTTGCAGATATTGCTTGCGCTCTTTTCCCTTGGAGTCGGTGATGGTCTTAGCGAAGAAACAGGGGCGATGGAAGTTCACGTAGGGGTTGAGAAAGTTCTGACACATGATGTTCACCTGGGCGGCGAAGTGCTGCGGAATATGCTCGTAACCGAAGTGTTTTCGCACGATGGCCCCGTTTTTGGTTTCGGCCAAACCGTTGTCGTTGCTATGCCTGGGGCGCGACTTGGTGAACTCGATCCTGAGCTTGTCGAGCAGCTTGGCCACGGTGTAGTTGATGTACTCCGAGCCGTTGTCGGCATGAAAGCCCAGGATCACGAAGGGGAAGCCTGCAAGGATCTGTTCCAGCACGGGCAACAAGAATGCCTCGGACAGGCGCTCGCAGGTGGCGACGACCTCGTACTGGGTAACGCAGTCCACGGCGTTGATGTGATACACCCCCTTGATGCCGTCCTGATCGCCCTGATGCACACTGTCGATGCGAATGAATCCGGGGCGTCCATCGGGGGTGGGCGCACGGCGCACTCCGATGGGTACTGCGCAGCCACGGGTCTTGGTCCAGTGGGCTCGGGTGGCCTGGTAGCCAGCTTGGTGACGCAGGTTGTACAGGTGTGCCACCGAGAGCGTGGCCAGGCGCGCATAGCGGTCATCCCCATACACGCTATAGGCGCGCTGCATCAAGCATTTGGTGGCCGGCCCGGACAGCGTGTTATGCAAGGCATCGGTCTGCGCCAGCAGCTTCACGTCAGCGGCGGTGAATTTACGCGCAAAGCCCACCGCCGGGGCGCGATAGTGCTTGGCCAGTTTCTCCCCCTTGAGGCACCGACCCACCAGCCGCCTGAGCTGTGCTCGCGAGTAGCCGGTGGTGCGCGCCAGATAGCGCATCAGCACGCCCTTGTCGACTCGGCCAAGCCGGCGATAAGCAAACCGCCCAAGCACCCCAGCGATGAACTGGTAGCGCTCCAGATCGTTGCGGATGGGCAGGAATTTGACTTCAAGAGTCCCCTCCAAAAAGGCGCGCAATTGCGCCACCGTGTTAAGCCGCGTTTCGTTCATATCGATCACCATGTCGTGGATGATCGATCCAAACCTCATGCTTCAGGCTCATACCTCGTTGGAAATACGACTCCCCGTTCAGGCTCATACCATATTGGAAGAGACTCATGTTTGCCAAAACCGGCAAAAACAGGCATACTGCGGCACTTTTTTACAGCCTC
>JBAWYQ010000426.1:0-1637 GCA_037143475.1 Burkholderiales bacterium | reverse complement strand
TGCCATAAGAAGCATGACAAGCACGAAGGCCAGATTGGCAGCAAGTGCGAGGCCTGCCATTCAGAAAAGGACTGGAAAGTCGACCGTTTCGATCACAATCGCGCCAGGTTCGCGCTAACCGGCGGCCATGCTTTGGTAGTCTGCAAGAAGTGCCATGAAACGCCGCGGTTCCGGGATGCGCGTCGCGATTGCGTGGGCTGCCACCTCAAAGAAGACAAGCACAAGCGCGTGTATGGAGTGCAGTGTGAGAACTGTCACAACACCCGGGCCTGGCCGCTATGGGATTTTGCGCATGACACGCGCACGCATTACAAGCTTGAAGGCGCACACCGCACGGTACCTTGTGAAAAGTGCCACCGCGACCCAGCCCCGGCGGGCAAATTGGCGGCACCTTTGGCGACCACCTGTTACAGCTGTCATCGCGAGAGCGATCCACATGACGGAAAATTCGGCTCACGCTGTCAGCAGTGCCATGTGACACAAACCTGGAAGAAGATCGTGAACCGCTTTGGGTCGAGTTGACGAAGCGGCTGGTGTGCCATGTGAAACTTATTGAAAAGGTCCTCTGAGGAATTTATGCAAGTAACCCCTGCAAGTGCTGCCGTCGATATTGCCCACACCAAGCAGCGACTTCAAGAATTGAACGCACTGCACGCGTCCGGCGCGATGACGCAGGAAGTGTTTGATACAGAAAGAGCACCACTCGAGCGTCTCATCTTGGACTGGGCCCTCAAGGACGCGGCGGACGCCTATTCAAGCAGTCCGTCGGGTTTGTCCGCGGTAGCTACCGACGAGAAGCCTTCTCTGCGGCTGTTTGCTATGTTGGCACTTGCCGTGTTGATCATCGCCGCAGCGGGGTACAGCGTGACAAGCGGCTCACTTCTTCGAAAAAGTGGAAGTACGGTTGCTGAACCACAAGCAGGTACTCCTTTTTCAGGGGGGGGTGGTGCAGTGCAGCCACACAATACCAACGCCGATCAGATCGGGACCATGATCGACAAACTGGCCGCCCGCCTGAAAGTGAATCCCGATGACGCCACCGGTTGGGCCATGTTGGCACGCTCGTATGGTGTATTGGGTCGCAACGCTGATGCCGTTGACGCATACGCCAAAGCGGAAAAGCTTACAGGAAACGATGCCGGCCTACTGGTCGACTACGCGGATGCCCTGGCGGTCAAGAACGACCGAAGCCTGTCCGGTGAACCCATGAAGCTCATTGAGCGAGCCCTAAAAATTGATCCCCGCAACGTGAAAGGGCTTGCCATGGCGGGCACGGACGCCTTTGAGCGTAAGGACTACCGCAAGACGGTCAAACTCTGGGAATCCATGGTTGAGATTGGCGGCGGCGAGAACATGTTCGTGAAACAGATTCAGCCCAAGCTGGAGCAGGCTCGCCAGCTGGCGGGGCTGCCGCCCAAGGTAGAGGCCGCTGTTGGATCTGTACCGACGCAGGCGCCTGCAGCAGGTGTAGCAGATGCATCGAATGCCAACGGCGGCGTCAGTGGCGTTGTCACGCTGTCAGCCAAATTCTCCAAGGATACCGGTCCGGAGGACACCCTGTTCATTTTTGCGCGCCCTGCCAGCGGCTCACGCATGCCATTGGCTATCTTGCGCAAGAAAGTCAAGGACCTGCCGGT
>JBAWYQ010000425.1:0-1649 GCA_037143475.1 Burkholderiales bacterium | reverse complement strand
CATAGGTACCTGGCAGGTGGCAAGTCTCGCAATTTGCCAAAACGCCCGGATAGCCTACATTCGCAAAGGACGATGTCGTTGTTGTTGCGTGCCATGTGAACGGTGCGGCTGCACCGCGCTTGCTGGCACCGTGGATGGCGTGCACAAAGTAAGCCGAGTCTGCAGACCAGCCAGAACTGGTCTGGTTAGGCTTGTGGCACCATGAGCACGTCGTTCCGTCATTGCGCTGACCGGCGTGGAAGGACTCTTCGGTGAAGACTCCGAGTTCTTCGTGGCAGGCATTGCAACGCTTGTCTTCAACAACTGCGCGGCGGGCTGTGTAGTTGGTAGCAACCTTCTGATTGTCGGTCGCAATCACAATCAAACCACCGGTCTTGTTGAGCATGCCAGCTGTGAGACTAGCAGCAGGTGCCGTGGCAGCGACGACAGGGTAGTCCGCCAGGTTGGTTTGTGTCAGCGGCAGCGTGTTAACCACGCCGTAGGTGTAGCCAATGCCGCCCGTCAGCATCACAGCGTTGTCCGGCACGATGGCGCCGATCGTCGCGGTGTAGTAGCCGCTGGCATCAGGACCGGTCAAAGTACCCTTGCTTGCAGCGTTGGCGCTAGAAGGATAAATGCCGTTCCACAGACTGCGGATGTAGCCGGAAGCCGATACGTTGAAGTCTGAGGGCGCGGTGATGCCGTCCTGGGGCACGGAGTACACAAAGTACACGCTTGGCGAACCCATGAAGTTGTCCCAAATTTCGGTCTTTCCGGTGGCACTGTAGGTGTTGAAAGGCACCGCTACACCGTTTTGCAGCATACGGAACACGATGGATGGGTTCTTCGTGGTTGCATTGCGAGACACGCTCTTGATGTCGTATGAAACCTGAATTGCACCTGCAGGCAAGCTCTTGCTGCTGGAAGCGATCCATGCTGCGTTCGTATTGGCGTTCGTGCCGCCCAGCAACAGGCTGTTCGCCGGGTTGGGTGGGCTCACTGGAACGTGGGCTGCAACAATGCCTTCAGGCTTGTGGCAGGTTGCGCACAGTGTGTCGTCGGGTTGAGCGAGACCTGCATGGCCGGTGGTTGCGCCCGCATTGGTGGTACCCGTACCCTTGGCAAAGTCAATACCATCGTGGCAAGCGCCGCAAGCGAGGCGACTGGGCACGTTCTTGTAGTTGGAGCCTTGCGGTGCAACCTTGGGAGCGGTGTCGTCGTGGCACTTGGTGCAATTGCGGATGTCTTGTGGGAACTTGGTTTCGTTCAGCAGAACACCGCCAAAGTTGTAACCCTTCTTGACCAGCATTTCACCTTTGTGCACGCGGTGAATCGGCACGGGCAGGTCTGCCACATTCACGCCGTCAAACACGGTCGCCGACTTGGTAGCGTCGAATGTGTTGTTGGTCGATGTCTGTGCGTTGGCACCAAATTTGCGCTGGTCGGTGTGACACATCACGCAATATTTGGGGTCCTGGCGCGAACCGCCGTGGAAGGCCTGGCTCTCAGTGCCGGGAATGCCGCCCAATTTGCCATGGCATTCATTGCAGCTTGCCACGTCAGCGATGAGTCGCTGACCAGGGTCTGTTGCCGCAACGGCTGCGCCTGTGGCAGGAATGAAGTCATAAATGACGTTGGCGGGGTAGGTCATCGGAACTGCCGCTACGGTC
>JBAWYQ010000424.1:0-1662 GCA_037143475.1 Burkholderiales bacterium | reverse complement strand
CTTCGCCGATCAAGTTGCACGACCGCGTCATTCTGGTCCTCAAAGCGCAGCGCAATACTCTGGAAATCTGCCTCCAGCGCTAGAAACGCGTCTACGATGTCGGGGTCAAAGTGCTGTCCGCGGCCCTGTGCGATAACCGCTCTGGCCTGCACATGTGACATGGCTTCCTTGTAGACCCGACGGCTGATCAAGGCGTCATACACATCGGCCACCGCCATCAGACGAGCCGATAGCGGAATGGCCTCTCCGACCAGGCCTTGCGGATAGCCACTGCCATCCCACTTTTCCTGGTGCGAGAGCGCAATTTCCATGGCCGTCTCCAACAGCGGCACGCGCACCCCGGCGTGGCGTTGTGCCTTTTCAATAGCATCGCGGCCGAGGGTCGTGTGGGTCTTCATGACCTCAAACTCTTGCGCATCAAGGCGCGCCGGTTTGAGCAAAATCCGGTCGGGAATGCCGACCTTGCCAATGTCGTGCAAGGGCGCGGCCTTGAATAAGCGGTCGACCACCGCATCGTCAAGCTGGTCAGCAAAGCGCGCATGCCCGCGCAAATGGTTGGCCAACGCCAGTACATAGTGCTGGGTGCGAAACAGGTGGTTGCCGGTTTCGTTATCACGGGTTTCCGCCAATGAGGCCAGCGCAACCATCGTCACTTCCTGGCTAACCCGCAGTTCCTCCAGATTGTGGGCGATTTCTTCGGTTCGGCGTGCCACTTCCTGCTCGAGGTGCTTATTTCGCTCGTCGAGCATTTTGGCCGTGGTCCTGAGCGTCATGTGGGTCCGTACGCGCGCCAGCACGATGGGCGTGCTGATTGGCTTGCTGATGTAGTCCACCGCACCAATGGCAAAGCCGAGCTGCTCATAGACAGGCTCGCTCTTGGCGGTCAGGAAGATCACGGCGATTTCGCGCGTTTTGTCACTCGCCTTCAGGCGTCGGCAGACCTCAAAGCCGTCGATGCCGTCCCACATCTCGATGTCCAGAAAGACGATGTCGGGTAATGCCTGTGCTTCCAGGCCCGCCAGCGCGCTCAAGGCTGCCTCGCCGGAGTTGACTTCGATGGTAGTGTGGCCAACTGCCTCCAACGAGGCGCAGAGCATGCCCGAGACCACCGGGTCGTCGTCCACAACCAGGATGTGTGCCGTCGCGACGCGCTTCACACGGACTCCGCAAGTACGTTCGGCATCGGTGCCGTGGCTTCAAGCAGGGTATGCAGCGTTTGCTGAGCCAGCTCCCACGCGGCTTGGAGGGCAGCCAACTGTTGAGCCTGACGCGTGGCGTCCTCCTTGCACAATACCGCCTCGGCCAGCGTGGCCTCAAGCTGACCGGCAGCGACGTGCAACTGCATGAGACCGACGGTGCCAGCACCGCCCTTCAGCGCATGGGCCAGTCGCCGGGCTGTCTCCCAGTCACCAGCCGCAATCGCCTCGCCAATATCGGCCGCAATGCTTGCATTGCGCTGGCGAAACAGTTGCAAAAATCGGTCTAGCGTGGCGCGGTCTCCGTTGACCCGGGTCAGAGCGGATTCCAGGTCAAAGACCAGAGCCGAACGCTGCAAAGACTCTGTGGGCGGTGTTGGTGCCACACCAGGCCCCGCTGCAAGCCAACGACTCAGGGCCGCATACAGCAGCTTGGGCAGCACCGGTTTGGTCAAAATGTCATTCA
>JBAWYQ010000423.1:0-1673 GCA_037143475.1 Burkholderiales bacterium | reverse complement strand
TGGTGCGTCTGAAACGCCCGCTCACTGCGCCCACGCGCCTCGGGGGAGTAAGCCGTCTTTGGCGCAGCCCAAGCGCACACCGCCTACCTCTTTGTCAACCAGCGTGGCAACCGCATCAAAGTCCTGGTGCACGACGGGCTAGGCATCTAGCTGGCTGCGCGGCGACTGCACCAAGGCAAGTTCGTCTGGGCTACTCAGGGCAGTGCCAATTGCCAACTCGAACGTGTTCAGCTCGACGCCCTGGTGCTGGGTTTGCCGTAGCAACGCATCGGTAGTGCAGGATCCATCACCATGGTCTGAATCATGCAAAAAGCATAGCAACAGAGTCAATACGGGCAAGCACTAATGGCACTTTTTGTGGTTAAGTTGCATACTTCGTTTCATGGTGATTGCTAGCGAGAAACTCCCCCACATGAGCGCAGATGAATTGCGCGAAGTGGTGCAGTCCTTGTTCCAGACACTCACCTTCAAACAAGCCACCATCGACAAGCTCACGCATGAGAATGCCATCCTCAAGCGATTGAAGTTTGCCGCCCAGTCTGATACTATTTTGCTTTCAAAGATATAGATGTTATCCAATTGAATCCGGTAAGGCTCTGCATTCGTTCGGGGTCTGATTCGAGTGATCGCAAGCCTTTACTGAGCGCCTTGTCGGCAGCGTCAAGACTGGCAAAGACAGTGTTGCCGATGCAGTCCTCGCGAAGCGCATCCCAAATGTGCTCGGCCGGATTGATCTCTGGGCTGTAGGGCGGTAGCAAGACCAGCCGCATATTCTTTGGAACCTCAAGTTCCTGGGCAATGTGCCAGCCCGCTTGGTCCATTACCATGACGATGTATTCGTCGGGGTGACGTTGTGAGACGGTGGACAAGAACATTGACATCGTGTGCGCGTTCACCCACGGCAGAATCAGACTATCCATCACGCCATCGTGCGGACTGACCGCCGCGAAGGCGTAGCTGAATTTGCGCAGGAGTCGAGCGCCGACCACCGGACGCACTCCCGAAGGTGCCCAACAACGCCTGGGCTTGCCTAAAAGACCGAACCTCCCCTCGTCTTGGAACATCAATCGCACGTTGAGGCCCTGTTTAGCCTGGCTCCCAACCTCTTGGCGCACCAGGGTGCGGAGTTTTTTTAAAGGCGTCTTGCGCCTGCATATCTGCTTTGGGATGGCGTGGTCGAGGGATAACTTTGCGCCAACCATGGCGATCAAGCATCCGATAGACGGTAGACGGTGCTACCGCACTTCCCACCTTCTTCTCCATCGCCTGTTTGATCTCGCTGACGTGCAGCAGTCCACCAGCCTGGGCCTTTGCGGTAAATGGCGCCAGTAGCTGATCTTCTTGCGCCGGACTCAAGTGCTGATGACGGCGGCCACCTCGCCCGCGCAAATCAAACAGCGCATCACCCTCCTTGGCCCAGCGAGAGTGGATGACATGAACAGTGGCGGTAGACCAGCCCAGTAGTTGGGCTATCTGGGCCGCAGAGCTGCCTAAAGTGGCGCGAATGAGGACGCACTGAATACGTTGGTATTCAGCGTGACTGCTGGCTCGCTTGAGCCGGTCCGCCAAAGCCGCAATCGTTGGTTTGTCACACGAGATCAGATTTTTCATGCCCAACTCCTGAACGAGTAGACACAATTATATTATCTAAATTATTGAATGCAAAATGGTAT
>JBAWYQ010000422.1:0-1684 GCA_037143475.1 Burkholderiales bacterium | reverse complement strand
GCGCCTTGATCAGGATACCGGCGTTATCAGTGAGTGGGTCGGGGAACTGTAGTTGCGGATTGGTCATGGTCGCTCCTGTAAGTGGCGGAGTTACGCCAACGGAAGTCTGAATGGGCAAATTGTTCGGCATACCGGGCTCACAGAGTGAGCCCGCTTGAACGCTCAGTGACTACCGATCTGCTTTAACAAACCACAATTCGGCTCAAGCCACCCGACTGACGCTGCACCTGCACCCGCGTACCAATGCGCTCGGTCATCTCCTGAACGTGTGAAATCACGCCAACTTTGCGCCCTTGCGACTGTAAATTGTCTAGCGCGTCCATGGCAATGCCCAGGGAGTCAGCATCCAGGCTGCCAAAACCTTCATCAATGAACAGCGACTCCACCCGCACCCGGTGCGACGACAGCGATGCCAAACCTAACGCCAATGCCAAGGACACTAGGAATGATTCACCCCCGGAGAGCGAGTGAACCGAGCGCACTTCGTCGCCCATGTCCTGGTCGACCACCAGCAGGCCCAGACTGTCTTTGATACGTTGGAGCCGGTAGCGGCGTGTCAGGCTTTGCAGGTGCTGGTTTCCGTAGCTGAGCAAAATGTCGAGCGTGAGCTGCTGGGCAAAGTTGCGAAACTTCTTGCCGTCAGAAGAACCGATCAAATCGCTGAGCTGTGCCCAAACTTTGGAAACTGCGGCCTGCTTGTCGATGGTGACGCGAAGCGCCCCTGATGTTCCAAGACGCTCGTTGTCTTTGGCAATTTCCAGCTTCAGCGCCGACAGCATTTCGGTCGCAGAACACATGGTGACCGCGAGTTGCGCCAAGCTTTCTTGCAAAACTTCCAACTCTTCAACCACCGTTTTGGCAGCATCATGCTCAATACGAGAATTCGAACGGGTGGCAAGAACAGCCTGCGCGGTGGTCAAGGAGTGCTCCAATAGTTGAAGCGCCTCACGCTCACCAGTCACCCAGTCCTGCCCAATTTTTAGCAAAGATTCCAGACCATCCGGCACCAAGTCGGATTGCGCTCCCTGGGCTTTTCTCTGAACGTTGAAGTTGACCAACCAGGTATCCAGGCTAGACCGCGCCTTCGTAAACGCAAGGCCATCCTGTTCAAGCTGTGATTCGGACTGCCTAACAGATTCCGTCGTGCGTGCAACTTCGGCCTTGGCATTATTCAATGCAGTTTGCGATGCTGCCAATGCCGACTTCGCAACTTGGATTTCCGCATTGAAGGTGGCCTCCACTGCCCCTACAGCACGCCCCTCAAACAAGGCAGCACGATTGTTTCGATACATTTGGATGGACGATTCCACAGATGAATACGCCTCAGATTGGACCTTGTGTTGACTCGAAGCCTGAAGGCAGGCTTTGTCACAAGCAACAATTTCCACTTGAAGCGCAGCAAGGCTACTCGTCAGGGTGGCGACACTAGCTTGTTGGGCAATCCAAGCTTTGGCATTTGCATTGCACTGCGCCACAAATTCGCTGGCATTCTTGCTCCATTGAACCCGCCACTGTTGGTCGGGGAATGCTTCGTCAAGCTTGCTTTCTTGATCAACCAATTGCCGGGTAATTTCAGTCAATTGGTGGCGTGCCGTCTCCAAGGCTTGAATGGTGGTTTTGTGCTTGGTGTCCAGACCACTCGACACTTCCTTGGCTTGTGCAAGTGCGGTCTGGGCAGTGTTAA
>JBAWYQ010000421.1:0-1689 GCA_037143475.1 Burkholderiales bacterium | reverse complement strand
GTGTCCACGGCATTCGCGCAGTGATCAGCAATGCGTTCAGACGCATTGGCCTGAGTCATGGGCGAACACATGCGCTACGGCACACCATGGCCTGCCGATTGCTGGATCACGGCAGCTCGCTCAAAGAGGTGGCTGATGTTTTGCGCCATCGCTCCCTGAACACATCCCTGATTTACGCCAAGCTCGACACACCCAGACTGGCAGCAGTTGCTCTTGCCTGGCCGGGGAGCACAACATGAGTGCCACCACCGATCTACAAGTCAAGGTCAATGAATACCTTGCCGAGCGTCGCCGTCTGGGTTTTGAACTTCATCACATGGGCGGTGGCTTGGCAAGCTTTGCTCGTTTCGTAGCGGATGCGCACCACAGTGAACCACTGACCATTGATGTCATGGCCGACTGGGTTCGCCAGGATAAAGCGCTGCATCGTACCCAGGCAACATGGGCGCGACGATTGGAACTTCTGCGACCATTTGCACGCTGGATGCGGCAGTTTGACCCGACCACTGAAGTGCCAGATGAGTCCATCTTTGGCCCGATACCAGGGCGGGTGACGCCCCACATCTACAGCGAACAAGAGATCGTCGAACTGCTGGCAGCTGCCCGTCGCCTCGGTCCATCTGGAAGCTTGCGACCAATGGTATTCGAGACCCTGTTTGGACTGATCGCGTCAACCGGTTTGCGTGTCTCCGAGGCACTGGCCCTCGTGAACGCCGATGTGGATTTGGTGGCCGGTACCCTGACGGTACGCAAGACCAAGTTCACAAAGTCACGCATGCTGCCAATGCACCCAAGCACTGTTCAGGCGCTGCTTGCCTACAGACGCCTGCGAAGCAAAGCCGGTCATTGTTCTGCCGATTCCCCGTTCCTCATCGGCACGCGTGGACAAAGACATGGTCAGCCCCTTTCTGATCGTCAGGTGCACCGTGTGTTCTTGAGTCTGCGAAGCCAGATGGGCTGGGTTGACCGTGGTTGCCATGGCGGACCACGCATCCACGATTTGCGCCACTCCTTTGCTGTACGCCGTGTGATTCTGTGGCATCAACAAGGTACTGATGTTGATCAGGCCATGCTGTCGCTGTCTACCTACCTGGGTCACGCCAAGATCAGCAATACCTACTGGTACCTGACAGGAGTTCCCGAACTGATGGCACTGGCAGGTAACAAGTTTGCCGACTTTGCCCAGGCACCGGAGTTTGGTGATGAGTAGCCCCAAATTGCCGCAACCGCCACCATCATTCCAGGCACTGGTGCAGGCATTCTTTGCGGAACACCTGACTCAGCACCGGGCTTTGAGTCCATGCACGGTAGCGTCCTACCGTGACACGTTCATGCTGCTACTGGACTTTGCGCAGATGAAGTTCGCCAAATCTCCAGCAGGACTTACGTTGGCAGACATCACGCCTGAGTTATTACTGGGGTTTCTCGACTACCTGGAGCATGAACGCCATAACGCTGTGCGAAGTCGCAATACCCGCCTGGCTGCTTTAAGAACGTTCTTGAAGTTTGCAGCACACCGTGACATCTCGTCACTGCATGTCATTGAGCGAGCACTGGGTGTTCCGATGAAACGATTCGAGAGGCCCATGCTGGGATTCTTGTCGCGTGATGAGATGCTGGCGGTAATCGGGATACCAGGTGGTGGTTGGACCAGTCAGCGCGATCATCTTCTATGGGGACTGCTCTACA
>JBAWYQ010000420.1:0-1717 GCA_037143475.1 Burkholderiales bacterium | reverse complement strand
ATGGTGATTTACCAGGAAGAAATTTTTGGCCCGGTGCTGGGTGTCATGCGCATCAAGACCCTGCAAGAAGCCATGGACCTGATCGACGCCCACGAGTACGGCAACGGCACCTGCATCTTTACCCGCGACGGAGAAGCCGCACGCTACTTCACCGACAACATCCTGGTCGGCATGGTGGGCGTCAACGTGCCCCTGCCAGTGCCGGTGGCCTACCACTCGTTTGGCGGCTGGAAGCGCTCGCTCTTCGGTGATTTGCACGCCTACGGCCCGGACGCCGTGCGCTTTTATACCAAGCGCAAGACCATCACACAACGCTGGCCGAGTGCGGGGGTGCGCGAGGGGGCGATGTTTGCGTTTCCAAGCAGCAAGTAGCCGCTAAGCCACCCCACCCACGACCGCCGCCCTGAGCGGCTCACGCTTACCCTTGGCCACCACGTCGCGGGTTTGACCCTGCGCAATATCTGCCGCCGCGCAGGCCTGAACCGACGCCAGCAACTCGCCCGGTGCCGCCGCATCGCACAGCCGCTGCGCCGTGTTGACGGTGTCGCCGATAAAGTCGTAGGCCTTGGCGCCCTGCGCGCCCAGCACACCTTCGACGACCTGCCCCACGTGCACGCCCGCGCCTGCCTTCAAGCCCATGCTGTCGAGCATGGCTTGCGTGCCGGCCAGCATCTGCGTGCCAGCACGCACGGCGTCCTTGGCATCGGCAAAAACGGCCATCACTTCGTCAGCGGTGTACTTCAACTTGATCGGTGACACAGTGCCCAGCGAGGCCTCGGCCGCTGCATAGAAATCGTTGAGCATGCCGACCACCGCTTCCGGTGTTTGCTGCTCGCTCCACGCGGTGAAGCCCCGGATATCCATGAACACAATCGCACGGTCCACGCGCTTGAGCGAGAGGGTGGTGGCGTCATCAATGGCTTTGTTCAAAATGCCACGGCCCAGCGACCATTCCGAATACTGTCGCAGTTGCGCCGTCAGCGCGTGCACCCTGGCAAGTGAGTTGCGCAAGCTGACTTCGGCAAAGCCCAGCAACACACCCAACAGCAAGAGAACGATAACCAAAAACGTGTGCGCCCGGTCACCAAAGAAAACTTCCAATGACAGCACTGCGCTCTTGCTGCGCGCCTCGAACATGGCGTACAGCACCAGCGGGATAGCAGACCGCAACACGCTTTCTGCCAGTACCAGCATTGCGTTCCATTTTGGACGATGAATTTGCAAACCCTGGAGGACGCCAAACCCGAATGCAAAACCCCAGTAGGCCTGGTGGTGCCATTGCAGAAAGAAATCACCCCCTTCGACCATCACTTCCAGAGCGGTATAAACCAGCGGACCCACCAGGTTTGCAATCAACGCATGGGGTGCCGTGCGGGCCGTTTGTCGCTCTGCCACACAAGCCTGCACCAGACCGGCGGCCAATAGCAAGTAGGCGTCGATACGAAAAAAGTACCCTGGGCTGGCTAGCAAAGCCTCGAGAATCAGCAAAACCAGCGGCACATGCCCGCTATGAACCAAAAAGTTGCGTGCAGCGCGGGTGACAAAGGGCTGTGACGGAAAACTGATAACACTCATTCCAATAGTATGACCCTGAATGCGTTGGTGCTCCACCACCCTAAGATGCCAATCCGCAATCGCGTAGCATGCGTTGGTACACCATGAATAACGATCACTCTGTGCAAGCCTCTCGCGCCGCCTCCCGGTCAAGCTGGCTGCC
>JBAWYQ010000419.1:0-1721 GCA_037143475.1 Burkholderiales bacterium | reverse complement strand
GAATATGGTTGCCTGGTTTTGCGGCAGTTGTGAAGTTGGTCGTGCTGGCGTGGCAATTTGAACAATCGCCGCCAACTGGGTGCGCGGCATCGGCAATGCTGTAAGTGCCACCGCCGGCGTTGGGGCGGGCATGAAATCCGACATAGGTTCCGCCAGGCGTCTTAACAGTGGGCGACCTTGGATACAGATCTACACCCAACCACGACGAACCCGTCTCATGGCAACTCGAGCAACCACCGGTCACACCCGAATGGATCATTGCCCCCGTCGGCGGAGACGTTCTAAACAATGTGCCTGGGACAGTCGCACTGGCGTTCGCGGGGACCGGTGAATTCGGCTTACTGCCCAAGTGGCAGTTCTCACAATTTGAACCATTGGGCACAGGAATGTGCGACGTTGCTCCAGGCGAGCCCGATGGGGGCTGGACGATTATCTTGCTTATTCCGTAAAAACTGCTCACATTGGGGCCGTGACAGGTAATACAGCCGGAATTTATCCCGTTGTGACTGAACTGTGCATTCGCAAAAGTAGTCATTCCACTGGCTGCCCCAGACAATGGAATGAGTGACGAAGGTACGCTGTTGATGTGGCAGTTCTCGCATGCTGCAGAAGTAGGTACGTGCTGCGGGCTCAAGCTGCTCATGGACTTGGGTGTCACACCATAGAAGCTTCCACCGCCACCGTGACAGGCCGAGCACCCCGTAGTAATGCCACTGTGGCTGAACGCTGAATTGCTGAACTTGGCACCCGTTTGAACCGGCAATTGCAGACTACTGTTAGAGCCCACATGGCAGTTCTCACAGCCCATCGATCCCATCGGGATATGGTTCCCCGGGGGAGCCATAAGTGACGGACTCATAGTGGGCATCGCAAATGCCGCGGCATTCGCGCTGCTGTGGCATTGTGCACAATTCCCGCTCGTCGAAGGCGCATTAGCATGGATCGCCGTAATTGTCGGCATGACAGAGAAATCACCGCTTGTGTGGCAAGAGGAACATACTGCGCTTGCAGATGTTGGGATGTGATTGGCAGGTTTTTGAAGATTTTTAGGATCAAATGAATAGCCAATGTGGCACTGCGAACACTCGCCACTCGCCGGATGTGCTGCGTCAGCCGCGTTAAACGGACCAGCAGCAGCTTGCGGTCGCGTTTGAAAGCCCAGATAGCCACGCATTGGGTACTGGTTCATTCCTAACCAAATGGAATTGGATTCGTGGCAGGACGCACATCCACCCGTCGCCCCGGCGTGAATCATCGCTGCGGTTGGCGCTGGCAACATGAACCCAGTACCGGGTCCCGTTGCTTTGGACGCCCTGCTCGGGATCAGCCCTGTCGGGGTGCTGGCCTGGTGGCAACTTTCGCAGTTAGTGGACGTCGGTACGTGCGAATTCGAGCCCGAGCCACTGGTTGACGGCATCACCACGATGCTGCTAATGCCGAAGAAACTACTGCTCGTAACACCCGGACCATGGCAAGTTGCACATCCCGAAGTGATGCCGCCGTGATTGAAGGCAGAATTGCTGAACTTTGCACCACTCTGAACCGGCAGTTGCAGACTACTGTTGGAGCCTATATGACAGTTCTCGCAACCTAGTGAGCCCATTGCGATATGGTTGCCCGGCGGAGACACGAGGGGCGGAGTCATTGTCGGCATTGCAAACGCAGCCGCATTCGCGCTGCTATGGCACTGTGCGCAATTGCCACTCGTCGAAGGTGCATTA
>JBAWYQ010000418.1:0-1725 GCA_037143475.1 Burkholderiales bacterium | reverse complement strand
CTGAAAACCTTGTCGGAAAGCCCAGCGCCGCATCTGCGTGAGTTGCTGAAACAGCAAGGCCGCAGCGGCCAGATGCAGGCCAGCGGCTCCGGTATCACCCTCGACTATTCTCGCCAGCGCGTGACCGACGCGGTATTGCAGCAACTGCTGGCCCTGGCGCAAGAGTCGCAGGTGATGGCGCAGGCCCAAGCCATGTTTAGCGGCAACCCGATCAACCGTACCGAGCAGCGCGCCGTGCTGCATGTGGCTCTGCGCGGCAGCCACGTGCCCAATCCGCCCTGGGGGGAGGCCATTTCGCGTCAGGTGGCTGACGAGTTGTCGCGGATGTGTCGCTTTGCCGAGCAAGTGCGTGACGGCCAACTAAAAGGTTTCGCGGGCGATGCCATCACTGACGTGGTGAATCTGGGTATTGGCGGCTCCGACCTTGGACCGCGCATGACGACCGAAGCCCTTGGCCATTTGACGCGCGACAGCTTCGCCAATACGGTGCGGGTGCACTATGTGTCCAACGTGGACGCATGGAGCCTGTACGCCACCCTGGCCACACTCGACCCGGCACGCACGGCGTTTGTGGTGCAGAGCAAGACCTTTACTACGCAGGAAACCCTGACCTTGGCCGTCTCGGCCCAGCGCTGGCTGCGTGACGCAGGTTGCCCTGCCGACCAGTTGCACCAGCACCTGATCGCGGTCACGGCCAATCCCCGGCTCTCGGCGGCCCAGGGCTACACGACCGAGCACACCTTTGGTTTCTGGGATTGGGTCGGCGGGCGCTACTCGGTTTGGTCGGCCATCGGGCTGCCTCTGGCGATTTCGATTGGTGCGTCTGCGTTTCAGGACATGCTGCTGGGCGCGCGCGCCATGGACGAGCACTTCATGTCTGCCCCCGCGCAAGAAAATTTGCCGCTGTTGATGGCCTTGTTTGGTATCTGGAATCGAAATTTTCTGGGCGCGAGCACGCACAACATCGCACCCTATGCCTCGTCCCTGGGCAAGTTTGCCGCCTTCCTGCAGCAAATGGAGATGGAGTCCAATGGCAAACGCACCCACCTTGACGGCAGTCCGGTCGAAGTTGCCACGGCCCCGGTGCTGTGGGGCGGTTTGGGCATTGACGGGCAACACGCTTACTTCCAGTTGATCCACCAGGGTCAACACCTGGTGCCGATGGACTTCATCGGACTGCGCAGCGAGCACAGTCCCTTGCCACTGGCGGCAGAACACCATCGCATTGTGTTGCTCAATATGCAGGCGCAGGTACAAGCCCTGGCACTGGGTCGTACGCCGGAGGAAACTGTGCTTGAACTGCGCGCCTCAGGTCTAGCCGAAGCCGAGGTGCAAGCGTTGGCGCCCCATCGCAGCTATGCCGGCAACGTGCCCAGCAGCAACCTCTGGTTGGAGGCTTTGACACCGCACAGTCTGGGCGCACTGATCGCCCTGTATGAACACAAGGTGTTTTGCCAGGCTGCCATCTGGGGCATCAATGCCTACGATCAATGGGGCGTGGAGCTCGGAAAAACAATGGCCAAAGAAATTGAAGCCGCACAAGCGGCTGCACTGAAAGGGGAAGCTGATGTTTGAGTCTCGTGACCCCACGATTGCCACGCCTTCGCCCTATCCGCGCTGGTTGGGCGACATTGGCGGCACCAACGCCCGCTTTGGCTGGCAGGCTTATGAGACGGATAGGCGTTTCAACCACATGAGACCAAGTATCGCACCACGAATGCGCCC
>JBAWYQ010000417.1:0-1734 GCA_037143475.1 Burkholderiales bacterium | reverse complement strand
AACCGGCCCAACTGAAATGGCTAAGCAGTTGCCCGTTCCCTCTGGCCACGCCGCCGCACGCCTTGACGCCCAGTGAAGTGGCTGGGCAACAGCAGCATTTGCAAGCGTGGCTGGAGTCGACGATCCTGCACAGGCCCAGCCTCCTGACCCAGTGGCTGTCGCAGTACCGCGACGAGACCGCCTTTGCCGTCTGGTGCAAGGACAACGCCGACCGCGCCACGCCGCTGCAATGCCTGGCCCAGTGGCACGCTACCGCGCAGGCTTTGCAGCCGGGCACCCGCACGCTGGACGTGCTCGATACCGACCCAGACCGACAAGCCGCGAACCTGCGCACCATCGCCACGGCCATGGCCGCAGACCCCGACTTTTCCTTGCGCCCGCAGTGGCAGGGGGCTTGTGCCGAAACCGGTGTCTGGAGCCGCCTGCGCCATCGGCAAACCGCGCCAGCCATCACCAGTGCCTGGGGGCGTCTGCAGGCGCGTTGGATAGAACTGCTGGAGCTGATTTCTGCACCGACCGAGCCACCAGCCCCCCTGCTCAGTTGCGGCGCCTTGCCTCTGGGCGATGGGCAGGCCATTGCCTGGTGCGAAATGGCGCGCGGCTTGTTGCTGCACTGGGTTCAGTTGGACGCGCAGCGCTGCGTGCAGGACTACCGCGTGCTGGCACCCACGGAGTGGAACTTTCACCCGGGCGGTGCACTGGCGCAGGCTTTGAGCCAGCTCGATCCGGCCGACGCGCCCGCAGCATGGTGCCTCACTTCGGCGTACGATCCCTGTGTGCAATGCAGTGTCAACATTCAGGAAATTCGCCATGCATGAACTCAGTCTGGCCGGCGGCATCCTGCGCGTGCTGGAGCAAACCCGCGAACGCGACCCGTTCGAGCGCATCACCCAGTTGCGGCTGGAGGTAGGTGCGTTGGCGAGTGTTGAAATTGAATCACTGCGTTTTGCTCTTAATTCCATAGCTGCCAACACAATATTGGCAGGGGCCAGCATCGAAATTGATCAGCCACCCGGAAGCGCTTGGTGCCTGCCCTGCGGCCAGAGTGTTGAAATAACCTCTCGGCTGGATGCCTGCCCGCTCTGCGGGGGTTATCAGCTCCAACCCACCGGTGGTACCGAGCTGCGGGTGGTGGACATGCAGGTTGAATAAACTAAACGAATGAACAACAAAGGAAAATGCCATGTGCGTCGTCTGCGGCTGTAGCAATACCGGAACCAGCAAACCGGATTCAAGTCCTGAAGTTCACCCCACCACCGGTGATTTGCACTTTGGCGCGGGTGCGGCCCGGGTATCGGTGCCCGGCTTGACACAACAGCGCACCATCAAGATCGAGGAAGATGTGCTGGGCGCCAACAACACAGTAGCCAGGCAGAATCGCGCGCACTTTGCGGCACACGGCGTGCGTGCCCTGAACCTGGTGTCCAGCCCCGGATCGGGCAAGACCACGCTCCTGTGCGCCACCATCCGTGCCCTCAAACAGCACGCGCCCAGCCTGGCAGTGGCGGTGATCGAGGGCGACCAGCAGACCAGCTTTGATGCCGACCGCATCCGTGCTACCGGTGCAGCCGCCATCCAGGTCAACACCGGCAAGGGTTGCCATCTGGATGCGCCGATGGTGGCCAGCGCCTACGCGCAGCTTCACAGCCACGAACACGGGCATCCTCATGAGCACTCTCATGATGACCACCACCATCACGAACATGGCCATCACCACGATCATGACCACGATCA
>JBAWYQ010000416.1:0-1748 GCA_037143475.1 Burkholderiales bacterium | reverse complement strand
TGGCGCTGGCGCAACGTGCGTCGCGTCGCAAGCCCCGTACTGCCACGGTCCGGGCTCCCCAGCTGTCGGCAAGTATTGCGACGCCGGACAAACCAAAGCGTGCACGGCGTGCAGTCAAGCGGACTCCAGCCACGGCTTGAGCGGGAAATTTTTTTCTGAATGGGTCGGCTAACTCTGCTAAAGTCATTTGGGGTTCCATTGCGGTGGGGCAACCGGGGCGTGTGACCAGCCGGACCCGACAGGCTTTATTGTGGAAATGCAAGCGCGAGGTGCAGATTTGGCTACTACTGAACCAGTGAACGGACTATACAAGCCAGGTTTGGCGTTGATGGCCAGACTGAGCGGGCGCAGCAAATTTTGGGCGATCGCTGCCCCCCTATTGGCCGCCATCGTTGCGCTGACAGTTCTGCATGTCATGACCTTGTCCAGCCTGCCGGTTGCGCCCTCGTCGGCTGGTACCAGCCAAGCCCAGTCGAATTTCGAGTTGTGGATTACCTTGCTGATCGCTCTTTGCAGCGTGCTACTGTGGGGCTACGCGGTGCTCAGCTTTTTCAAGAGCAACCAGACCGATCGGCAGCAGATCGATGACGTCATGATTCAAGCCACCACTGGGGATCTTACCGGCACTGCCGGATCGCTGGGTATCGACAGCATGGGCAATTTTGGCAGGCAGTTTGAACTGGTCACTCGGCGCATGTCAGAAATGGTTGCCAACATTCGCAGTGCGGCAGTTCAACTGGGCGACACAGGCAAGAAGCTGGTGGATGACACCCGATCTCTGGCTGAGCGCGCACAGGCGCAAGGCGAGCACCTCACGCAGACCGCATTGCATGTCCGTCGGGTCAGCGAAACGGTGTCGCGCAATGCCGAAGCGTCTCAAGAGGTCAGCGTCATGACGGATATGCTTCACAAAGAAGCGTCTGGTGCAGGTGATGAGATGAAACTGACGGTTAGCAGTCTTGGCCCGCTGCAGTCGACCTCTGGGCGTATGAATGAGATCGTTGGAACCATTGATGCCATTGCATTTCAGACCAATTTGCTGGCACTCAATGCTGCGGTTGAGGCTGCGCGCGCAGGTGAGCAAGGGCGGGGTTTTGCCGTTGTGGCGGCTGAAGTGCGGCGTCTTGCAAAGAGCAGCCAAACGGCAGCCGGTGAGGTGAGGGGATTGATCCGAGAGTCTTCGGAACGAATCAACAATACGGTGGCGCAGATCGAGAGAATCAACAAGGTCATGGAAAGCCTGGTCGCGGGGATTGGTGAAATAGCGACCAATGTCAACGTCATGGCAGAAGGCAGTGCGGCGCAGAGTTCAGCCTTACAGGATGTGGTGGCTGCTGTGGGTGATCTGGATGTATTGACCCAGGAGAATGCGGCTTTGGTGGTCCGCGCCAGCGCCAATTCCGACAGCATGACTATTCAGGCGTCCGAGCTGGAAATTTCTGTTAGTCATATTCAACTGCGCCAAGGCTCTGCTGATGAAGCCAGGCAAATGGTCTTTGACGCGCTGGTGGAAATTGGCAAGCTGGGCCTGCGTGAAGCGATTTCTGTATTCCATGACCGCCAGAGCCGGTTCAACTGGAAAGATCTTTATGTTTTCATCATTGATCGCCAGGGCGCCTATGTCGCTTGTGGTTCCGATGCCACCCGTGTGGGCGTTCGGTTGGGCGATTTGATTGGTGAAGTCGGTGAGCAGCTCACCACAGATGCCTGGAATGTCTGTGACAAAGATGACGGTGGATGGGTTACCT
>JBAWYQ010000415.1:0-1750 GCA_037143475.1 Burkholderiales bacterium | reverse complement strand
CGGTGCGTACACGCTCCAGACCCATCTCGATAGCGGTGGGGTGCAGGCGCTCGCAATGCGCCAGCCAGTCGTCAAGGGTGTTCAGTGCTTCCATACCGGGCTGATTGTCGCCCACCCGATCCACCCCCGTAGTGGCACGCCTCATACAATTCTTGGCATGATCACCCTTTTCGGCATTCCCAACTGCGACACCGTCAAAAAGGCCCGTGCCTGGCTGACCGACCATGGCGTGGACTACCAGTTCCACGATTTCAAGAAACAGGGTGTGCCCACGGCACTGTTGCCTGCCTGGATCACAACTGTCGGCCTGGACAAGCTCATCAACCGCAAAGGCCCGACCTGGCGCAAGCTCGATGCCAGCGTTCAGGCCAGCGTCGTGGATGCTGCGTCGGCCACGGCGGTCATGCTCGAACACTCCAGCGTCATCAAACGCCCGGTGGTGGTGTGGAATGACGGTGCTGTGACGGTGGGTTTCACGCCGGAGAACTTCGAAAACCGCCTGGCTTGAGGCAGGTTTTTCGTGGGTGGCCGCAAAAGGCGTGGGGCGCAAACCGCGCCAGATCGGACGGACGGGGTGTTCTACGTAGAGCACCCCGTCTGCCCGATCCCCGAAGCACCTTAAAATTGTCGGTAATTCACACACCTGCCACGCAACCCCATGACCACAACCCAAATCGACGGCGTATCCGTCACCACCACCGCGAACGTCTACTTTGACGGGAAATGCGTAAGCCACGGCATCACCTTTGCCGATGGCACCAAAAAGTCGGTCGGCGTGATCCTGCCCGCCACCCTGACCTTCAACACCAGCGCACCCGAGATCATGGAATGCGTGGCGGGCAGCTGCGAATACAAGCTGGCCGGGTCTGAGTTCTGGATCCAATCAACCGCTGGTGAGAAATTCAGCGTGCCCGGCAACGCCAAGTTCGACATCCGCGTCACAGCCGGCTTTGACGCTTACCACTACATCTGCCACTTCGGCTGATTGCCGACTAATTCGGCTCGCAGTTGCTCCTTTTTTTATAGCTGCTCACGCATATTCTGCGGGGGCTAGAGGCCAATTTCATGTCTAATACCATCCTGCAAAACATCCCCGTCGGCCAAAAGGTCGGCATCGCTTTCTCCGGCGGCCTGGACACCAGCGCAGCCCTGCACTGGATGAAGCTCAAGGGCGCCCTGCCCTACGCCTACACCGCCAACCTGGGCCAGCCCGACGAAGCCGATTACGACGAAATCCCGCGCAAGGCCATGGAGTACGGCGCTGAAAAGGCCCGCCTGGTGGACTGCCGCCCGCAGCTCGCCGCCGAAGGCATTGCCGCACTGCAAAGTGGCGCCTTCCACATCTCCACCGCTGGCGTGACCTACTTCAACACCACACCGCTGGGCCGCGCCGTGACCGGCACCATGCTGGTGTCGGCCATGAAGCAGGACGACGTCAACATCTGGGGCGACGGTTCCACTTTCAAGGGCAATGACATCGAGCGCTTCTACCGCTATGGCCTGTTGACCAACCCCGCGCTGAAAATCTACAAGCCCTGGCTGGACCAGGCCTTCATCGACGAGCTGGGTGGTCGCGCCGAGATGAGCGCCTTCATGACAGCCCACGGCTTTGGCTACAAGATGTCGGCCGAAAAAGCCTACTCGACCGACTCCAACATGCTGGGCGCCACGCACGAGGCGAAAGACCTGGAGTTCTTGAACAGCGGCATGAAGATCGTCAACCCCATCATGGGCGTGCCGTTCTGGAAAG
>JBAWYQ010000414.1:0-1752 GCA_037143475.1 Burkholderiales bacterium | reverse complement strand
TAACCCCTGGCGCTTGGTGATGCTTGCCACCCGGTCAACCATGCCAAGCGCCAACGGTTCGAACATGAAACGCAGCCCCAGGGAAATGTGCAAATCATTCAGTCCGATATAGACTTCTGTGAGGCCGGGCGTGTTGATCCAGTCCTCGATCGTGGCCAAGGCGTCCGCCGTTTCAAGCAGTGCGACGATGGGGCAGCGGCCAGCGACGATGTCTGAGAACCTGCGCAGACACTGGGGGCTGATGAACATGGGCAGCATCAGCAGATCAGAGGCCTCTCCTGCTGCGCGCCCAGGGCCTTGTCCCAAGCCCTGCGCAAAAATGGCGTCTACCTCCGCTTGCGTGCCATCGTGCAAGGGGTTAACGCGAACCATCAAGCGGGAGCGTGTGAGTGTTGCTTTCACGCGGCCCACATCGCCCATCTGGTGGTTGCTGATATAGGTGTTGCGACCGACTTGCCGCTCGGCTTTGCCGATACGCTCCAGATCGACGAACAGCCGAATGCCGCCGATTGCATCGCAGCGCCGTGCAACCTCAGGGTCGTTCGTGATTTGTAGCAATTCGAGCATATGAAACCTTGGCGTTTGGACTATCGTCGCAGTTCTGCGCGCAACTCTTGGCTGGCAAGGTAACTAATTGCTACAACGACCAGCGCGGACAATACACTGATCGCAACTCCACTGAGATTTTTTAGATTGAGGGATTCCATCCACCCCATGCGCGCCGCCATGGTAAAAAGCAGCATGGTAAGTGTCGGCGTCATCATTTTGCGCCAAGGTAACAGATAGGCTTGTTGCTGATCGCGAAAGCCCGTTTTGCGCAATTCCAGCAGCATCATGATGGCCACGAGGGTCAAAGCGCCGGTGAGCCCACCCATCATCATGGCGCCACTGCCACTTGACCAGGCACCGACGGCAAGAAGTACCAGCAACGCCAGGCCGTAGGCTGCTGCTGCGCGGCGCATGCGACCCAGCGTTGCCAGTGCGGTCAGCGCAACCGCAATCAGTGCCTGTGGCAATAAACTCCACGCACCAATTTTGCTCCACGCAGCGACCGTTGCAACGCTCTCCGGGGGCATCCGACCCCAGCCAAACATCAGAGTTGCAATCGCATTCGCCCCCACTTGCAGGCCAGTAGTGGCTGCGCATGCCAACGTCCACGCCAGCAGCAATGCGCCGCGAACCGCTTCAATGGCATCCTGGGAAACTTCGCGGAGCCCGTCAGCATTGCATTGCGAGGTATTCATTGCGCGGGTTATGGCCGGAAAGACCAGCGTAGCGACCAACTGAATAGCCAGTACCAGCGGCAGTTCGACCAATTTCCAGGCATAGTTAAATGTAGCCAATGCACCTTCCCCGGTGCCGGATGCGAATGTGCGCGCCACAAATGGCAGGGTCAGTGGCAGGCCAGTGCACAGCGCAGCCCAAAGCCAAAGCCGCGTGTGGGGCATTGTCATTGGCATCTCGCGCTTCAGGGGCACATTCTTTTCGACGCCGCTGGCATCGAGTCGCGTGCGCAACCAAACCAGACGTAAGCCCATTGCCAACCAGACGCAAATGGCCAGGAGGCCCAAGGCGTCTATTGGCAGAATGTTGGTGGCTATCAATAGCAGGCCGCCGATGACTACGCAATTGACCACAAGGTTCGCGGAAAACATGCCAATGAAGTCCATCTCGTGTTGCAGTCGGATCACCCACAGGGCCGCCAGCATGGCAGCGGGCAGCGTCAGAACACTGAAGGCCAGTCGGCGGGCG
>JBAWYQ010000413.1:0-1760 GCA_037143475.1 Burkholderiales bacterium | reverse complement strand
GAAGCGGATCCATCGAATTTTCTTTCATCGGTATATATCACCACGAAGCTGTGCTCAATCAATTGTGCGCAAAGCGACTTCACAGTGCCTCCTTCACCAAAACAGCCACCAATCCAAGATGCAACTGGTCCGGTGACACCGGCTTATGGAGCAATGGAATGTTGCTGCGGAGTGCCTCGCGCAATCGGTCGGGCGCGGTGTCTCCCGTAATCAGCAAGGCCGGCAAACTCTGCCCCAATAAACTGCGCAAGGCGGCGATGGCCTCCAGGCCGGTGCGTTGGTCACGCAAACGGTAATCACTGATGACGACATCTGGCGCGTGTTGCCCCGCCAACACCAGCGCTTCTTCAATCGACTCTGCCGCCTCAGCCACACAGCCCCAATCGCGCAGCAGATGCAAGGTGCCATGGCGCACAGCCTCGTCGTCATCTACTACCAATACACGCACACCGCGTAGTTGGTCTTTGTGCGGTGTCACCACCAAGGCGTTGCAAGCGCAGACACCTGTGGCCAGCGGCAAGGTCAGTCGAAACATACTGCCACGGCCCGGCTTTGAACTGAGCAACAAAGGGTGGCCCAGCGTGTGGGCCAAGCCCTCCACAATCGACAACCCCAGGCCCAGCCCTTTGCGCCGATCGCGCTCGGGGTTTCCCAGTTGGTGAAATTCGCGAAACACTTCACTCTGGTGCGCCGGCTCAATGCCAATGCCCGTGTCCCAGACCTCCAGCACCACATGGCCTTTTAGCTGACGGCAGACCACCAAAAGCCCCCCGCTGTCGGTGTAACGAATGGCATTGGAGACCAGATTGCGCAAAATCAACTCGATCAAGGCTGGGTCCGAATCCGCTGCCAGTGCTGTCTCGCGTGAACGATAAGCCAAGCCCTTGGCATCCGCCTGCCGCGCAAACTCGCGCTCTATCTTGTTCAGCAGTGGTTGCAAGTGAAATGACACCACATGCGGCTGCACCACGCCCGCCTCTATGCGTGAGAAGTCGAGCATGGTGTTGAGCATCTCAGCGGATGCCTGGCTTGCAGCGATGGCGCAATCAAGCGATTGCTTCTGCTGCGGGTTTAAGCCCGAGCGAGAAAGAATGTCCAAGAAGAGGCCCTGGGCATGGATCGGCTGGCGCAAATCGTGGCTGGCGGCGGCAAGAAATTTGGACTTGGAGGTGTTGGCTTGCTCTGCCTCAGCTCTCGCCTGCTGTGCAATCGATGTTTCCAATCGGAGCTTTTCCATGAGCTCAATATTTTCCAGGCCCAATCCAATAGCGACACGCGCAGCACGTGAGCTGTTATGCGCCTGTGCCATCAGAATAAAGATGTACAACAAACCGGCAAGCCCCAAAGCGTTGTAGGTCGGGTCACCCAAGAGAAATACTTTGGACACGGCAACCGCAATCTCGGCTGCCACCAAGGCTAAAAATATGGGTAGCACGGGTGAGAGCAACGACATGGAGTTGCCCGCCACAGCAGTCAGCACGGCGATCACCAAAATACTGCCCATCAGGCTGGTTGTATCCAGCGCCACCCAGGCCAGTGAACCCCAAATGGCCCCGTCCAAGGTATTGAGCGCCATCGAGATCAGCACCACCTGCACCGCTTTGTCGATGGCAATGCCCGAGCGCAGGTGATGACGCGCATGCAACCAACACGCCAGTTTAGAGAGCGTAACGACCACTCCCCACACCAGAATGGCGCTTGCATTGGTGTGGTTGTATAGCGCCCCACAGATCAGGACGACGATCAAAAACGTCGGGATC
>JBAWYQ010000412.1:0-1772 GCA_037143475.1 Burkholderiales bacterium | reverse complement strand
GTGGCGAATTGGGTTTTTTCGGCCATTTTGCCCACAGAAGAAGCCTTTGCCCCAATTGTCGCCATGCAGCGGCGCATGGCGTGGCTTACCGGCATACTGACCCTGTTGGCGGGCGGGTTGGTCTGGTGGGTCATCAGGCGGCAGTTGGCGCCGATGCTGGCGGCCGTGGAAACGCTGGCACAGAGGGCACAGTCAAGCCAGTTTCCGCAGGCAATTGCAGTGACGCGCCCGGATGAGGTGGGCCAGCTGATTGGCGGCTTTAACCACCTGCTGGGCGTGTTGGAGCGGCAAAAAGATGAGCTGACCGAGGCGCACCGCCAAGCCGAAGCCGCCAACCTGGCCAAGAGCCGATTTTTGGCTACCATGAGCCACGAGATTCGCACCCCCATGAACGGGGTGCTGAGCATGGCGCAACTGTTGTTGATGCCCCATTTGGGGGAGGCCGAGCGGCGCGACTATGCCCGCACCATTTTGTCCAGCGGGCAGTCCTTGTTGACCCTTCTCAACGATATTTTGGACCTGTCCAAGATTGAGGCGGAGATGTTCAAGCTGGACAACACCGTGTTTGCACCCGAGACGCTGTTGCACGAAACCCGCAACCTGTTCAATGGTGCCGCACAGGTCAAAGGACTGCAACTCGATTGCCGATGGAGCGGCCTGTTCGAGCAGCGTTACCTGGCTGACGCGCACCGGCTGCGCCAGATGCTATCCAACCTGGTGGGCAACGCCATCAAGTTCACGCCGAACGGCCATGTACGGATCGAGGCCAGAGAGCTTCTGCGCAATGCAGACAACAGTGTGGTGCTTGAATTTGCGGTTCATGATTCGGGTATTGGCATTGCAGCCGACAAAATCGACTTGCTGTTCAAGCCCTTCTCGCAGGTGGATAGCTCCACCACGCGTGAGTTTGGCGGCTCCGGGCTGGGCTTGTCGATCGTGCGTCAACTGGCCCTTGCCATGGGGGGCGAGGCGGGGGTGCACAGTGATGCGGGCAGGGGCTCGCAGTTCTGGTTCAGGGTGCAAGCGCAGATCGTCGCCGAGGGGCACGATAGCCGCCGGTCTGCGCGTGCGCTGCTACCCGAAGTTCAATTGCCTGAGCGATCAGGCGCACTGATGGGTCGGGCGCTGGTGGTTGAAGACAACCCGATGAATTGCGTCGTGATCAAGGCCATGCTGGGCAAGCTCGGTGTGGCCATGACACTGGTCAATGACGGCCAGCAGGCGGTGGATGCCATAGTGCAAGGCGGGCATGGGCAATCGGGGCCGCTACCCGACCTGATCTTGATGGACCTGGACTTGCCGGTGATGAACGGCTATGTTGCTACCCAGCGCATTCGCCAGTGGGAAGCCGACACGGGTCGGCCTCGCCTGCCCATCATTGCCCTGACGGCAAACGCCTTTGACGAGGCGCGCCAACGCTGCGCAGCCGTGGGCATGGACGAATTTCTGCCCAAACCGATTTCCATGACGGACCTGCTTGCGGTGCTAATCAAATGGCTGCCCGCTGTGCCCCAAACACCGAAGCAGGGAGCCGTGTCGACCACGCCGCTTGACGCGCAGGCGTTTGCGGACTTGGTCAGTGAACTCACTCCGCTGCTGGAGCAAAACAAGTTTTATGCGATCAGCCGCTTTCATGCACTCCAGGCACTGGTGGAGGGCACCGATCTGGCCGATACTATCGAAGAGTTGACCCCCGCGCTGCGGGACATGCGCTTTGACCTGGTGCTGCAGCGCTTGCTACAGGTGCAACAGCAGATGGCATCAACCCTGAG
>JBAWYQ010000411.1:0-1801 GCA_037143475.1 Burkholderiales bacterium | reverse complement strand
CAAGGAACCGTGGGGTAAGTCCGTTTGGCCATCGCGTTTGCATTGCCACCACGGCAAGCATTAGTTAAAAACACTGCAGCCTCCCTAGCCGTAATTACTTAATTTTTGAAAATGTTATAGAGTCAACCCCCACTCGGTAGGCCGCTAACAAGCAGGGTCAGCAGGTATCGCGGAGACCCATGAAGACTCGCACTCAACCTCAATCGACGGAAGACGAATCAAGGAATTGCGCGAAGATTTGGGTTGGTCCCAAGAGAAGATCGGCGTGGCGATCGGGATTGATGAGTCCAGCAGCAGGGCCAGAATCAGTCGCTACGAACTGGGTGTAGATGAGCCGCCAGTACCCACGGCAAGACTGATTGCAAGCGCCATGGGGGTGCCGTTGGCCTACATGTACTGCGAGGACGACAAGGTGGCTGCGCTGCTACTGGCGTTGCACAAAATGAAGCCAGTGGCAAGGGACCGGAAGGTGGCGGAGTTGCTGGCGCAAGTCAGTTGAGATCAGATGCCTTTTGTGTGCCCGCAAAAGACGCATAGCGGCTGCTGAGATCCTTGATCTGCCTACTCTATAGCGGGCCTTCGCTTGGACGCGTTTGCCGCTGGAAGTATCCGAGTTTGACGTTACGGACCGGCTTGCACCACCCAGACGGACAGTAAGCCCAAATCCAGAATCGCGTTGTTGCTCAGCGGACC
This sequence comes from Burkholderiales bacterium, assembly GCA_037143475.1. Taxonomy (GTDB): domain Bacteria; phylum Pseudomonadota; class Gammaproteobacteria; order Burkholderiales; family Burkholderiaceae_C; genus Allorhodoferax. The sequence goes on along the minus strand of JBAWYQ010000411.1, from coordinate 1,108 downwards.
AAGGTAATACAAATGCGCGGTTCCGCTGTCGTTGACACCAAGGTAGTGACCGCCACCGTAAGCTCGGATGCGGTAGCCCGGAATCACCTGTGAAGCTTGCCCCGCAGGTGAAAAAATGGTTGTGTACGTTCTCTCAGCCCAAGCAAACACCTTGTCCGCGTCAGTCGCGGTTGAGCTAATGGACTGTCCCCCGCGCACCAGCCGAACGGAGTTGCTGTCGTAGTTGAGGTGGCTGTAGGTGTAGCCATAGTAGAAGAGCACGCCCCACGCTAAGCTCGAGCTTGCGGCGCTGGGCGAACCCGACCAAAAGACCGAACCGAGGTCGTTAGTAGAAAAAATCGTGGCATTCCAGGAGAGGGGGGTTGCCTTGGTGTAATCCACCAAGCTAAGCAACTCTTGCCGCGTGGGCAAACGCCAATCGGTCTTGCCCGCCAAGTTACTGGTTGCAGTCTTTGCACGATCCCAAGTCATGGTGCTTGCTGTCCCTACGCAGGTTTGCCCGTTCCAGCTTTGCCCCACCGCGCAGCGCTGCCACATCAATCGAGTTGGTGTGTGGGTGGCGGTGCCGTCGCCGTTATCAACATAGTCCGCAGTGGGTCGCGCCACATTTAATGCTGCCAAAGACTGCCCCCCGCGCACCAGCCGAACGGAGTAGCTGCTGCTGCGGACGTAGCTTCTGGAGCTGCCACCCAAGAATTCCACGCTCCACGCGAAGTTCGAGCCGTTGGCGCTGGGCGAACCCGACCAAAGAGCCAAACCAACGTCGTTCGGGAACGCAATTTTGTCCATCGCTGGCCGGAAAACCGTGTCATCAACGATGCTTAATAGCTCCCGAATGTTGGGTAAGCGCCAATCATTCTGCCCGGCAAAGGTCACTTTGCCTGTGAGCGCCGTAGCTTGGTCAAAGGTGTAAGTGGTGGTGGTGGTGCAGGTTTGCCCCGACCAGGCCTGCCCTTCCAGGCAGCGTTTCCACACCAAGCCCGTGGCGGTATCGGTCACGGTGCCATCTGCGCTGGGTTGCAGTGTGCCAGCTTGTGCTGCCCCACTCCAGAGCACGGGTAAAGCACACAGAATAAGCGCTAGGCACTTTAGTTTTTGTAACATATTG
>JBAWYQ010000410.1:0-1803 GCA_037143475.1 Burkholderiales bacterium | reverse complement strand
ACCTTGGGCTTTCTTGCCATGGGCAGCGTCTTCCTTGCCCTGACGGGCGCCGAGGCACTATATGCCGACATGGGCCATTTTGGCCGGCGGCCGATCCGTCTGGCATGGTTCGGTCTGGCCTTGCCGACCCTGCTACTCAACTACTTTGGCCAAGGCGCTGTTCTGCTGGCCGATCCTGCGACTGTCCGCAATCCCTTCTATCTCATGGCCCCCACCTGGTTTCTGCTTCCTCTAGTGGGGCTGGCCACGGCGGCCACTGTGATTGCATCGCAGGCGGTAATCACAGGCGTGTATTCGATCACGCAACAGGCTATCCAACTTGGTTACGCACCGCGTATGGAACTGCGGCACACTTCAAGCAGCCAGATGGGGCAAATTTACATGCCTGGGGTGAACTGGCTGATGCTGCTTGGTGTAATCGGTCTGGTGCTGGCCTTCAAGTCGTCCGTCGATTTGGCGGCGGCCTATGGCATCGCTGTTACCGGCACCATGATCATCACCACGCTGTTTGCCTACTTCGTTGCGCGCCGCCAATGGAACTGGCGAAGGCGACTGGCGCTACCGGTGTTCGGGGCGTTGCTGGTGCTTGATGTAATATTTCTCGCCGCCAATTCAACCAAGATTCACGATGGCGGTTGGTTTCCGCTGGTTTTCGGTGGATTGATCTATCTGCTGCTGACGACATGGAAAGCCGGACGTGAACTACTCGATGAGCGGCTCGACACCCAAGCCCTATTCCTCAAGCCATTCATCAAGGGTATTGAGGCTCCGGATACCATCACCGTACCGGGCACGGCTGTGTTCATGACGCCCTATCTTGAACATGTCCCACACGCTCTGCTGCACAATCTCAAGCACAACAAGGTACTACATGAACAGGTGGCGTTGGTCACAGTGATCGTGCTGTCTGTACCTCGCGTAGCCGATGCGCAACGGGTCGTCGTCGAACGCCTCAACCATCGCTTCTACCGTGTTCGCGTTCATTTCGGCTTCATGGATACACCTGACGTGCCAACGGCGCTTGAATGGTGCGCCGAGCAGGGGCTGGATATGGAGCCGATGACAACTTCTTACTTCCTCGGCCGTGAAACCGTCATACCGCGCATCGGTGCCGCCATGCCCTACTGGCGAGAGACCCTGTTTGCAGCTATGTGCCGCAATGCGGGTACCGTGGCGGATTACTTCGGTCTTCCGCCAAATCAAGTAGTGGAGTTGGGAACGCGGGTAACGCTGTGAATTAGTGATGGGATTCGATCAGTTGAAGGGGTTGCTCCCCTTAACCGCTTGAGGATGAGCGCGCATTGCCGCGCCGCCCAACCAAATTCTACCGTTTGGAGCGGTAGATCCAAGGCCGGACACCGGCCATTCTGATTCCCATGGCATCGCCAATGACCGCCCATCACTGTGCAGCCGAGGTTGCGCAACCAATATCACTAACGCATAGCGAACGGCAGCTATTCATTTTCGAGGGTTCCCGGCGAACGGCGGCTCCCGGTTTTCTCCACCGTCTCTTATGGGCACAGTCCAGACCTCGAGTTTTCCTGACAGCGGCCATTCACTATGCATATATAGACGGCTGCTTCGGAGCAGCAGAAATCTTGCTTCCACTCCTCTATCGTCACTTATTGCACAATAGTTCCGGCACGCCCAAAGGGATCGATGAAATTGACCTATCGGTGACTGGTTGGCACATCCCCGGATAATTGAAGCCGAAGTGCTTCGCGCTGCAGGGTGCTCGCGACCTTGCAGGCTGTCGCTATGTGCTGCGGCCGGTCATGCTCGGCAAAGGACTTAATCCGCTGA
>JBAWYQ010000409.1:0-1809 GCA_037143475.1 Burkholderiales bacterium | reverse complement strand
GCCCAATGAAGGCAAACGGCATAATGCCCATGGAGGGAATTCAGTGGCTCACTCGGGGAAATCTTAACAACACTTACAGTGAGACTGGTTGCAGCCGCGAAAGCAGCTAGCCAAAATGAGGGCGAGAATGATGAAAACAGCAATTTCTTGGTTTCGCGCCATCACAAGCCCACTTTCAGGTTGGCGCAGATGGGTGCTGGCCTGCCTCATGCTTGGGGCTGCAAGCTCGGCATTGGCTGCCAAAACCTACACCGATAACAGCGATGGCACAGTGACCGACCCCAGCACGGGTCTCATCTGGATGCGGTGCGCGATGGGGCAAACCTGGGCGGGTGGCACTTGTACTGGCACGGCAATCCCCTATACCTTTGCCAAAGCGAACGCGCTGACTGGAAAACAAACGTTTGCCGGGCAAAGCGATTGGCGCGTGCCCAATATCCGCGAACTCCACACCATTGTGGATCGCTCCAGGTCCAACCCATCGATCGACACGACTGTGTTTCCCAACACGTCATCTTCGAGCTATTGGTCGAGTTCGCTATATAGCGTCAACACCACGTATGCCTGGATCGTCTACTTTACCGATGGCTTCTCTGGCGACTACTGGGCCGGCTACGATAGTCAGGTGCGTTTGGTGCGTGGAGGTCAGTCTTCTGTTTCTTTGCTGAATATTGCGCGACCGACCAGCGACTATGTTGACCAAGCTAATGGAACCGTGACGCATACGCCAACAGGGCTGATGTGGAAACGTTGCGCCGAGGGGCAGCTATGGAGCGGCACCACCTGTACCGGTACCGCCAGCACCATGACAGCAGATCAGGCGAAGACCCTCAGCGCACGCTACGCCGGGTACACCGATTGGCGCGTCCCTACAATGGACGAGCTGATAAGTCTGTTGGACTACCGCGTTTCCAGTCCGGCAGTCAATGCGACCATTTTTCCTGCCACGCCAGATTCGTTCTTTTGGTCCGGTTCGCTCTATGCCAGCGGATCGCTCAATGCGTGGGGCATCAGATTTATGGATGGCGCGGCCTATGGCCAAAGCGGCAGCCTCGCGTCCCGGCTTGTGCGCCCGGCGCTGTCCCTTGGCTCTTTTGCTCTTTCTGTGTCGAAGACCGGCAACGGTGCCATCACCAGTGCCCCGGATGGCATCGACTGCGGCAATACCTGTAGCGCCAGTTTCACCAGCGGCACCAGCGTCACCCTCACCGCCACCCCGGACGCTGGTAACACCCTTACTGGCTGGAATGGTGCCTGTAGCGGCACCGCTAGTACCTGTACGGTAGGCATGGACACCGCCAAGAGCGTCACCGCCAACTTTAGGCCCAATGCAACTAACGACTGGCTCAATGGTGTGTGGCTTGGACAAGGTACACAAACTGATGGCAGGACGTGGTCGATTCGCGTGACAGCAGAAAGTGGAATCTTTCAGATTGAATACCCTTCCTTATCGTGCGGCGGCACTTTGGCCTCGCTTGCAAGCTCCTGGAATAGCGCGAATCAAAACGTGTCGACTTTCAGCGAGACCATTACGTCTGGCCCGGCGTCGTGCGTAACCGGTGGCACGGTCGAAATTACTTCCCTAAGCGCGCAAACAGCGCAGTTCGTTTACTACTTGCCAAGTGGGAAACTGGACGCGACGGGTTCTCTGGTGTGGAGCGCACCTACCAGGAGCCTTGTTGCTGTGACATCCGGCAATGGGACGATCACCAGCACACCCGCTGGCATCACCTGCGGCAGCACCTGCAACGCCAGTTTCACTATCGGCTCCAGCGTCACCCTCACGGCCACGCCAGCCACTGGCAGCAC
>JBAWYQ010000408.1:0-1810 GCA_037143475.1 Burkholderiales bacterium | reverse complement strand
GCATGGGTCAGACCCAGCACACCATTGGCAACGCCATGGTGCGTGCATCGTGCATTTTGCAACTGGCCCTGGGCAATGTGGGCAAGTCGGGCGGCGGCACCAACATATTTCGTGGCCACGATAACGTGCAGGGCGCCACCGACGTCGGCCCTAACCCCGACTCGCTGCCGGGATACTACGGCATTGTCGAGGGCTCGTGGAAGCATTTCGCCAAGGTCTGGGGCGTCGACTTTGAGTGGATCAAGAAGCAGTTCTCGGCACCCGCCATGATGAGCAAGCCCGGCATCACCGTGTCGCGCTGGATTGATGGTGTGCTTGAGAAGAATGAACTGATCGACCAGGATTCCAACCTGCGCGGCGTGTTCTATTGGGGCCATTCACCCAACTCCCAGACGCGGGGTCTGGAGATGAAGCGCGCCATGGACAAGCTCGACCTGCTGGTGGTGGTGGACCCGTATCCGTCTGCCACGGCGGCCATGGCGGCTATGCCTGGAAAGCCTGAAGACCTGAATCCCAACCGTGCGGTCTACCTGCTGCCCGCAGCCACGCAGTTTGAGACCTCGGGCTCAGTCACTGCATCGAATCGCTCCCTGCAGTGGCGCGAAAAAGTGATCGAGCCGCTGTGGGAGAGCCGCAGTGACCACATGATCATGCAGCAGTTTGCAGATCGTCTCGGTTTTGGCAAAGAGCTGTCCAAGAACTTCAAGATGCAACAGGTCAAAGGTTTGGACGAACCGGTGCCAGAAGACATCCTGCGCGAGATTAACAAGGGTGTCTGGACCATTGGCTACACCGGGCAAAGCCCTGAACGGCTCAAGGCGCACATGCGCAACATGAACGCGTTTGACGTCAAGACGCTCAAATGCAAAGGCAAGGTCATCGATAAAGAGACCGGCTATGACATGAGTGGCGACTACTTTGGCTTGCCATGGCCTTGTTTTGGTACGGCCGAACTCAAGCACCCGGGTTCCCCTAACCTGTACGACACCTCCAAGCACGTCATGGACGGTGGTGGTAATTTCCGCGCCAACTTCGGTGTCGAGCGTGAGGGCAAGAGCCTGCTGTCCGAAGACGGCTCCCACTCGCTGGGTGCGGACATCACTACGGGCTACCCCGAGTTTGACCATGTGCTGCTCAAAAAGCTGGGCTGGTGGGATGATTTGACCGATGCCGAGAAGGCCGCAGCCGAGGGCAAGAATTGGAAGACCGATTTGTCGGGTGGCATTCAGCGTGTGGTCATGAAGGTGCACGGCTGTCACCCCTTTGGGAATGCCAAGGCGCGTGCGGTGGTGTGGAACTTTCCTGACCCCATTCCCCAGCACCGTGAACCCCTGTATGGCATTCGCCCCGACCTGGTGGCCAAGTACCCTACGCACGACGATAAAAAGGCCTTCTGGCGCCTGCCCACGCTGTACAAAACCGTGCAGCAGAAGAATATTGCCGACAAGGTCCATGAGAAGTTCCCGCTCATCATGACGTCGGGCCGTCTGACCGAATACGAAGGCGGCGGCGAGGAAACCCGCTCCAACCCCTGGCTGGCGGAGTTGCAGCAGGAGGCTTTCGTTGAGATCAATCCGCAGACCGCGACTGAGCGCGGAATCACGAACGGCGGTCGCGTCTGGTTGTCCACTCCCACTGGTGCACGCCTGAATGTGCAGGCCATGGTGACCGAGCGTGTCGGCGCCAACACGGTGTGGATGCCGTTCCACTTCTCGGGTCGCTGGCAAGGTGCGGACATGCTGGCCTATTACCCGGCTGGTGCACACCCGGTGGTGCGGGGTGAGGCGGTCAACACCGCAACCACCTACGG
>JBAWYQ010000407.1:0-1815 GCA_037143475.1 Burkholderiales bacterium | reverse complement strand
CCACCCGGGTCACCCGTGGGTCCTGTCGCTTGGCCTGCGTTACCGTGCCCGCCGCTTCAGCATGCATCGCCATCGAGCGAAACTTGTACACCGTAATCTCCTCGCCATTCCAGCCATGGCGCTTTTGGTGAAACAGCACCGGCCCCTTGGACGTCAGCTTCACCGCCAGCGCCACCGCCAGCATCACCGGGCTTAACAGCAGCAGCGCAATGGACGCAACCGTGTAGTCCAGCACCGCCTTGGTCACCTTGCGGCTGCCAAACATGGGTGATGCAGAAATGTCCACCATCGGAATGCCCACCCGCACACTCATCCCGTGGTTCAAAATTTGGTACATACGCAAATCGGGCAGCAGCCGAATGTTGGCCACCGATATTTGCAGCGCCTGCAGCACCGCCTCCAGGTTGGTCTGGTCACCCATGCTCAGCGCGATCCAGATCTCGTCTGGGCGCAGTTCCATGTCCAGGGTGGCAATGTCCTGCCCGTCCCCCTGCACCACGGTGCCCACAATGTCAAAGCCGCTCCAGTTTGACCGGCCAATGCGCGCCTTCACCGTGTCCAACATGGTGCTGTCGCCATACAACACCACAGACTTGTGGTGGTAGCCCGCGCGGCGCATGTGCGTCATGGCAAAAAAAGCCACCACCCGTGCAACCCACAGGCTCACCAGCGTCAAAAACAACCATGCCACCACCCAAATGCGTGAAAACATCTCGGCGCTCTTGGTCAGCGCCATCAGCACCACCAGCGCCGTCCAGGTTATCAGCCAGCCCAACGACACCCGCCCCACCATGGCCGCCAGCGAGCCGCCGGGCCACATGCGGTACACCTTGCCAAAAAACAGGGCGGCAAAAAATGCCACGCCCATCACCAGCAGGCGCTCGCCCGAAGGCAGTTCAACGGTGTGTTCGTCAAAGCCAAAACGCAAGTAATAGGCGGCCCAGCCACCCGTGCAGACGGCCGAAAAGTCCAGCACCTGCACCAAAAAATCGGTAACCGATGCGGATTTGCGAATAGAAAAATTACCCATGATGTGACAGCATCATTTTTTAGGCCCCTCCCTGAGCTTGCATATGCAAAAGTTTTCACTCACTGACTCTTTATGGCCGTTGTGATGTGATGGTGCATTGTAGTGTTCAAGCGGCGTGGTACTTCGGCCACACTTCACGGCCACACTTCGTCAGGTAAACTCCGCGGTTCGCGCAGGGGGCTAAAGTTCACACAAAAAGAACTATCCCTACCAGTCCAAGGGAGGATTACCGTTTTGCATTCCGACAAAATTTATGTTGCCGGCCACCGTGGCATGGTCGGCAGCGCCATTGTGCGCACCTTGCTGGCCCAAGGCGTTGCTTCCGGCCAAATCGTCTTTCGCACCCACGCCGAGCTCGATTTAACCAATCAGGCTGCCGTCAACGCCTTCTTCGCTGAAGAAAAGCCCACCCAGGTCTACCTGGCCGCAGCCCGTGTGGGTGGCATCTATGCCAACAACACCTTTCCCGCAGACTTCATCTATGACAACCTCATGGTGCAGGCCAACATCATCCACGCCGCCCACACCCACGGCGTGCAAAAGCTGCTGTTTTTGGGCAGCAGCTGCATCTACCCCCGCATGGCACAGCAGCCCATGACCGAGAGCGCACTGCTCACCGGCACGCTCGAGCCCACCAACGAGCCCTATGCTATTGCCAAAATCGCCGGCATCAAACTCTGCGAAAGCTACAACCGCCAGCACGGGCGCGACTACCGCAGCGTCATGCCCACCAACCTCTATGGCCCGGGCGACAACTACCACCCCGACAACAGCCACGTCATCCC
>JBAWYQ010000406.1:0-1832 GCA_037143475.1 Burkholderiales bacterium | reverse complement strand
TATTGAGCTTGCGGGCTGACACCTTGCCGCCACTGGCCTTGAGCCATGTCTCGACAACATCCCAGACCATCTTGTTGCCTTGGGTGCGCGCCTCTTCGGCCACCGGCGCCCAGCCTGCGACCTTGTACTTCTTGCCAGCCTCAATCGCACGGCCCTGCAACTGCATGTTGTCAATGCGCTTGCCCATGACTGCACCAGGCGTGCAGCTGTATTGCAGACCGCCCACACGCACCATGTCACCGCCTTGCTGGTAGTACGGGTCGGGGTTGAACAGGTTGTCAGCCACATCTTCCAGCACGGTCTTGATGGTCTCGCCCGTCATTTCAGTAACCGTAGCAAAGGAGTAGCTGGTGGCCGTCATGTCCATCAACCACTCGCGTGTGATGGCCTGACCAGGCAGCAGCGTAGTGCCCCAGCGGAAGCCCGGCGAGAACGCAATTTCGGCACCTTGCACGTCCATCAATGCGTCAACCAGCAACTGGTCGCCGGTGCCGTTGAAGTTGCCACGGCGGTAGAGCGTGCCTACTGTAATGGCCAATTTCTCAGCCAGCTTGGACTCATAGGGGGCGCGAACCTTGGTAATCAGCGCATCCATCTCCGGGTCTGCCGCCAGCATGTTGGCAAAAATGGGCAGCAGCTTGTAGCGGAAGTCCATCACCCGCTTCTCTTTGACTTCAAAGTCCAGCACACCCAAAAACTTGGTATTGGACCCTGCGTTGGTGACAATGGTCTTGCCACCCTTGTTCGACACCAGCGTGGCCACCGGCATGCCATCGTGCGTATGGCCGCCCATGATGGCGTCAATGCCGGTCACGCGGCTGGCCATTTTCAGGTCCACGTCCATGCCGTTGTGGCTCAGCACCACCACCACCTGTGCGCCTTTGGCGCGCACTTCGTCGACCATCTTCTGCAGGTTGTCGTCCTGAATGCCAAACGACCAATCGGCCACCATGTAGCGAGGGTTGGCAATGGGGGTGTAGGGAAAAGCCTGGCCGATGATGGCACAAGGCACACCGTTGATCTCGCGAATCACATAAGGCTTGAATACCGGGTCACCAAAGTCATTGGTCTTGATGTTTTGCGCCACAAAATCAACCTTGCCGGCAAAGTCCTTGTCGACAATTTCCTTGACACGCTCCATGCCCAGGGTGAACTCCCAGTGCCCGGTCATCACGTCCACGGTCAGCAACTTGCAGGCGTCCACCATGTCCTGGCCGTTGGTCCACAGTGCCGTGCCCGAGCCTTGCCATGTGTCGCCACCGTCCAGCAGCAGCGCACCCGGGCGACTGGCCTTCATGCGCTTGACCAGCGTGGCCAAGTGCGCAAAGCCACCCACCTTGCCATACCGTTTGGCGGCCTTTTCATAGTCCAGATAGCCCAGCGCATAGGCCTCAGCAGTTCCGGGGCGCACCTTGGCGAATTTGAGCAAATGCTCGCCCACCAGATGCGGCAAATTGCCCTTCATCGACCCCATACCAATATTGATGCTGGGTTCGCGGAAGTAAATCGGTTTGAGTTGGGCGTGGCAATCGGTCATGTGCAAGAACGACACGTTGCCAAACCGGGGAATGTCGTACAGGCCATTGGAGGCCGTAGCGGCGTCTGCGTCAGCGTAGGTTCCAAGACCCATGCCGGCCATTGTCCCGGCGCCCAACACCTGAAAAAATTCTCTTTTGGATAAGTTCATTTGAAATTTGGAAGAATAAAATGCAGCAGTTGCTACTGATTGACAGCGGATTTCGGGTCCACCAGCAAAGCCACCAAGTGACGAATCTGTGCTTCCGTCATGATGCCCATGTGGCCCGCACGCGGCATGTTGGAGCAGGCGTTAT
>JBAWYQ010000405.1:0-1856 GCA_037143475.1 Burkholderiales bacterium | reverse complement strand
CCCGGAGAGTTTGGCGGCGACGTCAGCCACCTGAACCTGCACAAGACCTTCTGCATTCCACACGGCGGTGGCGGCCCCGGTGTCGGCCCCGTCTGTGTGGTAGAAGACCTGGTCCCATTCCTTCCTGGCCATGCCACTGGTGGCGTGGCGGGCACGGGTGCGGTCAGCGCCGCTCCTTTGGGCAACGCCGCGGTGCTGCCGATCAGCTGGATGTACTGCCGGATGATGGGCCCGGACGGACTGCAACACGCCACCGAGGCGGCCATCCTGGCGGCCAACTACATCAGCGCCCGCCTGAAAGACTTCTACCCCACGCTGTACGCCAGCGCCAACGGCCATGTGGCCCATGAGTGCATCCTGGACCTGCGTCCGCTCAAAGACACTTGCGGTGTGATGGCCGAGGACGTGGCCAAGCGCCTGATGGACTATGGCTTCCATGCGCCCACCCTCTCCTTCCCGGTGCCGAACACGCTGATGGTGGAGCCCACCGAAAGTGAAACCCTGGCCGAGCTGGACCGCTTCATCGACGCCATGATTGCTATCCGCGGCGAAGTATCAAAGGTGGAACGCGGTGAATGGCCGCAGGACAACAACCCGCTCAAGCACGCCCCGCACACAGCGGCCAGCCTGCTGGGCGCAGAATGGGACCGCCCCTATAGCCGGGAGGTAGGCGCTTTCCCGGTTGCCACCTTGAAGTCCGTCAAATACTGGCCGCCTATTGGACGGGTGGACAATGTCTACGGCGACCGCAATCTATTCTGCAGTTGCGTGCCGGTGAGCGAATAGGCTGAAGAGCCCCATGTTTTTTGCAAGTGACCTCGACACCGTCACGCACGGCATTCAATTGGCCGTGGCACCGGTGTTTCTGTTGACCGCTGTAGCGGCCATGATTGGCACCGTGGCGGGTCGCCTGGCCCGCATCATCGACCGCGCCCGGGTACTGGAAACGCGCATTGATGCCAGCCCGAATGAAAATCCGATGGTGGCGGAATTTACTGAACTGGGGCAACTGCGCACCCGTGGTCGCCTGGTCAACTTCTGCATTGCCCTGCTGACTTTCTGTGCCATTTTGATTGGCCTGACCATCATGGCCCTGTTTCTTGGCGAGACAACCGAGATTCAGATTTTTCGCCTCGCCACCGTTCTCTTCCTCACCGGGGTGTCGTGCTTTCTGTTGGCCTTGATGTGTTTCCTGGCCGAAACACTGATTGCAACCAGGGTGCTGAAGTTCCGACGCGCCAGTCACGCCGCTGACGTCAAGCACGGGAATAAATGACATCTACTCCTCAGCGTGGCATGGTGTACTGCCCCTTCATGGCCTGTACATACTGGGTCCACACTGCCTCGTAGCGCGTAGCGTCGACCACCGGCTTCTTGATCATCTTCAGGCACTGCGCCATTTGCCCTTCCGAGCTGCTGGGCTTGGAGTACAACTGAAGCGCAAACTTGGAGAAATCGCGCACCATAAAGTCAAAGATCTGGTCGATCAGCGCGTCGTCCATGCCGTAAATCTTGGCGTTTTCCAGGACGAGTTGGCCGTAAACCACCAGCGTGAACATCTCGCCCGCGGTGAGTAAAAAGTCGATGTCTTTTGCCTGCTCTTTGCTGGGCGGCGCTTTGACCGCCATCTCCTTGAACAGGGCAATCTGTTCCTTGAACACGGTGAGGTTGGGCAGATCAAAGCTGTTGTAGGCCTGCTGGTAGTCGTGGAACTGGATGCTGCCCAGCCCCTTGGTCGGACCTTGGTTGAACAGGAACTCGTCGTTGGAGCCGTCGTCGCGGCGCGGCACTTCAGAGTAGGCCTTGGGGTTGAAGAAGTAGTTGGCCATGAACTTGATGATCAGCGCCATGTTGAC
>JBAWYQ010000404.1:0-1896 GCA_037143475.1 Burkholderiales bacterium | reverse complement strand
GCCTTGAAGGCCTCAAACTGGGGCACGATGGAAATCTCGTCGTAGCGCACACCCATGCGCTGCGCCATCTCACGGGCGTCCAGCCAGCTGATGTCGGCCGTATAGGGCGATGGCATCATCACAGCACGAACCTTGTCCGCGCCCAAGGCGTCCACAGCGATGGCCAGCACCAGAGCTGAATCAATGCCACCCGACAGACCCAGAATCGCACCCGGAAAGCCATTCTTGCCCACGTAATCGCGCACGCCCAGCACCAGGGCATCCCACAGGTCCTGCTCAGGCGTGCGCACTGGCTCTACATTCGCTACCATTTTTATAGCTGCCTGCGCAGATGCTGCGAGGGCTAAGAACATATTTTCCTTAAAACTCGGGGCCCGACCGGCGACCGAGCCATCGGCATTCAGTGCAAACGAATGGCCCTCAAACACCACCTCGTCCTGGCCACCAACCAGGTGCGCATAGACCAGGGGCAGGCCGGTTTCCTGCACCCGCTGACGCATCATTTCCTCACGTTCGTAGCCTTTGCCCACATGAAAGGGCGATGCGTTGATCACCACGAGCATCTGCGCCCCAGCCTGCCGAGTCTGCCGGGCAGGCTCGTCAAACCACGCGTCTTCGCAAATCAGCAATCCCACACGGACCCGCGCGCCCTCCTCGCCGGCCTCAAACACGCATACACCACTGCCGGGTGTGAAGTAACGCCGTTCGTCAAACACCTGGTAATTGGGCAGTTCCCGTTTCGCATAGGTGGCCACGACCTGCCCTTCGCGTAGCACGCTGGCCGCATTGAAGCGGTTTTGCACCGACACCGAGCGTGTGCGGCTGTCACCACCGCTGGGGTGCCCCACCACCACTGTCATGTCTTTTAACCCGGCCAGAGCATGGGCCACTGCTTTCACGGCATCATCGCAGGCTTGGATAAAAGCCGGGCGCAAAAACAGATCTTCGGCGGCATAGCCACAAATCGACAACTCGGGGGTGAGCAACAGCCGCACGCCGTCTGCATAAGCGTCCTTGGCGGCGGTGATGATCTTTTGGGCATTGCCCTGCAGGTCACCCACAATGAAATTGAGTTGCGCAACGCACAGTTTGAGAGTCATGAAACAGGAATTTTTCGTTAGTCGCGGCCTTACCGGGCCAATACCTGCGCACGGGGTACGCCTTGGCTGAGGATTATGTCATCCGAGTGGCCAACTCGCCGTTGGATGTGGACGCTTGCGCGTGGGATGCGCTGCTACAAACCCAACCCAACCCCAGCCCCTTCCTGCGCCACGCCTACCTGGCCGCACTGCATACGAGCGGCAGCGCTACCGCCAAAACTGGCTGGACGCCTCACATTTTCACGCTGCACATGGGTGGAGAATTGATGGCCGCCTGTGCCATTTACGAAAAAGCCCATTCCTACGGCGAATACGTGTTCGACTGGGCCTGGGCGAATGCCTACGCGCAGCATGGTCTGCCCTACTACCCCAAGGCCGTGGCGGCCGTCCCGTTCACCCCTGTACCAGGCGCTCGGTTGATGGCACGCACCGATGCCGCACGCGGCGCCCTGCTGCAAGCCCTGCTGCGTTGGTGCGAGCAAAGCGGCATGTCCTCCCTGCACCTACTTTTTCTAGATGACGCCGATGCCGCCGCCTGCGAACAAGCCGGCCTGATGCTGCGCCACACCGTCCAATTTCACTGGAAGAACACGACTCCCGGCTACGCCGACTTCGACGACTTCCTGATGTCCCTGTCCCAGGAGAAGCGCAAAAAAATTCGGCAAGAGCGGCGCAAGGTCGCCGAGGCCGGCGTGACCTTCCGCTGGGCGTTGGGCCGCGACATCACCACGCCGGACTGGAACTTCTTCTACCGCTGCTACGAGCGCACCTATCTGGAACATGGCAACGCGCCCTA
>JBAWYQ010000403.1:0-1905 GCA_037143475.1 Burkholderiales bacterium | reverse complement strand
AAAGATTTATATGAAACAAGTTCAAGACGCCTACATCGTTGCCGCCACTCGCACGCCCATCGGCCGTTCTGGCCGCGGCTACTTCCGCAACACCCGCCCCGACGAACTGCTGGTGGCTGCCATACGGAGCGCCATGCTGCAGGTGCCCACGCTGGACCCCAAGGCCATCGAGGACGCCATCATCGGCTGCTCCTTCCCTGAAGGTGAGCAGGGCATGAACATGGCCCGCATCGCCACCGGTCTGGCCTTCGCCCACCCGGTGGGCGGCGTCACCGTCAACCGCTTCTGTGCATCCGGTGTGACCGCCATCCAGATGGCCGCCGACCGCATCCGCGTGGGCGAGGCCGATGTGATGATCGCCGGAGGTGCCGAGTCCATGAGCATGGTGCCCATGGGTGGCAACAAGGTTTCGTTCAATCCTGCCATTTTCGAGCGCGACGAAAACATCGGCATCGCTTACGGCATGGGCTTGACCGCCGAAAGGGTGGCGCAGCAGTGGAAAGTTTCCCGCGAGGCACAGGACGCCTTTGCGCTGGAATCGCACCTGCGGGCCGTCCGGGCCCAGCAGGCCGGTGAGTTCACCAACGAGATCACCGCCATCGACGTCATCGATCGCACGCCCGACCTGGCGACTGGCGAGGTGTCCACCCGCACACGCACTGTGAGCCTGGACGAAGGCCCACGCCCCGAGACCACGCTGGAAGCCCTGGGCAAGCTGCGCCCGGTGTTTGCCGCACGTGGCAGTGTCACCGCTGGCAATAGCTCGCAGACCAGCGACGGCGCCGGTGCGCTGATTCTTGCCAGCGAAAAGGCGGTCAAGCAGTTTGGTCTCACGCCCCTGGCGCGCTTTGTGTCCTATGCCGCACGCGGCGTGCCGCCCGAAATCATGGGCATTGGTCCGATCGAGGCCATCCCCGCTGCCCTGCGCTACGCTGGCCTACAGCACAGTGACATCGACTGGTTCGAACTCAATGAGGCCTTTGCCGCCCAGTCGCTGGCCGTGGTCAACACGCTGGGCCTGGACCCGTCCAAGGTCAACCCCATGGGTGGCGCGATCGCCCTGGGTCACCCACTGGGTGCTACCGGCGCTATCCGGGCCGCGACAGTGATTCACGCATTGCGTCGCCATAATCTGAAGTACGGCATGGTGACCATGTGCGTAGGCACGGGCCAGGGAGCTGCAGGCATTTTTGAGCGAGTCTGATTGCACTCGACACAAAGGCCACCTGACGGTGGCTTTTTTCATGGAGACAAGCATTGAGTACACACGTTTTTGACCAGGCAATTGCCATGGAGCGGCAGGCCGATGGCACGTTTGCGGGCCACACCAGCCCGGCCTACGCCAACATGGTGGGGCCTTTTGGGGGCATCAGTGCCGCGCAGATGATGAATGCTGTGCTGCTGCACCCGGATCGCCTGGGCGAGCCGGTGTCGCTCACCGTCAATTTCGCAGCCGCGTTGGAGCCAGGGCCATTTTTGGTTGCGGCCCGGGCCGCCCGCACTAACCGCTCCACCCAGCACTGGATCATTGAAGTGCTTCAAGGCGGCGAGACGGTGTTGACCGGCACGGCGTTCACCGCGCTGCGACGCGATACATGGAGTGTGGACGAAGAACCCATGCCCGTTTGTCCCGAGCCCGAGCTGGTGCCATTGGGCCAGGGGCCAATACCCATGGAGTGGGTGAAGCGCTATGAGATGCGACCCATGGAAGGGGCTATGCCACAAGTATGGGACGGCAGTGGTGAAAGCAGTCTGACCCGGTTGTGGGTGCGCGATAATCCGCCGCGTCCTATGGATTTTGCATCGCTGACTGCGCTGTGCGATGTGTTCTTTCCGCGCGTCTTTGTTCGCCGTGCCACGCTGGTGCCCATTGGCACTGTCACCATGACCATCTATTTCCATGCC
>JBAWYQ010000402.1:0-1907 GCA_037143475.1 Burkholderiales bacterium | reverse complement strand
TTTTTGCAGCTCATGTTCCAAACTTTTGAATAGCCCGAGTTCTTACTGAACTGGACTAGCCTTCTTCACTGACTTTCTGTCATAACCGAATTGATCAATTTGTCGCTTGCATGACAGGGATGCTCCTTGGAGCATCAATGGAGTCGTCCTGCAGGCTGGAATACTTGTGTTTGAAATGGTATCAATCATCGGGTAAGATAAACAATCATCCGATGTTTTGTATCAATGGAAGCACAAGATCAACCTTCACAGCGAAATCGTGCGGTGGCTCACCTGCGAGCTACGGGCATGTCGCGCCTGAGCGAGTTAATCGCCAAAGGGGTTACGGCGGCTACAGTCTCGCGCCTTGAGCGAGAAGGAGTTCTCGTGCGCCTTGCGCGGGGGCTATATCAACTGGCGGACGCATCTCTGGACATGCACCACACGCTCGCCGAGATCTCCAAGCTCGTTCCCAGGGGGGTCGTTTGCCTCACGTCGGCTCTGGCGTTCCATGGTCTGACGGACCAGATCCCGCCCAAGGTCTGGATCGCCATTGGCCCCAAAGAATGGCGTCCCACGTTTGAATATCCGCCGGTTCGTTTCGCGCGTTTTTCAGGGCCACGACTGCTGCTTGGCGTCGAGAGTCACATCATTGACGGGGTGTCCGTGCCGATCTTTGGGGTCGCCAAGACCGTTGCAGACTTGTTTCGGTATCGTCAGACCGTTGGTGTGAACGTCGCACTGGAAGGACTGAGGGAGGCACTCAGACAAAAAAAGGCGTCACCCTCCGAAATTGCCAGAGAGGCGGCGGACGCTAAAGTCTGGAAAGTCATGGAGCCGTACATGAGTGCGTTGACGTCCCATGGCTGAGCCCAAGAAACCGCGTGAAGTCGGTGCCTCGGTGCGCGCCCGCCTGCTCACACTGGCACGCCAGAAGGGGCAGGCTTTCGAACTCCTGCTGACGCGTTATGCCAACGAGAGGCTGCTGCATCGACTCAGTCTATCGCCCCATCGCAACCGGTTTGTACTCAAGGGCGCGATGCTGATGACGACTTGGTTTGATGATCCCCACCGCCCGACACGCGATGTGGATTTTCTGGGCTATGGCGATCCGGCGCCGGACGCGATGCTCGTCACGTTTCGTGAGATCTGCGCGATTGCGGTAGACGACGGCATGGTGTTCGACGTAGATGCGCTGCGCGTCGAGTTGATCCGCGAAGAGCTTGAGTATGGTGGTTTGCGTCTTCGCACCACCGGGGCGCTCGCAGGTGCGCGGATTACCGTCATTATTGACATAGGCTTTGGCGACGCCATTGAACCGGGCATTGAAGAGATCAATCTGCCGGTTCTGCTCGATCTGCCGCAGCCCAGACTGCGCGTCTATGCCCGCGAGACCGTGATTGCCGAAAAATTTCAGGCCATGGTCATGCTGGGCTTGGCCAACAGCCGTATGAAGGACTTCTACGACGTGTGGATTCTGAGCCGCAGCTATGACTTCGATGAAGACCGATTGTCCCGGGCGATTGCGGCGACGTTTGAACGGCGCGCCACGGCCATTCCATGGGAGGCGCCTGTGGCGTTGACCCCGACTTTTGCGACTGACGCTGGCAAGCAGCGGCAGTGGGCTGCTTTCGTTCGCGACTTGGCCATCGAAATCCCGGTTTTCGAAGCCGTGGTTGCGGACCTGGCCGGATTCCTGATGCCGCACGCACGGCGCGCACGCCAGCCATCGTAGGGCGTTTTGAGGTCGTCTTTTCGCACGCTCAGGTAAAGGGCTCCGAGGGTAATGGCATGGACCCACAGCGTAGCGTGCAGCCCATGAAACGCCCGTTTCCCCCCAATTGCGGGGCAGTAGGGCACATGCCCCAACTGGCACAACAGGCCCAATAAAACGCCCATTTACACCCATCCCTGGGGCGACGTGGTCG
>JBAWYQ010000401.1:0-1922 GCA_037143475.1 Burkholderiales bacterium | reverse complement strand
GTCGACGCGCAGTTGGGTTGCCACGTAAGACTGATAATCGGCCAGCAACAGGTAATGGTCGCCGCCCCACGCCAACGACTCGACCAATGCGCGGTAGCGACCTGGCTCCTGGGGAGAAAACAAGCCGTCGGATATGGCGCCAAGTACCTGCCGCAGGACGGGAATTTCTTCGTAGTAACGCATGGGCTGGTAACCGCTTTGGCGCAATGCGCGCACTTCGGGCGTTTTGAGGCCAAAGATGAAGATGTTGTCATCGCCCACCGCCTCGCGGATTTCGATATTGGCGCCGTCGTCGGTACCAATGGTCAATGCCCCGTTGAGCGCAAGCTTCATATTGCCTGTGCCAGATGCTTCGGTGCCAGCGGTTGAAATTTGTTCCGACAGGTCTGCGCCCGGCATGATGACTTCGGCCACCGAGACGCCATAGTTCGGAATAAACACGATTTTGAGCTTGTCGCCGATGCGCGGGTCGTTGTTGACGACCATTCCCACATCGTGAATCAGTCGGATGATGGCTTTCGCCGTGTGGTAGCTGGAGGCTGCCTTGCCTGCAAAAATGACCGTGCGAGGCACCCAGTTACCTTGCGGGTCTTGCAGGATGGCCAAATAGCGGGTAACCACATGCAACACGTTGAGGAGTTGGCGTTTGTATTCGTGGATGCGCTTGACCTGTACATCAAACAGGCTGTCCGGACTGACCACAATCCCGGTAGTGCGCGCAATATAGTCGGCCAGTCGGGCCTTGTTTGCGCGTTTGACACCACGGAATTTTTCCTGAAAAAACGGGTCCGACTGGTGGGCGCTCAGACCTTTGAGTTGCTCCAGATGGAGGCGCCAGTGTTTGCCCAGTGTCTGGTCCAATAAATCAGATAAACCCGGGTTGGCTTGGGCCAGCCAACGGCGCGGCGTTACGCCGTTGGTCATGTTGGTGAAGCGTTTAGGCCACAGGTCGGCGAAATCAGCAAAAATGGTTTGGGTCAGAAGGTTGGAGTGCAGTGCAGACACACCATTGACGGTGTGGCTGCCCACCACCGACAGATGCGCCATGCGAACGCGTCGCTCGCCATGTTCGTCAATGAGCGACAGACGCTCCAGAAAACCGTTGTCACCGGGGCGTTGGTTGGCCGCGTATTCCAGGAACTCCTTGTTGATCCGGAAAATGATTTCCAGGTGCCGTGGCAAAACATGTTGGATCAGGCTCACGGGCCATGTTTCCAGCGCCTCAGGCATCAGTGTGTGGTTGGTATACGAGAAGGTCTTGCCGCAGAGTGACCAGGCGGAGTCCCAGTCCATCTCGTATTCGTCGCACAGCAAACGCATCAACTCGGCAACACCAATGGCCGGGTGGGTGTCATTCAGGTGGATTGCGACTTTATCTGCCAGATTGGCCAGTGTGGGGTATTCGGTCAGGTGGCGTTTGACCAGGTCCTGAATGGAGGCTGCAACAAAAAAGTATTCTTGCTTGAGTCGCAGTTCGCGCCCGGCGGGCGTGCTGTCGTTGGGGTACAGCACCCAGGAGATGTTTTCAAACTCGTTCTTGAGGTTGGCAGCGCGGGCATAGTCGCCGGCATTGAAAACTCCCAGATCAATGTGCGCAGGCGCTACTGCTTTCCAAAGCCTCAAAGTGCTGACGTGGTCGGTTCCGTGGCCGGGTACCACCATGTCGTAGGCTTTAGCGACCACTTCTCCACCGTGGCGCCAGTGCGCTACACCATCCATATGTTCGACCCAGCCGCCAAAACGCACAGGGTAGGCAATGTCGGCCCGCGGAAATTCCCAGGGCGTACCGTCCTGCAACCACGGATCGGGATATTCGACCTGCGACCCGCCTTGAATGCCCTGTGCAAACATGCCGTATTCGTATCGGATCCCGTATCCAAAGGAGGGTAGTCCCAAAGTTGCCATGGAGTCCAGAAAGCAGG
>JBAWYQ010000400.1:0-1940 GCA_037143475.1 Burkholderiales bacterium | reverse complement strand
CTGCGCGAGATCGTGTACAACGCCGGTGGCGAAGCGTCGGTGGTGGTGAATGCAGTGTTGGCCGGCAAGGGCAACTACGGCTTCAACGCAGCCAACGACACCTACGGTGACATGATCGAAATGGGTATCCTGGACCCAACCAAGGTGACACGTACTGCATTGCAGAACGCAGCATCCGTTGCATCCCTGATGCTGACCACCGAGTGCATGGTGGCCGAGTCTCCAAAGTCTGACGCCGGCGGCGGCATGGGCGGCGGCGACATGGGTGGCATGGGCGGCATGGGTGGCATGGGCGGCATGGGCATGTAATTTGCCGGCTGCGAAACAAAACCCGCTTGGTGCGAACCTTGCGGGTTTTTTTGTTTGTGAAATTAGCGCAAATTGCCCAATGCGTATTCAGCGGAACGCAACTCGTCGCGCTTGCGGCGTAGCTGGCGGTCAGCATCGCTGAGTTCGCCCCGAATGTGGCGCCGCTCGTCGTCGATTGACTGGCGAACTTTCTTGCGCTGCTCGTCAGTGGTTGCCTCTTTCAACCGCCTTTCCTCACTGTAGTTAATATCACGCAACTGTCGCTCCAGGTTTACTGTGCGGTCGTCGAGATTTTTTACGTCGGTGCGCAAGTCGTGAACCGCGCGAGCCACCTGAAACCGATACTGAAAGACCTGATCGATCTCGGGCGGACACACCCCGGCATAGGACCCGCCTGCGAGCCCCAATGGCACAGCATTCTCGAGCCGACAGTAGCTACGCAAACCCAGATTGCGCCCAACTGTGTAGGCCTGCGTGTTGATGGCCACGCCGACCTTGCCGCAATCTTCCGCACGGTCGTGGAGGTGTGACAGAGGCTTTCCATTGAGGCCGTCGCGCTGTCCGACCTCGCGCCAATCGGCCACCTTGCATTCCTCGGGCGACATGGTCGCGCAGGATGCCAGAAGAAATCCGGCTGCCAGCACGGCACCCAGCTTGACAACTCTCAGCCCCATACAGCCTCCCTGTTATTCATCCTCTAATCATGACCGCAAACGGGCCAACAGTCCAGCCGTAGACCCATCCAGCCCGGCTGTGTTGCCACTGGCAAGGCGGGCTTGCACGTCCTTGGCCAGCACCTTGCCCAGCTCCACGCCCCACTGGTCAAAACTGATGATGCCCCAAATGGCGCCACTGACGAACACACGGTGTTCCTGCAGCGCAATCAAAGCGCCCAGACTCTCGGGCGTCAGCTCGTCCAGCAACAGGAATGTGCTGGGCCGGTTACCGGGAAAGTTGCGGTGGCCACCCGCATCGGTCTTACCCACCATCAGCGCCTGTGCCTGCGCCAGCACATTGGACAGAAGCAACGTCTGGTGTCCTTCCAGGGCGTGGCGCGCCTTTTTAACGGCGACAAACTCGACCGGCACCACCTCAGTACCCTGGTGCAGCATTTGAAAGAATGCATGCTGGCCGTTGGTTCCCGGTTCTCCCCACAAGACGGGTGACGTGGCGTATGGCAGAGCGCTGCCACCGGCATCCACTTGCTTGCCATTGCTTTCCATCTCCAGTTGCTGCAAATAGGCAGGCCAGCGCTTCATGGCACTGTGGTACGGGGCAATGCTTCGGCTGGTAAAGCGGTGGAAGTTGCGATACCAGACATCGAGCAAGCCCAACCGCACCGGCAGGTTGCTCTCCAGTGGTGCCGTGCGAAAGTGCTCATCCATGGCATGCGCGCCAGCCAAAAAGTCTCGGAATCCCTGCGGTCCGATGGCGATGGCCAGTGGCAAGCCAATCGCCGACCACACCGAATAACGGCCTCCCACCCAGTCCCAAAAACCGAAAGTCGTGCTGATGCCAAATGCATTGGCCGCCGCCACGTTAGTCGTGAGCGCTGCAAAGTGCCGCGCGGTGTCCGTGCCACCCTGCGCGGTAAACCAGGCCTTCGCGGAGTGCGCGTTGGTCATGGTCTC
>JBAWYQ010000399.1:0-1945 GCA_037143475.1 Burkholderiales bacterium | reverse complement strand
CTTAAATTCGACACTTCCGAGCGGATTTTTCCTTCATCGGCAACCTATGGGCCAATGAAATCAACAAGTTGCACGCGTTTCTTTGTCGAGATTCGAAAAAGCCTGTAGTGGCACGTTTCATTGTTTAAGTAGTTTCCTATGGTAAATTTCGCGGTACACTAACCGTCATGTTCATCAAAGTCACCCAATCAGGTCAGAGGCGCTACGCCCAACTGGTTGAGTCGTTCCGCAATGCGGACGGCAAACCCCGCCAGCGCACCGTATGCACTCTGGGTCGCCTGGAAGATGGTGGCGAAGTCGACACCCTGATTGCCTCCCTACAACGCGCCCGTGGGATTGCGCCTGTGCCATCGCCGTTGGAGGGTTTGCGCTTTATTGGGAGTCGCCACGCGGGTGACGTGTGGGCTTTGTCGGAACTTTGGCGCTCCTTGGGGTTTGATGACTTGGCCAGCGCCTGGCGCCGCTCCAAAACCGAGGTCGATGTGCTGGGGTGTCTGCGCCTCATGGTCTTCAACCGCCTGTGCGATCCAGGCAGCAAACTCGGCGTGCTGCGCTGGTTGGACACAGTGGCCCTGCCGGTGGGGGTCGCCAAGAGTTTGCCCGAACACCAACACCTGCTGCGCGCCATGGATGTGCTCGATGAGTACAGCGACACGCTGGGCGACAGACTGGCCACTCTCATGCGCCCCCTGATTGATCAAGACCTCTCCGTGGTGTTTTACGACCTCACCACCGTGGGCGTGACAGGCCAAACCGATTTGGAAGAGGACGTTCGCGCTTATGGACGCGCCAAGTCCGGATTGGTGGAGCGTCAATTCATGCTGTCTTTGGTGCAAACAGCAGAGGGTCTTCCCATCGCCCATGAAGTGCATCCCGGTAATACCGCAGAGGCCAAGACATTGCTGCCAATGATCCGTGGCTTGCTGGAGCGCTACCCGCTCAAGCGTGTGGTACTGGTGGCTGACCGGGGACTGCTCAGTGTCAGCAACATCGAGGAGCTGACCAAGCTTCAAGCGCAGCTCAAAGAAGACGGGCGTGATGTGGCGCTGGAGTACATCCTGGCGGTGCCCGCAGCGCGGTATGGTGATTTCGCCGATGACTTGAAGCGTTTGAGCCAGGCGCAAACGAAAGACCAAGCTGCCGATAAGCCATGGTGCGCGGAGACAAAATGGCAGGACAACCGCTTGGTGGTAGCCCATGATCCCGAGGTCGCCACAAGGCGCATGCAAGCCCGTGACAAGACCATTGCAGAGTTGGTCACTATCGGTCAGCAATGCAGCGACAAGCTCGATGGTCAAGATGCTGGCAAACGTGCCAAAGGACGTCCGATGTCGGACTCCGGAACCAAGGCGCGCTTCTATCACGCCGTCAAAGACGCTCACATGGCACATGTGATCAAGGTGGATTTAAAGGCCGAGTTGTTCAGTTACACGATTGACGAGGACAAAAAGGGCTATCTGGAATTACTCGACGGCAAATTGCTGCTGGTGACCAATACGAGTGCACCGGCGCCAGAGGTTGTGCAACGCTACAAAAGTCTGGCCGATATTGAACGCGGCTTTCGGGTGCTCAAATCCGATATCGAGATTGGTCCGGTGTACCACCGCCTGCCCAAACGGATTCGCTCGCACGCTTTGGTGTGTTTCATGGCATTGATCCTGTACCGCGTGATGCGTATGCGGCTCACCGCCGCCAAAAGATCAGAATCGCCAGCCACGCTGCTGGAGCAGCTCAAACGCATTCACCAACAGACCGTGCAGACGGCGGACGGCAAGACGCTCACCGGTTTGACCGAGATGACACCCGCACAGAAATCATTGTTTGCAGCCTTAGACTTGGCACTGCCCACCCCTGAAAACCTCACCAAGCCCGTTTTGTAGTCTGCGATTTGAACCCTGAATTCAATGAAATCATAGACTTACGTGCAGGAAGTGTCGAACTTGAG
>JBAWYQ010000398.1:0-1949 GCA_037143475.1 Burkholderiales bacterium | reverse complement strand
ATCCAGCGGCATGCCTTGATCCTTCGCCCCTTTCGCAATCGCCGCTGCAAGCGGATGCTCACTGCCCTGTTCCAAAGACGCCGCCAAACGCAAAATTTCCTTCCCCTCCAAACACTCAACCGGCATTACATCCACCAGCTTCGGCTTGCCCTCCGTAAGTGTCCCCGTTTTATCCACCACCAGAGTGCTGATTTTCTCCAAACGCTCCAACGCCTCGGCATTCTTGACCAGCACCCCCTCCTGTGCCCCTCGTCCCACTCCCACCATGATCGACATCGGTGTTGCCAGCCCCAAAGCACACGGGCACGCAATAATCAGCACCGCCACCGCATTAGAGCATTTTGCATTCGTCTCTGGCGCGATTGCGAATTGCGAGGTATCGTAGCATCAATGACAAGGAGGTCGTTGATATGGTGTATGCAATTGAGTTCCGACGTGCCGTGGCCAAGGCGCATGAGGAATGCGGTTCCTCGGAGCAGGTGGCCGAGCAATTCGGCTGCAGCGAATCGTGGGTTCGCAAACTGACCCAGACGCAGCGCGAGACTGGTTCACTGGAAGCGCGCAAGCAGAAGATGCCCGACCATCAGAAGTTTCTGGCCGAGGATGATATTCAACTTCGAGAGCTTATCGCCGCGACGCCGGATATGACGCTGGGCGAACTGGCCGCGGCGCTGACCACAAAGGTGAGCGTATCGACGGTGTGGCGAGCGACCCAAAGGCTCGGGCTGCCGCTAAAAAAAAAGTCGCAGCACGCCGCCGAGCAGGATCGTCCCGACGTCAAGGAAGCGCGCCGTCAATGGTACGAGCGATTCCGGGAGGTAAAGCTTGATGACCTGGTATTTCTCGATGAATTCGGAGCCACCACCCACATGACGCGCACGCGGGCACGGGGCCCGGTCGGCCAGCGCGTGGTCTGCAAAGTACCTCATGGACATTGGAAGACTCTCAGCACCATCGCGGCGATGAGCGTGCGTGGAATCATCACCGCCATGGTCTTTGATGGCGCCACCAGTACAGAGGCCTTTGTCACGTTCGTTGAACATGAACTGGTGCCGGTGCTGACCAAGGGAAAGGTGGTGGTGCTGGACAACCTATCGGCCCATAAGTCGCCGCGCGTGACGACCTTGATCGAGGCCTGTGGCGCCAGGGTGATCTACCTGCCGCCTTATTCGCCGGACTTCAATCCCATTGAGATGGCGATATCCAAGACGAAGGCCGTGCTGAGAAAATTGGCCAGACGAGATATCGAAGGCTTGCAGGATGGCATCGGTGAGGCCCTCAAATCCATCACGCCCGAAGATGCGTGTGCGTACATCCGGCATTGCAGCTATAACGCCACGAACGAACGAAAAATGCTCTAGCCCGGTCGCCAGTGATTGAAATAGATCAAGTTCGCCGATGCACCCATTAACTGCATCGGCAACCTGCGGAAGTTGAGATCTCCGCGGGTCGTAGGAGAGAGAAGCACACCCCCAGGGCATCGGGCGGCGCGTTTTTCTTTTAGACAATTTGGCACGCAGGCACGCGCAAAGGGCTTTACCCCCACTCGTCGGTACGCGCTGGAATCGATTCACCGGTTCCTCCGCCCACCCGTTTGCACACGCCTGTCCTCGCCTTGACTAACCGTGAATTCACGGCACGCATCCATTGTGGCTGCGTGCCTTGTGAGTGCATTCAACTTGTCCTGCCGAGAGGTCCGCATTCGTGTGCGGTCCTCAACGTGGGGATTAGGAGCGATAGAGATGAAAAACTACACCAAATTCGGCGCGTTGGCCCTGGCCGTGCTTGCAACCGCAAGTGCCGCGCATGCCGCCACCTACACCGCCACCGATGGCGTCGCCTCGGCCGTGATCACCGCCACACCCAACGGCCCCAACACCGATGTCACCATCAAACTCACCAACCTCAACACCGCTCAGGCATTAGCAGCAGGCGGCCTGGAACGGATT
>JBAWYQ010000397.1:0-1961 GCA_037143475.1 Burkholderiales bacterium | reverse complement strand
GCCGCGTAGCGCTGAGCGATTTGCCCGCGGGACAGTGGCGCTATCTGGCGCCACACGAAAAATTCTAGCTGAACGGGCTTCGGCGGCGCAGGCGCACAGGGCTGACGTAGTCGGCCGGATTGAAGGTGCGCCTCTGGCCCAACAAAGGGTCTGCGTCTATTCGCTGTGCCAGACTATCGAGGTCGGCCCACGAGACGCCGCAAGCCGCAAAGTGCTTGCGCCAGCCATCCACCACCTGAATGACTCGCGCGACTTCGGCCGTGGCCTGCGGCGGTGTGAAGCCAAAAAGTTCGCACTGCGACATGGCGTTGGAGAGCGTGGAGTCTCGCTGCGCGTTTCCGACAATGAACTCCTGATACCCCTGTCCTGAATTGGTGGTCAGCACGTCGTAGGCAGGTGCCAGCCGGTACTTTCCCTGTCTGGTTGGCGCGATGACCATTAGCGCGTGATTTTTCTCGTGGTCATCGGTGTTGTCGATCAGAATGTTGAACACCATGCGCCGAAAAAGCTCGTGCATGTCGCGCAGGTTCAGGCCCTCTTCGGCCACACCGGCGCGCCGCAGCAGCTGCGCCAGGCCCGGGTAGCCCAGTTCCGCCTCCTGCCCGGCTACCGTTTGCGCACGCAGTGCGGTGCCAGCCGAAATGCAGTGGATGCGCGTGGTGCCATGCCTGTCGTACCGGCGCACGGCCAACGCATGCTCGCCGACGAGCGGCACCACTTGCGTCTGCGCTACTGTAATGCCGGCAAAACTGGCCAGCGTCATGGACGCGTGCTCGATGAGTGGCACGTCAATGGGCTCGTTGTTGAAAAACTTGATGATCCACTGCTCGCCGGCAATTTCGATCAGCGCCTTGGGCTTGGCTCCCCCAAAACTACCGCCAGCGGCCAGCATTCTGCGCTCGGCGTCGTTGACAGGCTCTTTGGTACTGACCTTCTGGACAATTTCGCTCAAGTGCTGTGCCTGCGCAAGCCGCGGCAACGGGCTCTTTGGGCGAGGAACATAGGCGTCGGCAGACGTCGACACACCAAGGGCTCCGAAGCGGTCGTCGCCAGCATAAAACAAGTACTCCATGATGGACAAACGCGCAGGCTTGTCAACGCATTGAATGACGCGCTCACCCCAACGGTCCGGTCGGGCATCGTCAACGGCACCGACTGCCATGCCCTTCCAGCGTGGTAACTGCTCCATATCGACGAGCAACAGGTCTTCGCTGAGTGCGAATCCACTGCTTAGCCAATCGGCCCCGTATTGAAGAGAAACACCTTTGCCCGCGTCGACCAACCGCAGCCTGCCAACGTAGCGCGGCGCGGTCGGGTTGGCGAGGAACCACAAGTACAGGGCGTCGTGTCTCATGCGGGCTGTGACGGGCTTTGTCGTTTAGCTGCCTTTTTCATCTTCGCCTGTGCCGTGGCTTGCACCCGCGCCTTGCCAAGGCTTTCAGCTTGGCGCACATCCAGTTCGAGCGCACCTCGGTCGTCCTTGGGTGCTGCCAAGGTCGCCAGCGTGGTGTCGCGTCCAACGAGCCACAGAGCAGTCGCCAGAACGCCAAGGCTCACCCCAGGCTCACCCGCCTCCAGGCGCAGAAGTGTCGGAACACTAACCCCCATGCGCTTCGCCCAGGTCTTGAGCGATTCTTTGCGTCTCAGCCTGGCAACCGCCAGATCTGCCCCGAGCTGCGCGAGTGCAGCCAGTGTTGATGGGGGCATACGGGTGAGGGCGGCGGACGCTTTTGACATAACATATAGTTTATCGTTTAACTATATTTCAGTCAAGTATATGTTATCTATGAGGTGAGAATCAACAGCACAACACCCGAGCGCAGGTAAAGGCGGAGGCCGAAGGCCGGGGGACACGGAGCAGAATGCTCTGCCACCCAGGCGCTCAACTAGAAATGTAGTGTTCGAGCTGGCTGATGGTCAGTTCGTGGTCGGCAATGATGTCGTTCATGATGTCGCGAATC
>JBAWYQ010000396.1:0-1963 GCA_037143475.1 Burkholderiales bacterium | reverse complement strand
AGTCGTTGTTTGATTTCTTCAGGTAACGACGAATCGGGGATCGAATAGCGCAGGTGGATCGCGCTGGACACCTTGTTCACGTTTTGCCCGCCCGCCCCCTGGGCTCGGATGGCGGAGAACTCTATCTCCTCTTCAACTAACGGTATCAGCGGGTCGGGCATTGTGGACGATCAAAATCTGGGCCGCGTAGTATGTGGCCAAAATCCATAGCGACGACAACGCCACTGGAGTCACAAACTTGTTGATCGCGATCAGCGAGTCGCTGACCATGAACACGCAGGCCCCCATCGCAACCCAGCGCGATGCGGCATCGCCCGTCGTAGTGGTGCGCCCGATGGCCTGTGCTGCCATGAGTGAGATCACGCCTACATACGCCGCCACGGCGACCTTCAGCACCGGGTCGTGCAACCCACCCCAGACGATGCTGTACATGGCGGCACCCACCGCCAGCACGCCAACCAGGGCCCGCTTGCTCGGAAACCAGCCTTGGCCCTGTCGAAACAGGGCGATGTAAAACACATGCGCTACCAGAAAGGACGCCAGCCCCGGGATAAAGTAGTTGCCCGGAAGCATCAGGAACACATCGCCCACCAGCGAAAACACCAGCGCACCCAACAATAATGCATAAAATCGGGCTGTGGCCCCCGTAGAATGTGCGTGAACAGCTACAAAAACAATAGCAATCGCCATGGTCAGTGGCTTGAAAACCAGGTAGCCGTCCAGCATACCCAGCGAGCTAACCGTTGCCAGGGCGGCGCATTCAACCGTCAGCACTTCCAGCATGGCGAGCCCGCCTTGCAAAAAGCGGCCATTGGCCCACAGCCCAGCGACGATGGCCGCCGCCCAGATGCTGGCTGTTCCCGGCGACAGGGTGTCAACGTGCCACAAAAATGCCAGCAACGCAGCCAAGGACACGACAAACTGCAGGGTGGCAAACCACTGCTGTGCGGCGCCCAACGGTGGGTTGAAAGTGACCATGGCTTCCAGTTTGAACGGCGGCTTGGGGCTGGCGCGAGACATGTCCACGCTCTGCCAACCCGGCGGCTGGAACCACAGCGCCAGCTTGTCGCCCCAACCCGGAGTGCGCCACGACTCCTGTGCCAGTGCCCAGTAAACCTGTAAATTTGCCCGCAACGGGTCCCAACTGTTGAGCGCACCGCGCGTGCCGTAGACGCAGGGCTCGTGCTCGTCCTCGTCCTGAAAGGTGCCAAACAAGCGGTCCCACAGCATCAAAATGCCGCCATAGTTTTTGTCGATGTAGCCGTCGTTGACCGCGTGGTGTACCCGGTGGTTGCTGGGCGAGCAGAACACGCGATCGAACCAGCCCAACTTGCCGACCTGCTCGGTGTGCACCCAGAACTGGTAGAGCAAGTCAATCAGCAGCACGATGCCAAAGACGGCAGGTGGCACGCCCAGCACCGCCATGGGCAGATAAAAAATCCAGCCCAACAGCAGGCCGCTGGAGCTCTGGCGCAACGCGGTGGACAGGTTGTAGTGCTGGCTCTGGTGGTGCACTACGTGCGCCGCCCAGAACAGCGCCACCACGTGCCCGGCGCGGTGTAGCCAGTAGTAGCAAAAGTCGTACAACACCAGGGCCAGCAGCAAACCCACGGCGCTGGTCCAAAAATCAGCCTGTGGGTACAGGGCCACCGCGTCAAACACTGCTGCATAGATGCCAATGCTCAACAGTTTGCCAAGTGCCCCCACCAACTGACTCAGCATACCGAGGCTGATGCTATTGATGGCATCACTCAGGCGAAACGGCGTTTGCCCTGCGGTGCGGCTGGTACTGCGCAGGCTCCAGGCGAATTCCAGCGCAATCAGAAAAATAAAGACCGGGGTCGCGAAAACAATGACTTTTCCCATGCCCATGCCTGTGCCGTAGCTGCTCTTACGCGCTGGCTTCGTCCAGCACGGCAGCGTCCAGATGCCGGGTGTCGGACCAGCCCACCAGGGTTAGCCC
>JBAWYQ010000395.1:0-1964 GCA_037143475.1 Burkholderiales bacterium | reverse complement strand
AGAAAGAACTGACATGACAGATTTGCAAAAACGCGCATTACTGAAAATTGCAGCCCTGACGGCCGTGGCAAGCGCTGCGCTGGTTGGCTGCGGCAAGAAGGAAGAGCCGGTTGCGGCGCCTGCCCCCGCTCCCGCGCCCGTGGCGTCCGCGCCGGCACCCAAGGCTGAGCCCTTGAAAATTGCTTTCGCGTATGTTGGCCCGGTGGGTGACGGCGGTTGGACCTTTGCGCACGACAACGGCCGCAAGGCCATCGAAAAAGAATTCGGCGACAAGATCAAGACCTCGTTTGTTGAAAATGTGCCGGAGTCGGCTGACGCCGAGCGCGTCATCCGTGACATGGCCGGCCAGGGCAATAAGCTGATTTTCGGCACCACCTTCGGTTACATGGAGCCCATGCTCAAAGTGGCCGCTGACACCAAGGGTGTGAATTTCCAGCACGCCACGGGCTACAAAGCGGCCGAGAACATGAGCACGTATGACAGTCGCACCTACGAAGGCGCGTACATGGCGGGTGTGATTGCCGGCAAGATGACCAAAACCGGCACGCTGGGCGTGGTGGCATCGGTGCCAATTCCTGAAGTGATCCGCAATATCAACAGCTTCACGCTGGGCGCGCAGAGCAGTAACCCCAAGGTCAAGACCAAGGTGGTGTGGGTCAACGAGTGGTTTAACCCACCCAAGGAAACCGAAGCCGCCACCAGCCTGATCAACGGCGGTGCGGACGTGCTGTTCCAGAACACCGACTCGCCCGCAGTGCTGAAGACTGCGCAGGACAAGGGCAAGCGCGCCTTCGGTTGGGATTCCGACATGACCGCTTACGGCCCCAAAGCCCACTTGGCGTCTGCCGTCATCAACTGGGGCCCGTACTACATCAAGGCCACCAAGGACGCGCTGGAAGGCAAGAACGCTTCCACGCAAAGCTGGTGGGGTGTGAAAGAGGGCGCCATTGACATCGTCTCCATTGCCGAAGACGTGCCAGCCGACACCAAGGCCAAGGTCGAGGCGGTCAAGGCCGGACTGAAGGACGGCAGCTTCGTGATCTGGAAGGGCCCGATTGTTGATAACACCGGCAAAGAGCAGCTGGCCAAAGACGCGGTGGCTGATGACAAGTTCCTGGGCGGCCTGGGCTTCTACGTCAAGGGCGTGGAAGGCAAGATTCCTGGCGGCAAATAGAAGTAGCCCCCACGGTTGCCCACTGCGTGTGGCGACCCGGCGGTGAAACGCTGCCAACTTACTAAACTGGGCCGCTGCCATGCGGCCCTTTTTTTTGGCAATAGCCTCTTGGCACAGGAGAAAATATGCACATCAAACCCGTTTCCCCCGCTCGCCTGCCCGCGTTGCTGCGCGCTATGCCCAAGGCCGAGTTGCACATGCACATCGAAGGGTCGCTTGAGCCCGAAATGATTTTTGCCATGGCCCAGCGCAACGCCGTGCCCTTGGCTTACCCCGGCATCGAGGCGCTGCGCCAGGCCTATGTGTTTGATAACCTGCAAAGTTTTCTGGACATTTACCACGCGGGCACCACGGTGCTGAAGACCGAGCAGGACTTCTTCGAGATGACCGACGCCTACCTGGCTCGCGCGCAGGTTGACAACGTGTTGCACACCGAAATCTTCTTCGACACCCAGACCCACACCGGTCATGGCACCAGTGTGGAGACGGTTATCCACGGCCTTTACCGCGCCTGCGAAGAGGCGCCCGCGCGCCACGGCATGACGGCTTCGCTCATCCTGTGCTTCTTGCGTCACCTGAGTGAGCAAGATGCCTTTGAATGCCTGGAGCAGGCGCTGCCTTTGCGTGACAAGATCGTGGGCATTGGTCTGGCGTCCAGCGAGGTGGGTCACCCACCCGAGAAGTTTGCCAGGGTGTTTGCCCGCGCGCGCCAACTGGGCTTTCGGCTTGTGGCCCATGCGGGCGAGGAGGCCCCTCCGGCCTACATCTGGAGTGCGCTGGACGTGCTCAA
>JBAWYQ010000394.1:0-1983 GCA_037143475.1 Burkholderiales bacterium | reverse complement strand
TGGGCCATCGTGTGGCGGTACTCACCATTGACCCGTCCAGTTCTGTTTCGGGCGGTTCGATTTTGGGTGACAAGACCCGCATGGAACACCTGTCGATGCGCGAGGAGGCCTACATCCGCCCCAGCCCGAGCAGCGGCACACTGGGCGGTGTGGCCGAGAAAACGCGCGAGGCGATGCTGGTCTGCGAGGCGGCTGGTTATGACATCGTGATTGTTGAAACCGTAGGCGTTGGCCAGAGCGAGACGGCGGTGCAAGGCATGACCGACATGTTTGTGCTGCTGCAACTGCCCAATGCGGGTGACGATTTGCAGGCGATCAAGAAAGGCGTCATGGAGTTGGCCGACCTGGTGGTCATCAACAAGGCGGATATTGACCCGGACGCAGCCATGCGCGCCAGAGCCCAGATTGCTTCCAGTCTGCGACTGTTGGGCAGGCATGGAAGCCACGGCCACGATGGCCACACTACCACGGACTGGCACCCCAAGGTCATGCAGATCAGCGCCTTGCATGGCACGGGCGTCGACATCTTTTGGGCGTCCGTGACTGAGTTTCAGACACTGTGCCAAGCCAATGGCAAGCTGGCCGAGCGGCGCCAACACCAGGCGCTGGCCTGGATGTGGGAGCGCATTGAGGCCGGCTTGAAGCAGTCGTTCCGACAGAACCCGGTGGTGCGCGCCAGACTGCCGGAAATGACCCGTGCCGTGGAGGCGGGCCAGTTGGCAGCCTCAACTGCAGCCCGAAATCTGCTTGCAGCCCTCGAAAAGACTGCGTAGGCAGCTATCAAAGTAGTAGCAAATGAAGACAACCCCTATCACTGACCCGAAAGAAGGAAACCATGCACGACATCCTTGAACAGCTAGAGGCCAAACGCGAACTCGCGCGCCAGGGCGGCGGCGAAAAGCGCATTGCTGCACAACACAAAAAGGGCAAACTCACCGCCCGCGAGCGCCTCGAATTGCTGCTGGACGAGGGCACCTTTGAAGAGTGGGACATGTTTGTCGAGCACCGCTGTGTGGACTTCGGCATGCAGGACCAGAAGATTCCTGGTGACGGTGTGGTGACCGGCTACGGCATGATCAATGGGCGTTTGGTGTTCGTCTTCAGCCAGGACTTCACCGTGTTTGGTGGCGCCTTGTCGGAAGCCCATGCCGAGAAAATATGCAAGGTGATGGACCAGGCCATGAAGGTCGGCGCGCCGGTCATCGGTCTGAACGACTCCGGTGGTGCGCGTATCCAGGAAGGCGTGGCGTCGCTTGGGGGTTATGCCGACGTGTTCCAGCGCAACGTGATGGCCAGCGGCGTGATTCCGCAGATCAGCATGATCATGGGCCCCTGCGCCGGTGGTGCGGTGTACAGCCCGGCCATGACCGACTTCATCTTCATGGTCAAAGACAGTTCTTACATGTTTGTGACGGGCCCGGAAGTGGTCAAAACCGTGACGCATGAAGACGTGACTGCCGAGGAACTGGGTGGTGCGATTTCTCACTCCACTAAAAGCGGCGTGTGTGATCTGGCGTTCGAGAACGATGTTGAAGCGCTGTTGATGCTGCGTCGCCTCTACAACTACTTGCCGCTCAACAACCGCGAAAAAGCGCCTGTGCGCCGCAGCGGTGATCCGGCGGATCGCATGGACATGAGTTTGGACACTCTGGTGCCAGACAACGCCAACAAGGCCTACGACATGAAGGAACTGATCACCAAGACCGTTGATGATGGTGATTTCTTTGAATTGCAGCCTGAGTACGCGAAGAATATTTTGATCGGTTTTGCCCGAATGGAGGGGCAAACTATTGGTATCGTGGCGAATCAGCCGCTGGTGCTGGCTGGCTGCCTTGATATCAAGAGCTCGATCAAGGCTGCCCGCTTTGTGCGCTTTTGCGATGCCTTCAATATTCCGGTCATTACCTTTGTCGATGTACCCGGCTTCATGCCTGGCACCGCGCAAGAGTACGGCGGAATCATCAAGCACGGCGCCAAACTGCT
>JBAWYQ010000393.1:0-2026 GCA_037143475.1 Burkholderiales bacterium | reverse complement strand
CCGTCAGCAACCCGTTTTGTACCCTGATGCAGGACCACCAAACGCCTGCTGATCAGACCGCCAATGTGCACTGCATTGAACACAATGACTGCTGCCAGAGCCAGGGCCAGCCCGCCAGCAGAAATGGCCAGGCGCCGATAAGCCCGCTCCACTTGTCTTGTACTCCCATCCTGCAACGCATGGATGGAATTGCGAACTTCGGTGGCCCTTAGCAGCAGTTGGCTGTACAGCCGTTTATCGAGTTCTTCATAAACTGCCCGGTTGCCCTTGGCCGACTGCATCGCCTGCGTGTTGTCAACAATGCGATGAAAAATGGCTACGGTGTCATCAATCGCCACGCGCACCCGTTCCACCAAAAGCTGATCGGATTCGCTGCGGAGTTGGGCCTTGACTGCAGCCAGCATCGTGTCGGACTGCGCCTTGTTTTCGTCCCACAGCCGGCGGGTACGGTCTTCGCGGTAAAGAAAATACTGATCCCGAAGGGAACCCCGCTCAAAGAAGTTGAGTTGGATCGCATCGACCAAATTGCTGTTGCTTTGCGCATGCTCGAAAGCCTGCCATGCCATATACAGTAGCGGCAGCACTATCGCCAGCGCGGCGAAGGATGCTGCGGCACTGAGCTTGAGTTGGGTTTTGATGCGCACAAGCGGTCCAGCTAGCGATGCATCCGGACGGACTCGGGCTTCACCGCCTTGAGGCCATCCACGTAGAGGTAGCTTTGGTAGTTCGGCATCACAGTTTGCTCAGTCAGCTTGTTTTTCATGGCCCAACGCGTTTCGTCCTCTAGCGTAATCGTCAAGCTCTGGTTGAGCCGCACCTGATAGCTCATCACATCCCACACCTCCTTGACCAGGTCTTTGTCAACTTTGATGGCCTCGGCCACCATGTCTTGCGCCTCATTTGAATGGCTGGCCACAAACGCCTCGGCCCGCACCAGGCCGCGCAGCAGGGCGGTGACGGTCTGCGGGTTTTGCCGGACAAAATCCTGCATGGCGGTGATGTTGAAGTGTTCGGTATAGATTTGCCGGTCATAGAAGATCACAACCTGCGTGCCAAGGCGTCGTTTGATCTGGGTCAGCGGGTAGTTCCAGGCCGCCACTGCGTCCACCTTTTTTGCCAGCAGCGCATCCAGCATCTCCTCGGATTTGAGCGGGACAGGCGTGACTTCCTGACGCGTCAAGCCCTGTGCGGTCAAAAACGAATCGAGAAAGAAATCGAGGGTTGTTCCCGGTATGAAGCCGATGCGTTTGCCTTTCAAGTCGGAAGGCTTCGCAATCCCCGCATCGACACGGGCCAGGATGGCATCGTTCTTGGTGCTGGTCTCGATATTGGCGATCACAAAGATCCGCTCGCCGCGCAGAATGCTGAACATGATCGGTGTCTCCGCCACGGTGGCAAAGTCTGCCTTGCCTTCGACCATCGATTGCAGCGCCAGCTTGCCATTGGCCTGCGGCAGTACCTCCACATCGAGCCCTTCGTCCGAAAAGTAGCCCTTCTTCATGGCGACCAGAATCAGCGTGCTTTGCGGCTGGTTGACGAGTGCGATGGTGACCTTCTGGCGCGCTGGCGCAGTGCCGAATGGGCCCGCTGCAACGGGCGCTTTTTCACACCCTGGAAGGGTGAGCATGCAACACAGCACTAGAAACAATTTCCACATGGCGGGCCTCCTGACGGATGGCTTAGATTGCCCCCCAATGCCTACTATTGTTTTTTGAGCATTGTGCACCCAATTGGAACCAGGTTGCGGGCTCTAACCGCATATTTGATGAGCACACTTCGAACCAATGGGGCTCCGCCGTTTGCGCGCCAACGTCGCGCTTCGACTACGGGTACGCAAGGGACAATTACTCCTTATGGTCTGGCGAAATTGCAGATTTCAAAGTCGGGTTTTGGGGGCGGCAGCTCTGGAAAGCTGGCTGACCTCTTCCACGCTCAAATAGGTATTCATGGTCAAAAAACTATGACTGGTTTCGCCCCACTGCCGAAGTAGATCCAACTTCGAAGCCGTCATTGATTTTGTCAGCCC
>JBAWYQ010000392.1:0-2031 GCA_037143475.1 Burkholderiales bacterium | reverse complement strand
AGGCACGCGCACACCGCCAGGTGGTCAATACCTTCCTGGACGACATGCACCGCCCGGCACTGCCCTACAAGTTCAAGTTCAAGTTTTCGGGCTGCCCCAATGACTGTATGAACTCCATCCAGCGGGCCGACATGGCCGTCATTGGCACCTGGCGCGATAACATGCGCACCGACGAGCCGCTGGCGCGCAAGTGGTTCGCAAAACATGGCATGACTGAGCTGGTCAACGACGTGGTCAGTCGTTGCCCCACCAAGGCCATCATGCTAAAGGAGACAAAAGATGTCTCGAAGGGCGAAAAAATCACCAGCGTAGCGTTGAACGACACCCAGTCGCTGGAAATTGACAACAGCAACTGCGTTCGCTGCATGCACTGCATCAACGTCATGACCGGTGCCTTGGCAACCGGAACCGACAAGGGTGTCACGGTGCTGATGGGTGGCAAGCGCACCCTGAAAATTGGCGACCTGATGGGCACCGTGGTCACGCCCTTCATGCCCATGAAGACCGACGAAGACTACCAGGCACTGGTGGAACTGGCGCAAAAATCCATCGACTTTTTTGCCGAAAACGCGCTGGAGCACGAGCGCACCGGCGAGATGATCGAGCGCATCGGCCTGATCAATTTCCTGGAAGGCATTGGCCTGGAAATCGACCCCAACATGGTGTCCACGCCCCGCACCAACCCCTACGTGCGTACCGACGGCTGGGACGACGAAGTCGCCAAGATCAACGCCCGCAAAGCAGCAGCCTGATACAACCGAACACAGGAAGACAACCATGGCAACCATGCGCACCCCCATCGAGAGCGGCGTACCTGACAACAAGCAGTACCTGCATCCCCTGATGCACAAGAACTACGGCAACTGGAAATACCACGACCGTCCACGCCCTGGTGTGTTGCACCACGTCTCCCACAGCGGCGATGAAATCTGGACCGTACGTGCTGGAACGCAGCGCCAGATGGACCTGTTCACCATCCGCAAGCTGTGCGACATTGCCGACACCTATGCTGATGGCCATGTGCGCTTCACGATCCGCTCCAATATCGAATACATGGTTTCGGACCCGGCTAAAGTCGCGCCACTGATTGAGTCATTGACGAGCAGCGGCTTCCCGGTCGGAGGCACCGGCAACTCGGTATCTGCCATTGCCCACACCCAGGGCTGGCTGCACTGCGACATTCCGGGCACCGATGCCTCAGGCGCGGTCAAGGCGCTGATGGATGACCTGCATGCCGAATTCATCCAGGAGGAAATGCCAAACCGGGTGCACTTGTCAACATCATGCTGCGAGATCAATTGCGGTGGACAGGCGGACATTGCCATCATCATCCAGCACACGAAACCACCCAAGATCAACCATGACCTGGTGGCCAATATGTGCGAACGCCCCACCGTGGTCGCGCGTTGCCCAGTGGCTGCCATACGGCCCGCCATGGTCAACGGCAAGCCATCCCTGGAAATTGATGAGACCAAATGCATGTGCTGTGGTGCCTGCTACCCACCCTGCCCACCCAGGCAGATCAACGACCCCGAGCACAGCAAGCTGGCGATTTGGGTGGGCGGCAAGAACTCCAATGCCCGTGGCAAGCCAACCTTCATGAAAATGGTGGCCTCGGGACTGCCCAACAACCCGCCACGCTGGCCAGAAGTGTCGGCCATGGTCAAAAAGATTCTGTACACCTACAAGGAAGACGCGCGCTCCTGGGAGCGGGTGGCCGACTGGATCGAGCGGATCGGCTGGCCCGCATTCTTCGAGAAGTGCGACCTGCCCTTCACCAAGTACCTGATTGACGACTGGCGCGGTTCGCGATCCAGCCTCAACGCTTCTACACATATCCGCTTTTGAGAGAAATTATGAAATTCGGATTACTTGTCAGCGAAGGGCCTTACACG
This sequence comes from Burkholderiales bacterium, assembly GCA_037143475.1. Lineage (GTDB taxonomy): Bacteria > Pseudomonadota > Gammaproteobacteria > Burkholderiales > Burkholderiaceae_C > Allorhodoferax. Next base: position 136 of record JBAWYQ010000392.1, on the reverse strand, counting down.
CACCAGGCATCGGACAGTGCCTACCAGTTCGTGGTGGCCGCCCTGGCCAAGGGCCACGAGGTTCAGCGCGTATTTTTTTATCATGATGGCGTCAACAACGCGACCCGCCTCACCGAGCCCCCGCAGGATGACCGCC
>JBAWYQ010000391.1:0-2055 GCA_037143475.1 Burkholderiales bacterium | reverse complement strand
CCAATGGCGGCCTTGACCAGGGGTGGACCGGCCAGAAAGATATTGGAGCGCCCGCGCACCAAAATCACATAGTCCGACAGCCCCGGCAAATAGGCTCCACCCGCTGTCGACGAGCCATGCACCACCGCAATCTGCGGCAGGCCCATGGCCGACATGCGCGCCTGGTTGGCAAAGGTGCGTCCGCCTTCGATGAAGATTTCGCTCTGGTACATCAGGTTGGCGCCACCGCTCTCCACCAGCGAGATCAGGGGCAGCTTATTCTCCTGCGCAACCTGCTGCACGCGCAGACCCTTTTTCAGGCCCATTGGCGCGACCGTACCGCCTTTGACGGCGCTGTCGCTGGCAGAAATGATGCAGCGCTTGCCGGCCACCACGCCAATGCCGACGATGGAGCCGCCGCCCATGACCGACTTCTTGCCGTCGTCATCGTGCATGTTCAGACCGGCCAGGCGGCTGAGCTCCAGAAAGGGCGTACCACGGTCCAACAGCCTGGCGACGCGCTCGCGCGGCAGCAACTGCTTGCGCTTTTCAAACTTGTCGCGCTTGGACTCGGACTCGGCAATCACCAGGCCTTCGAGGCGCTGGACTTCGGCCAGCAAACCCTGCATGCGTTGGGCGTTGGTGGCAAAGGCATCGGATCGGGGCTTGATCTTGGAACGGATGACGGGCATGGGCAGATTTCCTTGCTTTGAACTTCCCGCATTAGAAATGATGGTAACGTTAACGTCAACTTAATGTCGTATAGGTGTTTATACTGATGTTTACGGGATATCGGACTGTTAGCATTCAGCCCGAATCCAATCGGCCGCCGCTTTTTGCGGCAGCACTCATCCACTTTTGCAAGGAAAAGACCATGAACCTCGAAGAATGCACCCAAGCCATCCGTACCAAAGTGGGCGCCGACAGCGGCCTGGCCGCCACACTGAAGTTTGACTGCGGCGCCGATGGCGTGATCCGCATCGACGGTGCATCCACCCCCAACAGCGTCAGCAACGACAACGTGGACTCTGACTGCACCGTGGGCATCACCCTGGAAAACCTGAACGCCCTGCTGACCGGCGACCTGGAGCCCACCACCGGCTTTATGGCGGGCAAGCTCAAGGTCTCAGGTGACATGGGCGTTGCGATGCGCCTCCAACGCGTCATTTGAGTCGACCACCAAGTGTTCGCTGTGGAAAATCTGCCAGACACCCTGACCGACGCCCAGGCGTTTGTGGACTCGCACCGCGACGAGGCCACGACCGAGCTGTTTGGCATCACCGAGCTGTGTCGGGAACACGGCATCACGCTGCGGGCGCTGCGCTTTTATGAGGACAAGGGGTTGCTCTCACCCCGGCGCATCAACGGCGCACGGGTCTACACCCGGCGCGACCGTGCTCGCTTGACTCTGATCCTTCGCGCCAAAGCCATTGGCTCGCCCCTGTCAGAGATCAAGCGCTACCTGGATTTGTATGGCGACCAAGGCGAAGGCCGCGCCCAGCAACTGAGCTACGTCATCGAGCGCACCGACACCGAAATTGCCGAATTGGAGAAAAAGCGCGCGCACATTGATGAGACGCTGGCCGAACTGCGCGTGATCAACGCCACCTGCCGCAGTCATCTGGAGGCACGTCAGCGGGTCGAGAATACCTGAGACCGTGGTCGACGTCTACGTGGGGATTCCGTCAAGAAACCAACAAATCATTTTGTGCAGAAAAAAAGGCACCACCAAAGTTGGAAGGGATAGAAACCCTATCAGGGTCCCCATGTTATGGAACGCTGCATACACAATCCAGAAACTGAAGAGGGTAACCACCGACCAAATTACTACGCTCACGCGTTTTAGACCTTGAATCCGGTTCATAAAAAATCCTGTTCTCTTTGCGCCGCAACGAAGGCAAGGAACGCGCAAGCAGGATATGCCCGCACCGGTCTTGCGATTCCGCCATGCATCAACCAAACCAATGCAAAACAAACAAAAAAGCCCGCTACGTTTTAAATAGCAGGCTTTCCTCATGTCAAATGGTAGGCCGTGAGTGACTTGAACACTCGACCAAAGGATTATGAGTCCTCTGC
>JBAWYQ010000390.1:0-2076 GCA_037143475.1 Burkholderiales bacterium | reverse complement strand
TCCAACCGGCATGCCGATTTGCTGTTCGAGCTGATCAGTCGGCGTTACGAGCACAAGAGCACGGTCATTACCACCAATCGGGCGTTTAAGGAATGGCACGAGGTGTTTCCCAATGCCGCTTGCGTGGTGTCGCTGATCGACCGGTTGGTGCACCGCTGCGAGATTGTGGCCATTGAAGGTGAGTCGTATCGGCTCAAGGAGGCCAAGGCGCGTTCAGAGAAGAAGGCGGCAACCCGTGCCGCTGCACCTGGCAGGGGGAAGAAATGACACGGCGCAAGTTGGTGTTGAGACAGCGATCACAGGAAGAGGGCAATAGTTCCACCATGTGGGAGTTGCCAACGCATTGGACAGCCGCCCAAGCCTTGGCGGTGTTTGAGGTTCTGGACGATCTGAGGGATCTGGTTGTGGACGGCTACGCGAAGAAGATTCAGCAGGCCGCGCGCCTGGACCGCACTGTCACAACGTCATCCCCGCCAGCAAATATTGATGATGGGGATGTACCGTTCTAGCTCGACAATGGGCGCAGGAGCGCTGACGCAAGGTGTGGTGCTGGTGGATGCAAGAGGTGCGCACACGGGCTGCTGACCTATTGAATTGCCCCCGGCCAAGCTATCGCGTTAACCCAAGCGAAGCCCACAAAAAATCATACGAAATCTCACTGCGACCCTGTTGCCCCGCCTGCGATGCCTCGCTGGCCTCATAACTTCGCAACAGCCCTTTGACCCGCTCCAGACCGGCAGACGTTTTGATGGCCTGGCGTGGAGTTTTGTGGTCAAGTGCCGGAATCGGTTCATCGGCCCAGTGGGCATAGGTATCGTGAATCACTTTAGACATCAACTGCGCCATGGTGGCAGCATCGAGCGAAGGAGCCGAAGCAGACGAGGACTTGCCACTTCTTGACGATGCCATGGCACCTTGTTTTTGTGCCTTGGACACTGCATCCGCAGCTTCCTCCACTTTTCGCCTTACAAATGTGACACTCTCACCCACCAGCGCCTCAAACCACACGCGCCCCTCATCGGCATACCGTTGTGTCCTATAAAAGAGTTCCAATTGATTCGACTTCTTGCCAGGATTGATATGCACTCTGGCGCGCACCTGTCCATCCGTGCAGTCCATGTGGCGCGACCATCCCTCTTGGCGGTCACCCTCCACATCGCTCTGGGTGGCAAGAAGCCGCGCCAGTGCCAATTCATCATCAACACGGTAATGATCGGTGATCATCTTCATCGGCTCACCAGAATAGTGGTCGATCAGGGTCGGCATCGGTGCCGGTTTGAGCCAGTGCTGCAACCATTCGAGCATGATCAGCAATCCCATTTCCCTGGGCGCATCAAGCTGATGGCCGAGATTTTGACCATGCTCACGCACCATCGATAGCACCCGCTGCCCAGTAAGCAATGTGAACAAATAGCCCGCCCCCGACATTTGGAAATGATCGCCTACGCGCAGGATACGGCAACCCAGCAATTCGCCGGGCTTCAAATCCTGCGTACCAGAGCGCTCGCGCACCACGATCGGCTCGGCATCTTTGTCGAGCGCGTCACAGAGCGTCATTTGTTGACCTCGCACCACATCCGTCACGTCATACAGGCGCAGCGGGCGTTGGCCCAACTGCTGAATCCAGTCACGCTGTGCAGCATTCAGGCGCGGCCCCGCGGGGCTGAGCAGGTAATCGTTGATGCGCCGCACGCCACCACGGGCATGGATATCCCCCTCGGCCAGCAGCCATTCATTGAAGTTGATTTCAATGCTTTGGATAACGTCAGCGTCGAGCATTGCAAGCTTTGCCAGATCATCTTCTGAAAGCAACTCTTGGTACAAATTCATGAAGGCGTTTTGCCAGCCCTTGCGGTGCAAAGATGACAACCAATTGACCGCTATTTCAACAGCTCCTTGGTGAGTGGCAGATTCTGGGTTGTATGTCATAGCGCAGACGGGCTGAACAAAAAGTCAATTGTCACAGAACACACTTTTGCCAGACATGGATATCGTCGGCCGTCCAATCTCCCTACACCTCCAACCCAAAACCGCGCTCAATCGTCATTTTTACGCGCTTTCAGACCGCCACCAACA
>JBAWYQ010000389.1:0-2077 GCA_037143475.1 Burkholderiales bacterium | reverse complement strand
AGAGGAAGTGTTGGAGTGGTCTGGTGTTCATGGCCGGATTTTATCCGGCGCATGCCACCTCACACTCACAGCGTGAGAATCGTGCAGCCCGTTGTTTGACGTGCCTCAAGGTCCCGGTGTGCCTGTTGCACGTTTTCCAGCGTATAGCGCTGGGCTATGTGAACCTGCACCTTGCCACTGACCACCACGTCAAACAATTCATCGGCCATGGCCTGTGTGCTTTCGCGGGTGGCAATGTGGGTGAACAGGGTTTGCCGGGTCAGGTACAGCGAGCCCTTGGGGCCAAGCATACCGGGCGCCATGGGCGCCACCGGGCCGGATGCATTGCCAAAACTGGCCATCAGACCGAATGGGGCCAGGCAATCGAGCGACTTGTCCCAGGTGTCCTTGCCAACCGAGTCGTAAACCACCTTGACACCTTTGCCGTCGGTGATTTCCTTGACGCGGGCCAGGAAGTCTTCTGCTGCGTAATTGATAGCGTGCTCCGCACCATTGGCGAGGGCTAGAGCGCATTTAGCCTCTGACCCTGCAGTTCCAATCAAGCGCAAACCCAAGGCACGCGCCCATTGGCACGCAATCAACCCCACGCCACCGGCAGCGGCGTGAAACAACACAAAGTCACCCGGTTTGAGTCCACCCTGTGGCAAGGTTCTTTTCAGAAGGTACTGGGCGGTCAGGCCCTTGAGCATCATGGCCGCGCCCGTGTCAAAGGAAATGGCATCGGGCAGCTTGCATACACACTTGGCAGGCATAACGCGCAGATCGCAGTAGCTGCCCGGTGGCTGGCTGGCATAGGCTGCCCGGTCGCCGACCCGCAGGTGGGTGACCCCCTCGCCCACCGCCTCGACGATGCCGGATGCCTCCATGCCGAGCTGCAATGGCATGGTCATGGGGTAGAGGCCACTGCGCTGGTAGACGTCGATAAAGTTCAGACCGACCGCCTTGTGGCGGATGCGAATCTCGCCCGGGCCAGGCTCACCCACGGTAACCTGTACCAGCTTGAGCTGCTCGGCGCCTCCATGCTGGTCAATGCGAATGGCTCTGGACTGGTTTTGGCTCACGATGGTCTCCGATCAATATTGGACGCACCCCTTGCACGTCATGGTCGCCATGGTGCCACGAAATGCCCCTGTGCGCGCACCAAAGGGCATTGGCCTTGGTACAGTTCGCCCCATGACCCAACGCCTGACCCCCACCGCAGCAGTGCTGTTGATCATCCCGCCCATACTGTGGGCTGGCAATGCGGTGGTCGGTCGCGTGGTGAGCCCTCTGATCTCGCCGATGACGCTGAACCTGTTGCGCTGGGCGTTGGCATTTTTGCTATTGCTGCCATTGGCGCACAGCGTATTGCGCCGGGACAGTCCGCTGTGGCGCCAGTGGCGTCGCTTCGCGTTTTTGGCCCTGCTCAGTACCAGCGGCTACAACGCGCTTTTGTACCTGGCGCTCAACACGTCAACCCCTATCAACGTCACGCTGGTGGGTGCCATCACACCGGTGTGGATGTTGCTGATTGGTCGTTTGTTCTTTGGCACCCCCATTTCGGGTCGCCAGGTCATCGGGGCGGTGCTGTCGATTGGCGGTGTAGTACTGGTTTTGTGCCGGGGGCAATGGGAACTCTTGATGGGCTTTCACCTGGTTGCCGGAGACCTGTATGTGCTGCTGGCCAGCGTGGGCTGGGCGTATTACAGCTGGATGCTGGCCCACCCCACGGCCGAGTCCGCATCGCTGCGGGCAGACTGGGCGGCATTTCTATTAGGCCAGATCGTGTTTGGGCTGGGCTGGTCGGTGATGTTCACCGCGGCGGAATGGACGCTGACCGAAGTGCGCCTGCAGTGGGGCTGGCCGCTGGTCAGCGCTTTGATTTTTATCGCTGTGGGGCCTGCGGTGCTGGCCTATCGCGCATGGGGCGCCGGTGTATCGCGGGCGGGGCCGGCGGTGGCCGGGTTTTTTATCAACCTGACACCCTTGTTCACCGCAGTGCTGTCGTCGGCGTTTCTGGGCGAAGCGCCCCAGCTGTTTCACGCGCTGGCGTTTGCGCTGATTGTGTCCGGTATCGTGTTGTCGTCCCGGCGCTGAA
>JBAWYQ010000388.1:0-2079 GCA_037143475.1 Burkholderiales bacterium | reverse complement strand
TAACCCTCGTTGGTTTCGGTCAGAAACACGGACTCTCCCTTGCCAAGCTTGAGCCTGGACAAAGCCTCTTTGGGGAGGATCACTCCCACCGAATTACCGATTTGCGTGAGTTTGAGTACATGCATGACACCGCTCCAAATGTTATTACAGGTGTAATACTAACTCCAAACACGACCAAGGTTCAAGCCGAAGCCGACACGCGGCCATGCATGCTTGACATCAGCCAAATTCAGGACTAAATTCAGACCCATCAATATAGGGGTCAACATGCAGTCCGTTGCAAATATCAAGTCTATTTCCTATCTGAAAAGCCACGCTGCGCAGATTTCCGATGACCTGCAGCAAAACGGCAATCCATTCTTCATTACCCAAAATGGGGAAGCCAGCATGGTGATTGAAAGCGTCAGTCGGTTTGAGGAAAAGGAAGCGCTGATCGCGGCTCTGAGAATCATCGCTTTGAGTGAAAAGGACCGCTTGCAGGGCAAAGGCATTTCCGCAGCTGATGCGCGGGCGCAGTTATTGGCGGCCCGCCAAAGCCGCAAGTAATGTCGATCATCATTCTTCCGGACGCCCAGGATGACTTGCTTTCGCTACAGGAATACATGCTGGATCAATGGAGCGAAGCGTCTTGGCTGACGGCCGAAGACGAGATATTCGACAAGCTTGAAAAAGTAGACGCTGGTCTTTTTAACGGAACGCCAGTCCAGGAGATGGTTTCAGTTGGCATGGTGGATTATCAAAACGTCTACACCTCGCATCACAAGCTGGTCTACCGACGGATTGGCAACGATACCTATGTGTATCTTGTTGCGAGTCACAGGCAGGATTTCCCAACGCTTTTTGTAAAGCGGCTACTGAAATTGGACAGACACTAAATTTGCTTTGCAGGGGCTGCTGCGTACCGACCGGCACGGGCAGCGACGGACAAACTTTTGAGGAAAATTAGCCTCTACCCCCCGAATTAACTGGGTATACAGCTATCAAATCAGTAGCAAATCACTTCATTCTGGCGTTTTAAGGTTTACACGACCTTGACACTCGAGCATGCGGCTAAGGTTTTACACTCAGGCAAAGTCATTCGGCCACTGAAACGCTGGAACTTACGCGTACCCTGTCAAACGGGGTCGCGCCGCAACCCAGCGTTTTCCCTATTCTCAAGAAGGAAGTTCCATGTCCTCGTCCCTGCGCGCAGCCAGCCTACGCCCATTTTCCTTACGGATGGCCCACCTTGCCGGTGTGACCTTGCCCATTGCGGCGCTACTGGCCGCCTGCGGTGCCAAAGATGCAGCGCCCGGCGCGGGTGCGGGTGGCGCTCCCGCTGGCCCACCACCGGCCACTGTGGGCGTGGTCACCGTCGCCAACGAAGTAGTTGCATTGCAAACTGAGTTGCCCGGGCGCGTGAGCCCCGTGCGCGTGGCGCAGGTTCGCGCGCGGGTCAATGGCGTGGTGCTGCAACGGCTGTTCCGCGAAGGCAGCGAGGTCAAGGCCGGCCAGTTGCTTTACCAGATCGACCCCGCGCCCTACCGCGCCGCCTTTGACAGCGCGCAAGCCAGTCTGGCCAAGGCTCAGGCCAACCTGGCCCAAGCCACGGCCCAGGTAGAGCGTTACAAGCCGCTGGTGGAAGCCAATGCAATCAGCAAGCAGGAGTTCACCACCCTGGTCACCGCCGAGAAGCAGGCGCAGGCCGACGTAGCCACCGCCAAGGCTGCCGTGCAAACTGCGCAGATCAACCTCGATTACGCCGCTGTGACGGCCCCCATCTCGGGCCGCATTGGCCAGGCACTAGTGACAGAAGGCGCGCTGGTGAGTGCGGCCGAAGCCACACAACTGGCCGTCATCCAGCAAACCGGCACGGTTTACGTGAACTTCACCCAGTCCAGCACCGATGTGCTGCGGCTGCGCAAGGCGATTGCCACCAAGCAGTTGCGTAGCGCCGGCGACGGCTCTCTGGCGGTGCGCGTGGTGCTGGAAGACGGCAGCGAGTTGCCGCGCCCCGGCAAGCTACTGTTCACCGACCTGACCGTGGACGCCACATCGGGCCAGATCACGCTGCGCGCCGAAGTACCCAACCCGGATGGC
>JBAWYQ010000387.1:0-2086 GCA_037143475.1 Burkholderiales bacterium | reverse complement strand
GAAGGCTCGCTGCGCCGCATCGCCCACTACGACTACTGGAGCGACAAGGTGCGCCGCTCCATCGTCGTGGACGCCAAGTGTGACCTGCTGCTCTATGGCAACGCCGAGCGCGCCATTGTCGAGATTGCCCACCGCCTGGCGGCCAGAGAGCCGGTGCAAAAGATTACCGACGTGCGCGGTACCGCCTATGTGCGCCGCCCCGACGACGAGTCGGGCCGGGGCTGGTTCGAGATCGATTCCACCAGGGTCGATGAGCCGGGCCGTGTCGAGGCCCACGTCAATCCCTACCAGACCACCAGCGAGCAGGCAGCGGGGCAGGGCAGCAGCTGCGCCAAGGAAGATGCAGAAAAGTCTGCCAATGAGGGCGCTATTGATTCAGGAGCTACTCACGCAGTATCTACGGGGGCTATAGGCCATTTTCCCTTCAAAGAATCGGGTAATTCCGCGATTCAACCGCTGACCTTTTTTGCCAACCCTGCGCTGGCTGGCAAACTCAAGGTGCCGCCTCGGGACCGATCGGTCATTCGCCTGCCCAGTTACGAGCAGGTCAGGTCCGACCCCGTGCTCTACGCCCACGCCAGCCGCGTGCTGCATCTGGAGACCAACCCCGGCAATGCCCGCGCACTGGTGCAGGCCCATGGCGAGGGCGTCACCGCGCGCGACGTCTGGATCAACCCGCCACCCATCCCGCTGACGACGGCCGAGATGGACTTTGTGTTTGACCTGCCCTATGCCCGCAGCCCCCACCCGGCCTATGCGGACGAGAACGGCAGCCATGACCATGCGACCAAGATTCCGGCCTGGGAGATGATCCGCTTCTCCATCAACATCATGCGCGGCTGCTTTGGCGGCTGCACCTTTTGCTCGATCACCGAGCACGAGGGTCGCATCATCCAGAGCCGCTCGGAAGAGTCGGTGATAAAGGAGATTGAGGACATCCGCGACAAGGTCAAGGGCTTCACCGGCACCATCTCTGACCTGGGCGGCCCCACGGCGAATATGTACCGCCTGGGCTGCAAGAGCCCCGAGATTGAGGCCGCCTGCCGCAAGCCCAGTTGCGTGTACCCCGGAATCTGCCAGAACCTGACCACCAACCACGACCCGCTGATCAAGATTTACCGCCGAGGCCGTGCGCTCAAGGGCATCAAGAAGATTTTGATTGGCAGTGGGCTGCGCTACGACCTGGCGGTGAAGAGTCCCGAATATGTGAAAGAGTTGGTGACCCACCACGTCGGCGGTTACCTGAAGATCGCGCCCGAGCACACCGAGAGCGGGCCGCTGACCAAGATGATGAAACCCGGCATCGGCTCGTATGACAAGTTCAAGCAGATGTTTGACAAGTTCACGCTGGAGGCAGGCAAGAAGCAGTTTCTAGTGCCGTACTTCATCGCCGCACACCCCGGCACCAGCGATGAAGACATGATGAACCTTGCCGTGTGGTTGAAGAAGAACAGTTTTCGCGCCGATCAGGTGCAAACCTTCTACCCCAGCCCCATGGCCAGCGCCACGGCCATGTACCACAGCGGGCGCAACCCGCTGCGAAAGGTGCATCGCACCGTGGAGAGCGACGACGAGAACGTGGACGTGGTCCGCGGTGAAAAACGCCGGCGCCTGCACAAGGCCTTTTTGCGCTACCACGACCCTAACAACTGGCCGCTGCTGCGCGAGGCGCTCAAGGCCATGGGCCGTGCTGATTTGATCGGCAACGGCAAGCACCACCTGATTCCCACCTACCAGCCGCTGGGTGATGGCGCTTACCAAAGTGCACGCAAGAAGAATTCGACGCCGGTGCAGGGCACCACACTCACCCAGCACACCGGTTTGCCACCGCGCGAGATCGGGTTACCCCGACCGCCAGCCAAGGGGCTACGCAAACCCAGGTAGTTATTGTCGGCACCGGGCAGACCAGTAGAACGCGGACGCTGAGAACCCGCGGACAATGTCGCACCTCAGAAAGTGATGACACCGAAGCTGAACGATGGTTTTCAGTTTTTACCGTCTTCAGCAGACACACAGCGGTCGGTCCCGATGTCCTCACTCTAGTCAGGTATGCAGCGCAACCAGATGGCCACGTGTACCCGCTTCC
>JBAWYQ010000386.1:0-2109 GCA_037143475.1 Burkholderiales bacterium | reverse complement strand
CACCGCGCCCTGTTCACCAACGCGGGCTTTACGGTAGAGAGCTACCGCTACTAGCGCGGTCTGTGGTGTGGGCGTACTCGTCCCGTCCAATTGGTCTTAGTGGGGCTGTGTTGCTTCCCACGCAGTAATGGCGTTTCGAAATGACTCGACCGCCCCAACTGACGTGAAGGCATTGTTGCTAATTGGGCCCAATATCCAGATGCCTCCCATTGTGTCCACAGCCAAATAGTTGCTGGTCGCCGGGTAGTAGCGGTAGTCATAGTGGCGTCCCAAATAGGTGATTTGGTCGGCTGTGGGGTTGCCGGCAAAGAAGGTGGAGTAATTGGATTGTGCGTAGGAGAATACCCGTGAAGCAGAGATGGCAACTAAGGCTGTCGCGTTGGACTCCAACGCGCCCATCGTTGTTGGTACTGCGCGCGTCTGTCCGACCCGGTCAACGCTGGTCAATGCGGCGCTGGCAATGCCAGCCTTTACGATGACACTGGATGCGGGTGGAGTGAGACCACTTACGGCTGAACTCGCAAGCACAGCCAGGGAACTGTCGTCGAGATAGGCGGAGAATCCTGGCGAGGCTACGACCGAAGTTGTAGAGAGAACGGAATGTGGCCCTTCGGGAAGACCGGTGCATCCCGTGGCTGGCAAGGGGCGTGGACCGTTCCACCAGTAGTTGGCATCGAAATGCAGATCTGCGGTGCCACCCAAAACGTTCAATGGGCACGGTAAGGTGCTGCCGCCCAAGGCGTCACTAAAACTGCCGTTGACCGATGCGAAGACGTTATCTATCACAGTCACGTTGCTGCTACGCAGTACCCGACCCGCCGGGGAAGACGCATTGGCCCCAACCCCCCAGCATGGGTCAACGGTGACATAGTCCGCGCCGTTCCAGAACTGGCAATCGCTGCCCGCACCATCAGCGGTGCCTTCTATGGTGCTGTCGTGCACGCGAATGGCATCGCCACCAAACACCGTCCCCTGGTCGATCGGAACCTTGTATCCCGCAGAAAACAATATGGTGTTTGCAACGGCGGTGCAATCAGCGCATCCTGAAAAATCAAGTGCCGCCTCGCGTGCATCAATGATGAGGTTGTTTCTAGCAATTATTCGCAAGCCCTCATAGCTCCAGAGCCCATCAGCCGAAAAATAGTAAGTGGCATCCGTGCCTTCGCCGCCCAGCGCCACGCGCCTAATCTTGTAAAACGTGTTGCTGTCAAAAGTAACATCGGTAGAGCCCCCTTTAGCCTCAATACCAAGGCCGCCTCCTGTGCGGGCAATGACATTGTTCGAGTAAGTTGCGCGGTGCACACCGACGTTGTCAAGTCCATGGCGACTGGTTTGGCTGACTGTATTGTTCAAGACCCACAAGTCCTCGACCTGGTTGAACTTCATGCCATCCATACCTTGCCCAATGCTGGTCTCACCACTTTGCGCGTCCAGCTCAAAGATGTTCTGAATGGTTACATTTCGCACAATGATGTGGTGAGAAGGCTGATACCGACCATAGATTGACGTGTTCAACACGCCTCCTGCTGCTGCGTTTTGGTTTGCATTCAGGGCTGCACCGGCGACATGGATACCGGCAGATGCCTGCAGTGGCTGTGGTGCACTGTGCGTCGCGCCATTCCATGCACCAACGGTGGCGGGCCCAATCGTTAGTCCGTCAATGGCCACGTAGGAGACGCCCAGTAGATTAATTCCCTGTCCCAACTGTGTGGCATTCGGCGCAGGGTTTGTTGCAACAACGTATACGGGTGTGGTGGCGCTGCGCAGCAAGTGTTGCGCAAAAACCTCTGAGCCTAAATTATCAGCATACAAACCTGGGGCAAGGCGGATGCGCACGGGCTGACTTGGATACGAGTCGCGCGCGGTATTCAGCGCTTGCCGCAAGCCCGCAGTGCCCTGATCCGGTGTCACATCAAGGTTGATCCAACTGGATTGCGCAATACCGTCGACAAACAAACCAGCGCCTTGTGCGCTGGCGTTGGGATGTACCAATATGCAAGCAATTGCCAGTGTCAAACATAGCGTCAAAGTGCTGCGCATTTGCGAGCCTCCTATTAACGGATAGGCGTTTCAACCACATGAGACCAAGTATCGCACCACGAATGCGCC
>JBAWYQ010000385.1:0-2150 GCA_037143475.1 Burkholderiales bacterium | reverse complement strand
TCCGTTCCACCAGCGGCTGTATCTGGCACCCGGTGGGTACTTGCCGCATGGGCCAGGGTCCGGACGCCGTGGTTGACGCCCGCCTGCAAGTGCACGGGATACGCGGCCTACGCGTGGTCGATGCTTCGGTGATGCCGCAGATCATATCGGGCAATACCAATGCGCCGACAATCATGATTGCGGAGAAAGCAGCCGATCTTATCCTTGCGTGACTCTTTCGTCGGTTACTGCTGAGTGCCTGCTGGAGGCTTCCCAGGTCAAAACCCGAACGACTCCTGTCGCGGCACAGCCGAAGTAAATCGGCCCTGAAACCGTTAGATGTTAGGCACAAGCAGTTGCTGAATCCGCGCAAATCCTCGACCCTCGCTACGCTGTGGAGCCCATCGCCAACAGTGGAAATCAGCCCCTCACATTCGCCAACCAACTTTGCAAAATTCCCGACGAACTGGGGATGTCGGTGCATGGCTGGGACCGGCGGTCAACACACGGGTGTCGAGTCCGGCGATGCGGCAGTAGGCCAATAGAGCCCAGCAGGTGGCCAGCGCCAGGTTTTGTACGGTGGTTTTGGTGCGCGTTGAAAAGTGCATGTTGTCGTTCCTTCGCAAGCACAGGAACGAAACAGACACGCAAGCGACCCAACACCAGCGCCCAATGGATGCAATTCACTTCGACCCGAACTGCACACGGCGTGAACTTTCGGAACGATGGGCGGGCCATGTGCCGGGAAGAAGCACCGCGCGGGTGCCCCAATGAAGGAAAGGACCCGCTCGGAGTCCATGTTCGGGGTCACCCACCGGTTGATGTGGAGTCATCGCAGTGAGGGTGGCCTGCATCCGCATGGCGTAGCTCGATGCCGGGAACCCGCCCAAAAACCCGGCCCGCAATGGGAGGGCTTTGGGTGGGCTCCTTCACCAAGGAATGATCTTTCGTTTCATCCCCAGGATGATGCACCCGGTCCACCACAGGGTTTAAGCCACGGCGCGAATAGCGTCGACGGGGCTTATAACCCCTTGAAAATAGAAACTCTTGGAAGTTTCTTATTCAAGTCTTAGAGCAACTTTCCCATCCCTTGGAAACCCGCACCAGCATTGGGTTTGCGGCTTTCTGCAAAATCCGTCATAGCGGCTTGATTTCCGTGGCAGCGGATGCCACCGCCGTGAAAGCGGCTTACGCAGCCGTTCCGACGACGATGACTACCTATGCCTGAATGGCGAAGTCAGTAGCGTTACTTTCCGCAGGGAACGCATCGCCCACCGGCTCGGATGCATCGTTGAAGTCAAACCCTGCTGCCACCACCATCGCATCCGTCATGGGCTCGGTATTGACATGGTGATAGACGGACTTCAACGCTTCCAGTGGTCCGGTGCTCATCTGCATGTGGACATCAAACAGCTCCTTGCTGATGCCAAACCGCTTTTGCAATTGAGCCCAGCTTACGTTCACCGTCTTCCAGAAGATAGGGGGCAGGTTGATTTCAAGGTCAGAATTTTCGTCGACACCGGCGATTTCAAAATCAGATGAACTTGTACCACCGGCAGTCAGGTCGTATTCCAGCCCACGCGGCCCAGCCCGCAAACGCATGCAGATATACACCTCGTTCAAGCCATAGGTGTGCTCACCCGCAACTTCGGATTCATGTGGTGAACTCGGCTGCACCAGAAAGGACTCCAAGGCACTGAGTTTGGAGTGGGTCGCAGCACCAGCCACATACATCTGAGTCAGCAGCTCCAACTCAAGGGTGCAAAAACATTCGACCACATCGTAATGGTCAACGGTCAGCTCCCACGAATTATCAAAGTCTTCATCGTCACCGTCCTCATTCCATGCATTGTGCAAAGCGATCACTGAATCGGGGTCCAAATCCTTGCCGCTCCACGCCATGTACCGCCTTCTGGCTGTCAACATGGGATACAGGGCCTCCAGCGCATCCCAGAAATTGGCCGCTACTTCTTCCAGAGACTCCTGTGAAACATCCTCCAATTCAATCCGCTCACAAAACTGCATCGAAAAAGGTTTGCCCCCGTAGGACAGCCAAATTTTTGCATGCTGGTCGGTCTCACGGACTGAGGCTTTGAGGCCATAAGTTGCCAAATCCGCCAACTCGTCCTCGTACTGCTCCCGGAACCACCGGTTGTACTTGCTGATCTTGC
>JBAWYQ010000384.1:0-2151 GCA_037143475.1 Burkholderiales bacterium | reverse complement strand
AAACTGCGGTGTATGTTTTCCCCAGTCTTAACGAGGAGACTTACAAGCGCCTGCCCAGCGCCATTGCGGATTCTCTGCCGGATCGATTTGGTAACGCGCTGATCGATGAGTACATGGTGGGCAAAGGTGTGGCGAAAAGCGACGTCACTGAACTAGACCGTTTGGCGTATCTCGGGTCGCGCGCCATGGGCGCGTTGGAATTCAAGCCGGAATTGAGAAGAGCCAAAGGCACCGAAGAAGCGCTGCAGATGAATTCCCTTGTACATGCTGCAAGAGAGGCGATCAGGGGAAGTTTTGCTGGAGATAAAGCAACACAGAAGGCCATTCGGGAACTGATCGAGGTTGGTACCTCAGCCGGCGGAGCAAAAGCAAAGGCGGTCATCGCGTGGAATGAGGAAACCGACGAAATTCGCAGCGGTCACGCGGCACCAAAGCCGGGATTTTCCGACTGGCTGATCAAGTTCGACAACACTGAGAGTAGCGATGCGCAAGAGCATGCAAAAAACGATGGTCGCGAGGAATATGCTTTCTATCTGATGGCCAAAGCCTGCGACATCGACATGAATCGCTCGCGTTTGCTGCAAGAGAATGGCCGGGCGCACTTCATGACGCAGCGCTTTGACAGGCCTACAACTGAGTCGCGAGCCTATGTCCAAAGCGCCTGTGCGATTGGCCACATGGATTTCAAGCAAGTGAAGTCCTATAGCTATGAGCAGTTGTTTCAACTACTCATCGAGTTGGGATGCCCAGACTCAGACCGGGTCGAATTGTTTCGTCGGATGGTTCTCAATGTGCTCATTGCTAATTGTGATGACCATACCAAAAACACTAGTTTCTTGATTACTCAGGACAATATGCAGTGGAGACTTTCACCTGCTTACGACATTACTCACTCGTACAAGCCAGGCGGAAAATGGACTGGTGAGCACTTCTTGTCCATTAACTCCAAGCGCATGGATATCCAGTGGGATGATCTGATGCTAGTCTCTGAGCGATTCCAAGTTCCTGCGGCAAAGGCTTCATTTGAAAGGGTTCGAGATGCTGTTCAGAACTGGGCTGAATACGCGACGCGTGCTGGACTAGATCCGTCGAAAAGACCTTGGGAATTGACGAAGTCTGCTTGACCGGATGAGACTTTGAGCCACCACTTAGACGCCACCCTGGACCCTGGCTTTATGCCAAGGCAAGGAGGGAGGGGCGCGCGCTCACGTTTGTTCAACAGATTAAGCGAACGGCTTGCCCCGGGGGGCGTTTTTGGCAAAACCCCAAGTCCACATCTTGGGGCGGCCCGGCGATGAAAAGAGCGGTCCTGGGCCAGATCAGCGACATGGATTTGCGCCTGCTGCGGGTGTTCCGTGCGGTGGTGGATTGCGGCGGTATGGCGGCGGCCGAGCTGGAATTGAATATTGGCACCTCTACCGTCAGTCGCCATATCAAAGACCTGGAAACGCGGCTGGGGCTGACCCTGTGCCGCCGCGGGCGAGCGGGGTTTGCGCTGACTGCCGAGGGCGAGAAGATTTACGCCCAGACCACGCAGCTGCTGGCCGCCACCGACGCGTTTCGCAGCGGGGTGGACGAGATCCATCAGCGCATGGGCGGCCAACTGAATGTGGCCGTGTTCGACAAGACTGCCAGCAACCCGCAGTCGCACATTGCCCAGGCGATTGCACTGTTCACCCGGCAGGCGCCCGACGTGGCGCTGAATCTGCATGTCGGCACCATGACGGCCATTGAGCGCGGGGTGCTCGATGGCCAGTACCAGATTGGGATCATTCCGGGCCACCGCAGTTCAGACGCGCTCGAATACGCGGCATTGTTTGACGAAGCGATGCTGTTGTACGGCGGCGTGGACCACCCCTTGGCTGGAGTGGATCCCAAAATCCTGGATTGGGACAGCTTGCGTGCCTATCCCTTCGCGGGTTTGGGATACCACTCGCCCAACATGGAAATTAGCCAACAGGTGCGCTTGACGCGCAAGGCGACTGGCTTCGACCAGGAGGCCATCGCCACCTTGATCTTGTCAGGCCAATTTTTAGGGTTTTTGCCCGACCACTACGCACAAAGCTTTGTGCGGGCGGGGCAGATGCGTGCAATTCAACCGGCATTGTTTCGGTACGAATGCCAGTTCTTTGCCATTACCCGGCGCTCACC
>JBAWYQ010000383.1:0-2164 GCA_037143475.1 Burkholderiales bacterium | reverse complement strand
AAGCCGGCCCTGTTTGCCGCCAGTGTCGAAGTGATGGAGCAACTCGGCTGGCTGGACGACCAGCAGCGCAAGTTGCTGCAGCCCTGGCGCGCCCAGCCCATCATCAATGCTCGCGGATTGCTGGTGGGCGAGCGCCGCCCCGCTTTCACCCTGCAGACCCCCTGAAGCCACTTGCACATGAAAAACAAAATTAGCCTGATCGGCGCACCCACCGACATTGGAGCGGGCAGCCGAGGCGCCAGCATGGGACCCGAAGCCCTGCGTGTGGCCCACATTGTGTCCGTGCTGGCACAACAGGGCCTGGAAGTGCTGGACCGGGGCAACCTGAGCGGCCCCAACAACCCCTGGCTGCCACCGGTAAACGGTTACCGGCACCTGGCCGAAGTCACCGCCTGGAACCAGTCCGTACACGACGCGGTCTACGCCGAACTGGCCGGTGGCCGCTTACCGATTCTGCTGGGCGGTGACCACTGCCTGGGCATAGGCTCCATCAGCGCGGTGGCCCGCCACTGCCGGGAAACCGGCAAAAAGCTGCGCGTACTCTGGCTCGATGCCCATGCCGACTTCAACACCAACACGCTCACGCCCAGCGGCAACATCCACGGTATGCCCATGGCCTGCCTGTGCGGTCACGGCCCGCAGGAGCTAACGGGCCTGAGCGGGCAGGTGCCCGCCATTTCGCCAAAGTGGATTCGCCAGATCGGCATTCGCAGCGTGGATGCGGGCGAGAAGCGCTTTGTGCACGAGCAGGACCTCGACGTGTTTGACATGCGCTACATCGACGAGATGGGCATGCGCGCCGCCGTAGAGTTGGCGCTGGCGCTGGTAGACACCAACACGCACCTGCATGTCAGCTTTGACGTGGATTTTCTGGACCCCGACATCGCACCCGGTGTAGGCACCACGGTGCCCGGAGGCCCGAACTACCGCGAAGCCCAGCTTTGCATGGAAATGATTGCCGACACCGGCCATCTGGCCTCGCTGGACGTTATGGAACTGAACCCCGCGCTGGACGAGCGCAACCGCACCGCACTGGTGGCCGTGGACCTGATCGAGTCGCTCTTTGGCAAAAGCACATTGATGCGCAAATAAGGAAAATGACTGTGATTCAATGGATTGTTATCGGGGTAGCGCTGCTGCTGGTCATCTGGTTTTTAGGTGCCCGAGTGCTGCGCGGCGTTGACTTGCAGGCTTTTGACGGCGTCCAACATGGCGGCGCGGGTTCCCGGCGTACGCGCTTTTCCACCGGTCCGTCCCTCAACGACGAGCACCGTGCGGTCATTGCTTCGCTGGGCGGCATTGCGGCCACCCTCAAGGGCACACCGCGCGCCAAGCACCTGGACCTGCTGCGCCAATACATGGACAACATGACCGCCGGGCGTGTATTTGATGCCCAGTTCACCCCCGTAGACGCTGGCGGTGTGCGGGGGGAATGGGCTCTGGTGCCGGGCGCGGACACCCGTCGGCGCACGCTCTATATCCATGGGGGCGCCTGGATGATGGGTAGCCCACTCAGCCATCGAGCCATCACCACCAAGTTTTCCGAAATAACGGGGGGCGCTGTACTGGCCATTGACTACCGACTCATGCCCGAACACACTCGCATGGCCGGGATTGAAGACTGTCGCAGTGCCTATCGCTGGATGCTGGATAACGGCCCCGATGGTGTTGCGCCCGCCGGTTCCGTGTTTGTTGCTGGTGACTCTGCAGGCGGCAACCTGACCCTGTCGCTCATCGCCTGGGTGCGCGACCATGGCTTGCGCGCGCCCAATGCTGCCGTGGCACTGTCCCCCGCAACTGACGGTACGCTGGGAAGCCCCAGCCTGCGCGCCAACATTGCCAGTGACACAATGCTTGGCCCGCTGTTCGGACCACTCTCGCGCGTGCCACGATCGGTGCTGCTATGGGTAGCCTGGTTTCGGCATCGCATTCGCCCGAACGACCCGGTGGTGTCGCCGGTGTTTGGCGACCTGTCAGGGCTGCCGCCTTTGCTGATCCATGCCAGCGATATTGAGATGCTGCTCGACGACAGCGTGCGCTATGCCAACAAGGCCAGCGCAGCGGGCTCGCCCGTCACGCTACAGACCTGGAACCATGTGGTTCATGTGTGGCACATCTTCAACCCGGAACTGACCGAGGCGCGCCAAGCCTTCGATGAGATAGG
>JBAWYQ010000382.1:0-2175 GCA_037143475.1 Burkholderiales bacterium | reverse complement strand
CAAGGTGCAAACGAAGTGGTTGGTACATCTCAAGGATGACGCGCGCACTGGTGTGCGGTGCCACACCAATGCGCAACGAAGGCGACACTTGTGCGTGTACGGCAGAACAGAACAAAAAACAGAGTGCAAAAAACGTGCGGAGAGAAGTCAATAGGTTGCGCATAGGGTTCGGTGTGCTGTAGAGGTGTGCAGTGTGGAAATTGAGATTCGATGGATGGGCTCGTGTTCAGGTGGCCAGTGGAGCGGTGTCCGATGAAGGGGTTGTGGATGCAGGTGCGATCCAGCGTTCCAAACATGTGGCGAGAATTTCGCGGTTGAATGGCTTTGAAAGAAAGTCGTTCATACCGGCTGCGCGGCAGGCGTTCTGGTCGGAGAGCATGGCATTGGCAGTGAGCGCAACAATGGGCATGTTTTGGCATGGGCCAGGCGTAGCGCGAATTTGTCGGGTGGCCTCCAGGCCATCCATTCCGGGCATCTGCATATCCATGAGGATCAAGTCGTATCGCTTTTGGCTCGCTGCAGCTACTGCCTCGATACCGTTTTCAGCAAGCTCGGCGGTGTACCCCAGACGCTTGATGAGGGCCAGTGCGAGTTTCTGATTCACCTTGTGATCTTCGACCAACAATATCTGCGCGGAACCGGATTCATCCGATTTTTCCGGTTTAACCAATGTGATTTGTGGTGCTGGCGGCTTTGCAACCGGGTCTGCGCGCGCATCCAATAGGGGCTCACTGCTGGCTAACAAGGGAAGTTCAAACCAAAACAGACTGCCTCCGCTGGCGGCGCTATCCATGCCAATGGTTCCGCCCATGCCTTCAACCAGCCGCTTGCAGATAACCAGCCCCAAACCAGTTCCACCATACTTGCGCGACGTTGATGCATCGACCTGGCTAAAGCTGGAAAACAACTTTTCGCGTGACTCCTGCGGGACGCCGATACCGGTATCGCTGACTTCAAAGCGCAAGCCTGATGCAACTGGAGTCACCTTGAGCCGCACTTCACCTTGCGCCGTGAACTTGACTGCATTTCCTGCCAGGTTTAGCAATATCTGGCGAATGCGCAAACTGTCACCGACAAACCCTCCAGCTGCATCCGGGGAGATGTCTACGTTAAACGCGATGCCCTTCTCGTTTGCCCTGACGTTCAGTATCGAAGAGACGGCGTCGGCAATTTGGCAAACCGAGAACGGATGGCTTTCGAACTCCATGTGCTCGGCTTCAATTTTTGACAAGTCAAGAATGTCATTGATGATCGCCAGCAGCGACTCGCCTGATACGGCGATGTCGCGCGCAAACCCCTTTTGTTCTGCATCCAGATGGGTGTCGAGCAGCAAGCGCGCCATGCCGATGACGCCATTCATGGGTGTCCTGATTTCATGCGACATATTGGCCAAAAACTGGGACTTGGCTATGCTCGCACTCTCCGCAGAAAGTCTGGCCATTCGATTGGCGCGAACAAATAGCCCCAATGCGCCCATGGCTGCAATGAGCATCGTACCGGCGAGCGCAGTGAGCGAGAAAATCCACAGTTGTTCTGATTCGATTCGGCTCAATTCAGGCAAAGGTCTCGGCACATGCACGGTGATGTTGGCATCAACGATGGTTTTGGATACGAGAATTTGTGGATATGAAAGGGCTCCCAGTAATACAAGCTCAGGGTACTTGGCACTCTCAAATGCCCGGACTCCCAGCGGCGCAAAGCTCTCTCTTTGGTACTGGGCCAATTTCGCTTGCTGTGACGTAAAAGCTATTTTTGCGTCGGGCATGGTCCGGTATTCGAAATCTTTGTTGTCCGCCAGAACGACCACACCGTTGGAATCCGTTATGAACGCAGCGTTGGGAGTCGTCCACCGTCGGAAATCCGTGATGTCGCGCTTGACCACCACCGCACCAATAAATTGCTGCTTTTCATTGAACACCGGGTAAGAGTAGAAAAACCCTGGAATTTTGCTCACCTTGCCGACCGCGTATTGCTTGCCAGCTTGACCTTGTCGGGCCTGGAGAAAATATTCACGCTCGGAATAATTGGTCCCCACGAAGCTCGTTGGCTTGCCTGAATTACTGGCTGCAATACAGTCGCCAGCCGCGTCGACTATCCAAATCACGTCAGCACCAAGTCCCGCCGCTGCAATTACCAGAAAGTTCTGCAGACCAGAACGCACACTGTCTTGGGTCC
>JBAWYQ010000381.1:0-2196 GCA_037143475.1 Burkholderiales bacterium | reverse complement strand
CCTGATCTGGTGGTTGACCGGGCGCATTGTCAAACGCCAGCTTGCGCCCATGCTGGCCACCACGCATTCGCTGGAGCAGATAGTGCTCGCGGGCGAGACACCCAAGGCCCTTCCCATTGACGTCCACGACGAGGTGGGTGATCTGGTTGCCGGGTTTAACCAGTTGCTCGAAGTGGTTCAGTTCAATGCGGATCGGTGGCACTTCGCTGTCGAAGGCGCGGGTGCCGGCGTGTGGGACTGGAACATCCAGACGGGCGAGGCGTCGTTCTCCAAGCGCTGGAAAGAAATGCTGGGCCACACCGTGAGCGAAATTACCAACAGCGCAGCAGAATGGTCCGACCGCGTTCACCCGGACGATTTGCCCCGGGTGATGGCGGGCGTTCAGGAGCACATGGAGGGCAAGACCCCCACTGCCGTGAACGAGTTCCGCATGCGCTGCAAAGATGGCCAGTACCACTGGATGCTGGGGCGTGGCATGGTGGTGGGCCACAGCGCCGATGGCAAGCCGATGCGCCTGGTCGGTACCCAGGAGGACATTACCGAGCGCAAGCAAGAGCAAGCCGCGCTTCTGGCGGCTAAAGCCCAGGCTGAAAATGCCAACCGTTCCAAGAGCGAATTCCTGGCCAACATGAGCCACGAGATTCGCACCCCCATGAACGGGGTCATCGGCATGGTCGACGTCCTGCAAGAGACGCAGCTCACCCCCGAGCAGACCCGCATGCTGGCCACCATTCACCAGTCGTCCATGGCCTTGCTGCAAATCCTGAACGACATTCTGGATTTCTCCAAGATCGAGGCCGACAAGCTCGAGGTCGAAAGCGCCCCGATGCACCTGCGCGAGGTGGCTGAAGGGGTGTCGCAACTGATGGTGGCGCAGCCGGGCAGTCAGGCGACGGAGCTATCGCTGTTTGTGTCACCCGACTTGCCGGACTGGATGTTGGGCGACTCCAGCCGGCTGCGCCAGGTCTTGCTCAACCTGATCGGCAACGCCATCAAGTTCAGCACCACTGCGGGCGCAGGCGCGGCCATGGTGCAGTTGAGTATCGAGCCCTGTGTGCTCGCGAACGGCGCAAACGGCGTGCGCCTTGCAGTGGTCGACAACGGCATTGGCATGCGTCCCGAAGTGGTAGCCAAGCTGTTCCAGCCATTTACCCAGGCCGACCAGAGCACAGCGCGCAAGTTTGGCGGCACCGGGCTGGGGTTGTCGATCGCACGTCGTCTGGTGGAGCTGATGCACGGCCAGTTGTCGGTAAAAAGCACCGTGGGTGTGGGCTCCGAGTTTGCCGTGGAGCTGCCACTGCTACCCTGCGCGCCGGGCCGCCCCATGCCAGCGCTGCCCAACCTGGAGGGGGTGACGGTGCTGATCGTCACGATCAACCCTCGGGCTATGAAAATTCGCGGTGCCTACTGCCAGGCCGCCGGTGCCCAGACCCTTATGGTGCCCGACGTGGCAGCGGCGCAGCAGTGGCTGGCGCAGGAGCCAAGGGCTATGCCGTGCATCGTCTTGATTGACCGCAGGACCATCGAGCCTGCCAGCGCACTGCACTTGCCCACGGGCGCGTGTGTGGTGCGGATGGTGCGCCGGGGCAGCAACAGCCACCCCGATGAAATAACCGTCCCGACGCGGCCGTTGCTCATGCAGGAGTTCATTCAAACCCTGGCCTACGCCAGTGGGCGCATCAGCGCAGTCGACGCAGGGTTGACCGGCGAGCGCCGCATCCGCATCCGCTGCACTACCCCCACGGTGGAAGAAGCCGTGCAAGCGGGCTGCCTGATCCTGCTGGCCGAAGACAACGAGACCAACCGCGACGTGATGCAAGAGCAACTGCGCCTGCTGGGCTACGCCTGCGAAATGGCCGAAGACGGTGCCATTGCATTGAAGATGTGGCAAGCCCACCCAAAACGCTACGCCCTGTTGCTGAGCGATTGCCACATGCCCCACCTGGACGGTTTTGGCCTGACCGCCGCCATTCGCGCCGCCGAGCCCCCTGGCACACGCCTGCCCATCGTCGCCATCACCGCCAACGCCATGCAAGGCGAGGCCGAGCGCTGCCGCGCGCGCGGCATGGACGACTATTTAAGCAAGCCGCTGCGCATGAACGAGCTGGCACCGATGCTGGAGCAGTGGCTGCCGCAACCCCTGGCCGCAGGGCTGGCGGTGGAGTTTTCCGCCGCTGCTGCCGCAATCAATGGTCA
>JBAWYQ010000380.1:0-2214 GCA_037143475.1 Burkholderiales bacterium | reverse complement strand
AACTAGCGGCTCTGGCAGTCGCGGCCACTGTGGCGTGCCGCTGACGAACCGCGCCCCCGCAGGCGCTGCCGTGCCATCGCCAGCGATGACGCGGGGCAAATCACTTTGGCGCGGTGCCGCCTGGCGGGGCGGTGACAGCCACACTATCCCGGCTAACCCGCCACCAACCTTGTTCTAACGAGTTAGGCTAGCGAAGCTACCACGTTTCTTACCATATTTTTACCGCGGGTATCCCCACTCGATGATCAATCGGACTTCAGAGTGCGGTATGCACTATTGATCTATATACCTTATCAGTAGTGTCCGGTTAAATGGGTATTGATTTACTTGAAAGCCAATACTGGCGCGGCTTTGCAGCCGATTTTGCTAAGCAGGGAAAATAGCGGTCATCAGCGCAAGCGCCTGCAAGCTGTCGCGCAGCGCGGCTGGGTACCGTCGATCAGGAAAGAAAAAACCGGCGCGTTGGAGGGCGGCTGCCCGGCACCGGCCCTGCCTAATAGGGCTAAAAGAGCAAGGCGAAAGAAACGTGCTCATCGGCTCGTGATACCTACAACACTTGCACAGCGACGTAGTTCTGCTCCAGATCGCCAGCTCCCTTAACATCGGCAAAATTTCCCGAGTTTAGATTCACGTACTGGTGCCCATATGCTGTAGCTGTCGCCGTCGCATAGCCCAAATAGTGATCTTCCCAGTTCGGCGGGGTTCCATTGAGCATTACCTGCCCCACAGTCGCCCCCGTGTTGTACCAAGCGTTCCACGTGCCTTGCCAAATACCGTTATATGCGTCCCAGATAGCCAGCATATCGTTGTATGTTTCGTTGACTGCATTGCTTCCATTTTCCCGGCCGCCGGCATCCCCAACAGCAGTGCCAATGCGAAATTGGTTATCTGTTGCGTTAGCCCCTCCGCCAAAAGTTGGCAGTGCGAGGTGCACACTATTGATTGTCGCGTAGCGGTAGGTATCGGTGGTTCCATAGGATCCATCTGCGTTTTGAACAGTTGTATTCACCACCCCATTGATGTCTTGGTTGAAAATTTCGTCCAGCACATCATGCGTGGTGTAGTCCAAATTGCTTTGGGGTGTCCCGCTGCTCATGCCAACACCATCGCCATTACGATCCCAGTAGTAGAACCACTTGCCCCCATCCATCTGCACCGGTGCGATTAGCTTCCCGTACGCGCCGAGGTCGATCATCGACTGACCAACAAATGGGACGATCGACTCCACCACATCGGTCACCGTGATCGCTACCGCCTGAGCGGTCGAGGTATTAACGCCATCACTCGCCATTACCGTAATGTCGTAGACATTGTCTGCACCTGCGTCAGTCGGGGCTTCATAATCTGGCACAGCCTTGAACGTCACCACGCCGCTCGTGGCATTAATGTCGAACAGCGCCGCGTCAGTGCCGGCTATCGCGTAACTACGCACGCTACCTCCGTCGACATCTATCGCCGTGACTTTATAGACAGTTACCGTACTTCCCTCTCCAAAACTCGCCGTGGCGGCACTGGTAACCACCGGCGCAGTGCTACCGGAGCCCGTCATACCGACCACCTGCAATGCCACCCGATGTAACGTGGCATCCCCCTCGTAGTCCTGTACTGATCCATGTTGCAGCAATACACTATCGTGACCATTTTGCCCTGGCGTTGCTGTCCAATAGGAATTGCCATCGATCCCGCCATCCGCCGGAATGCCTGGGATACCAGTCGCACCGACACTTTGGCCGTTGTACGCGTCCCATATAGCCATGAAATCGTTATAGGTCTGATTTACCGCATTGCTGCCGAAGTGAAGGTCATTGGCGTATAGGGAGCCTACCCCGGTACTAATGAAACTTGCAGAGGTGACCGCCGCCCCCACCGTTGGCAGTGCGAGTCGCACCCCATTGAGTGTCGCGTAGCGGTAAGTTTCGGTGGTGCCATAGAATCCATCTGCATTTTGAACGGTTGTGTTCACCACCCCATTGATATCCTGGTTGAATATCACGTCCAGTGCATCGTGCGTGGTGTAGTCCACACCACCGTTGAGCGTGCCGATGTCCGCGCTGGTGCCATCACCACTGCGATCCCAGTAGTAATACCACTTGCCCCCATCCACCTGCACCGGCGCAATCAGCTTGCCGAAGCTCCCCAGGTCGATCACCGACTGGCCGGCAGCGTATGAAACAAAAAGCGCAGATGTCGCAACCTCCCCATCGGCAAAGCGCA
>JBAWYQ010000379.1:0-2217 GCA_037143475.1 Burkholderiales bacterium | reverse complement strand
CTGCCCGGCCCCAACAATCGCCTGGACGGTCAACAACCCTGGTCTGGCAATCTTGGGTTTGACTACCGGTTTACCGGCCTTCCCATAACAGTGGGTGGCAGTCTGGCCTTCACGCCCGGCTACACCACCCTGCAGACGAATTCGCAGTCGCTGGACCAGTCACGCAGCCGCAGTTTGGACATGTTTGCGCAGTGGGTTGTCAGCCGCAAAGTTTCTGCGCGACTGTCAGTCAACAGCTGGTTTCCTGTGGATACCGAGTCACTGACTACAACTGCGGATGGCTACTCCAGCAGCACGCTTCGCAATGGCCGCACTAGTTTCAACCTGGGTATGGAAATCAAGTTGTAGGTTGAACGATCGGGGAAGCAGGTTACTAGATGTTGGGCTGAACCGCGCGGTACAGGGCGCGCAAAAGGTCGGTCTGGGTGATGATGCCAACCAGACGATTCTCGGCGTCAATGATGGGAATGTGATGGTGCCCCCCGCCGGAAAAAATTGGCACCAGTTCGATCACATGCCGGTGCGCACTGGCCACCTGCACTTTTCGGGTCATGATTTGTCCCACCACCTCAGGCTTGCGGGAATGCGTGGAACCACTGCGCTGAATGAAAGCGCGCCAACGCCCGCCAATGCCGCTGAGTTCGTCCAGACCCGCCCGTCGCAGAAAGTCCGCCATGGTCAAAATGCCCACTATGCGCCGGGATCGATCGATAACCGGAAGGGCCTTGATGTGCTGCTGGCGCATCAACGCCCAGGCCTCGTCCAGAGCCGTTCCAAACTGCACCGAAACGGGTTCGCGTGACATGATATCGGCACACAACAGTGCCCCAAAATTGCGATGGTAGGAAGCCAACTCCGCGTGATGCAACAATTCTTCAAGATCATCGCGGCTCACATCGAGAACCTGGTTGTAATGCAACAGAGCTGCATCCAGATCAGCCGTGCTGAAGCGTGCCGGCTTAACGGATGGTGCGCTGTTAGTGCGCTGTGCATGGGGATAGCGGCGTCCGGTCAGGTTGTTGTACCCAATCCCAGCAAGCACTAGCGAAATCGAGTTAAGCAAAACTGGCATCAGCGCAAACTGGTAGCTAGTTGTATGGGCCAACACCGCTAGCAATGCTGTGGCCCCACCGGGGGGATGCAAACAGCGCAATGTGAACATCACCACCATCGCCAATACCACGCTCAGTGGTGCCGCCCACAGAGAATCACCCAATAGCAATGAGCAGGTGATGCCTACCAACGCCGAAACGGTATTACCTCCGATCACCGCCCAAGGCTGCGCCATCGGACTGGCCGACAACGCAAACACCAGTACCGCACTGGCCCCCATGGGGGCGACCAACCAGACTGAAGACGGCTCCGGGCTAACCAGCCATCGGCTGACCAAGGCGGTGAGCAGGATGCCTACACCGGCCCCAGCTAACGAGCGCCAGCGCTCGCGTGCATCCACCTGAACCGAAATGGACGGGATACGACGCGCCGTCCCACGCCTCAGTTGGTCGAAAAACGCCGCAAAGCGCATGGTGGAGTCAGAGTCGGGCGAAATCAATCACGATGGCGCCGGGCTCTTTTTGCACGTACTGGATAGAAACAGCGTCACCATAGCGGGCCGCCAACTGGTGCAGCAAAGGGATCGGGTCATGGTCGTTGCAAAAGCGCATGGTCTCGCCAGGCTGCAATGAATCAAGCGCACCAAAGATAGCCGCATGGCGAAAACGCTTCGCAACGCCACGCGCGTCAAACGGATAGATAGCCTCAGGGGTGACGTGGCCGGTGGCGCATGAACTCATGACAGTCTTTCATCAGTGGAGGATTAAAGATTCATTGTAAATAAATCTTTAATCCACTTCGGCCTTTCCTCCGGAATTGGGCTGACCCTACCCTGCCAAGGGTCCCCTACAAACTCGGCGCCAGTGGGTGTTCGGGGGCTGGAGCTGTATTTGATGCTGCATTTTCAGCGCCATCGGAACATGGGTTGGGTTCTAAGGATGTCCCCGTGTGAGTGCAACGGCGGCGTCTTCAAGATGACTAAAGGTGCGAATGCCCTCTGGCTTGAATCTAAGGGCATTTAACCCCGCCCCGCCTGCCCAAACCTGTATGGTGTCGGGCAGACCCTGACGAATCTGTTTCAAAAATGGAGCTATGCGCCGACTGGGGTACGCGATGCTGAAAGAAACAGCAACGATCTGAACCTGGTGACTCCTCGCTGCGGCT
>JBAWYQ010000378.1:0-2248 GCA_037143475.1 Burkholderiales bacterium | reverse complement strand
TGTGTTCGATGCGTCCAGGTGTCAGGCGGGTGACGATTTGATGGTGGTTGATCAGCGCCGCTGGCCCCTGGTCGCACAACCCGGTGCAGGAGGTGGTTGCGACGCTTACCCGAGCGTCGGGGCGCACTTTATTGGGTTCCAATTTGAGCAAATGGCGCAGGTGACGCACCATCTCCTCGCTCCCGCCCATGCGGTCGGTGATGTTGTCGCTGAACAGCACGCGGTACTGCCCAACGGGGTTGCTGCAAAAGAAACGGTAGAAGCCCGCCACCCCTTCCACCTGACCCAGTGGCAATTTCAGGGCCGTGGCAACAGCGCTAAGCATGTCCCGTGACAGCCACTTCTCCTGCGACTGTATTTCCCGCAGAATTTGCACCAGCCGGTGCGCCGCGTGTCCATGGCGCGTTAACAACGCCTCAAAATAGGCCGGGGGTGGATTCATGGCAGATCAATCCTCATATGTGGCACCGTGCTCTGCCCATTGTCAGCACGTCCGTCGCAGCTTGTTTTGTTGTACGTCAATGCCAAGGTGAAAGGGCATTGCGTGCGGTTAGACTGACACACCTGTTTTTTGTGGAACCCCATCATGAGCGAACTTGTTGCCTACAGCCTGGAAGACGGCATTGCCACCCTGACCTTGAACAATGGAAAGGTCAACGCGTTTTCCCATGAGCTGATTGCCCAATTCAACCGTGGTCTGGACCAGGCGCAGGCCGACGCGGCAGTGGTTATTGTGACCGGTCAACCCGGCATTTTGAGTGGCGGCTATGACCTCAAGGTCATGATGTCAGGCCCACAAAACGCCATTGACCTGGTTGCCGCAGGCTCAACCTTGGCGCGGCGCATGCTGGCCCACCCGCAACCCCTCATCGTTGCCTG
Organism: Burkholderiales bacterium; assembly: GCA_037143475.1. Taxonomy (GTDB): domain Bacteria; phylum Pseudomonadota; class Gammaproteobacteria; order Burkholderiales; family Burkholderiaceae_C; genus Allorhodoferax. The sequence continues at coordinate 1,369 of JBAWYQ010000378.1, read as the reverse complement.
CCCCGGCCATGCGGTTGCCAAGGGCGCCTTTTTGTTGCTGTCGGCGGACTACCGAATCGGTGTAGAGGGCCCCTTCACCATCGGCCTCAACGAAGTCAAGATTGGCATGACCATGCACCATGTGGGCATCGCCATTGCCCAGGATCGCTTGACCAAGCCCGCCTTCCAGCGCGCGGTGATCAACGCAGAAATGTTTACTCCGCAGGGCGCTGTTGCCGCGGGCTTCCTGGACCTCGTGGTCGCCCCAGAACAGCTGATGGCCGCCGCGCGCGAAGTAGCCCAGCAGATGAAAAAACTGAACATGACGGCACACAAGAACACCAAACTCAAGGTACGCAAGACCTTGCTCGACACGCTGGACGCAGCCATCACGCTGGACAAGACCATCAGTTTGATGTGAATTGATCAAATAGGGCTGTAGCCCCCGTGGAATATGCGTGAGCAGCTATTTTATTTATAGCGATTCGGGCGATGTCCCGGTCTAAAATCCGTGCACCTCGCCTGAGCCCGCATCTTGCGGCAGGTCAAGCCTCAGCGGGTGAAGCGTCCTAAAATGAATAGCTCACCACGCCAGGAACAGCCCGCATGTCTTCCACCCTGATTCGCCGCCTTTTACTGGGTCTGCTTGCCATCTGCCTTTTAGGGGCCGGCATCTGGTGGGCCAAGCGGCCCAAGCCAATTTCGGTCGTCTTGACCGAAATCAGCCAGGGGCGGGTTGAGTCCAGCATTGCCAACACGCGCGCTGGCACCGTAGAAGCCTGCATGCGCACCAAGCTCTCGGCCACCATGGGTGGGCGCATTGAGGTGCTGGCGGTCAAAGAGGGCGACAAGGTTAAAAAGGGCCAGTTGCTGATGAAGTTGTGGAACGATGACCAGCAGGCTCAAAGCGCGTTGGCGTTGACGCAAGTCGAAACCGCCCGAAAAAGAGTCACTGAGGCCTGCACGGTGGCAGCCAATGCCGAGCGCGAAGCCGAGCGGCAGGCCGCACTATTCAAGCAAGGATTTGTTTCTGGTTCGCGCGATGAGCAAGCCCGTGCTGACGCCCAGGCACGTCAAGCAGGGTGCGACGCCGCCAAGGCCGACGTGACGCAGACCCTTGCAAAGGTGAGCGCAACCCGGGTCGAACAGAACCGCACCGTGCTTTACGCACCCTTTGCCGGCACCGTCGCCAAGATTGTTGGCGAGGTCGGTGAATACTCCACCCCCTCGCCTCCTGGCGTACCGACCCCGCCCGCCATTGACCTGATTGACGACACCTGCCTGTATGTGCGTGCTCCGATGGATGAAGTGGACGCACCCAAGATAAGCGCCGGACAGACCGTGCGCATCAGCTTTGATGCGCTGCCCAAACAGTCCTTCCCCGGCAAGG
>JBAWYQ010000377.1:0-2320 GCA_037143475.1 Burkholderiales bacterium | reverse complement strand
ATGCGCCAGGTGTTCGCCCAGCAACCCAGCGAGTTCGACCCGCGCAAGGCGCTGTTGGCAGCCAAGAATGCCGCACGTGGCATCGTCAAGGCACGGTTTGAGGCGTTTGGTTGTGCTGGCATGGGCAGCAAGATCAAGCCGGTATCGCTGGAGGCGATGGCTAAGCGCTACGCTTGAATCAGCGCTTGCTAACCAACAGCAAGTCTTGCAATGAAATGGCAAACGGGTGCCCAAGCGCTGCTGTCGAAGGTTTTCCGGCCAGCGCTGCGTAATCCCACAGCGTGCCGGCAAACTCATCGGCGGGCACCACGTCGTACACCAGATAAGCATCCTGCGTCGGCTCAGTCGGGTAGTGCATAGCCTGTAGTTCTGCCTTTGAATGCACCTGCGGCCCGTCTGCCGGGTTGACGATTTTGAACAGCCTCGGTACCGCTTGCTCGCCATCGCCGTGCAGCAGCAGGTAAGTGGCTCCCACCACCCGCGCCGACAAACGCAGCGCGCCTGGCGTGCTGCCCATACGGAAGTTGTACTTGCCCGTCTTCAACACCCATTGCAGTTGTGAATCTCCCTTGACCCAGCCCACCACCACAAAGGTCTCGCGCAGCGGCGCAGAGCGCAAGACGCCATCAGCTGCAGTCTCTGGCACTACTGAATAGGTAGCACGCTGCGCTTGTACTGTAGGTGTTACAGCCGATTCATACGTTTTCCAGGTGTGAAAGCTGTGCTGCTCACGGGCACTGGCGCGGTCGGCAACGTGGCTGACCACATCACGCAAAAATGCCTCCAGCACCGCAGTGCCCGTGCCGGGGCGCAGGGCAAATGCCCCCAGGCCCGGCAGCACTTCATGAAAACTCTTCAGCCGCTTGTCTGCCCCCGGTTGGCCGGGGTAGATCACATACGCACCCTGGGTGCGGCGAATAGCATCACGGTAAGCGTGCATTTTGAGCAAGTCAGCACGCTTGTAGCTGCCACGGGATTCAGCCTGCTTTTCTACATCCAGCGCCGACTCCAAATCCGTCTCGTTAAGCGCGGCGGCGCATTCAGCCTCATTCAACAAAGCCGCAACCTGGTCGATGCGGTACTTGGCATCAAAGTGAACATGCACCATCAGCTCCTGCAACTCTGCCTCTTCGGCGCTAAACCCCACCGGCCATAGGCTAAGGGTGTAGTCAGGCCGCAAATTCTCGGTCCACGAGCCCGGTACGCGCGGCGTTTGTGTGGCTCGAAAACTGCGGTTGTAGCTGAACTGCACCTCCAGCTTGCGCCCTGGTTGCTCCGACCTCCCGTGCAAGGCCAAAAACTTGCCGGCCTTGAGCTTCAGTCCAAAGCCGTCCGCAGTGGGCTCCAGCAGGCTTTCATTGGCAGGCTTGTCCAGCTTGAAGACAGTCGCCACCACGTCCAGCAGTTTAAAAAACACCCAGTATTCATACAGCGTGGCCACATCGCGCTGGCCGGCACCAAACACTTGCTCGCCACCATGCCACACCAGTTTGGCGGCCATGGCAAAGTTCAGCCAGGCTTGCAACACTTCGCGGTAACCTTCGCGGCGCTGCAAGGTGGGGCTGCCCAGCGGTAAAAAAGTGGGCTCGCCCACGTGGCGCAATACGTCAGAGGCCAGTGCTTCGTCCAGCCGGGCAGACAGCGCGGCGATCTCTTGCAGCAAGCGCGCCTCTTTCGTTTTGTCAGCGATACGGCTGCGCATCGTGTCCAAAAATCCATGAAACGCACGCAGTGCAAACTTCACAAACCGATTTTCAGGCGTGTCTTGCGTGGGCGTGGCGCGGGTGATGGTGATGAACTCGGGCAGCGTGGGCAAACGAGTGTGCAACGGGTGTGCGGTAGGCACGGCCACGCGGCGGCTGCCTTGGGCCAACTGGCGCAGCACCTTGCCGGATGGTTTGAAACCCCGGTTGATAGAGTGTTCATGCGCTTCATGCTGCCAAATCTGGTGCGGGTGGGTGGTGATGCGGTGTAGCGCATTGTCAAACCCGGTGCTTTGCAACAGGCTGCGCACAAAAGCAAAGCGCTGCGCCAGCGTGGCGGGGTCATGGCCGGGGTCTGGCTCTGCATTGAACAGCGAAGGCGCTTTCAGCTCTTGCAACAAGTCCACACAATACGCAGTAATGTCTTCCAGCATCTGCTGGTAGTCGGCCTTGTAGTTGAGCTTGCGCGAACGCACTTCCAGGTCAGCCCGTGCCAGCACTGTACCGCTGGAATCCGTCACCACCAAAGGCAATCGCCCGGTGGCCAGGCCGGGGTTTAGCACACCGCAATGGCTGCGGTCTTTGACACGGCTTGGCAACACGATGCCTTGCGTGTC
>JBAWYQ010000376.1:0-2328 GCA_037143475.1 Burkholderiales bacterium | reverse complement strand
CACCCAGGTCTCGGGTCAGGGCGCTAAAACTTGCCGTCCACCAGCGGCTCACCAAGTTGCGTTGGGGTAGTCACCATCGTTCAGCCTCTGCACCCAATACGCTGCGATAGACCTGCCAAAGGTAGCTACTTGGTAACTCCATCCGGGTGGCGGCGCAAATCCCCAAAGCAGATTCGTCGGCCAGTGCCATTTCCAACCAGTGCTTCATGCCGTTGCTTTGCACCAGGATCACCTCAGCTTGCATGGGAGGCAATGGCTGAGACGTCAGGAAGTGGGTCAATAGATCCCGCAAGTCTTCCAGACGGTTAGCGTGAAGAACCATGAACCCTGATAGGAGGGGATGGCTATTTGTAGTTGTCATTGTTATTTCGACTCCCTGAGATGTTCCAAGAGTATCGAACACCTGAGGCTCACCAAATGAGCTTTGGTCGCTCAGGGCGAGTTTTCTGGTACCGAGATCGACTGCGATTCGCACATCCTTTCGCAAAGGACCCTTGCGACATTCCAGGCACTGAAGTGCAACGGCTCGGCATTGATAGCGCGAATGAACGGATCCTCACCAAACATGGTGTAACTCGAATACAAATCTGCGGCCGTCACCTTTCGCGGCATAGCCCAACTTCTGAAGCATGGAATCCAGCTTCCCGGCTTGCCCGTGAATATCCCCAATGACGTCGTATTCCATTTCAAATTCCCTTCATCTGATAATTGTTCGTTGCTCTATGCAACTAAGTATACCCGTTAGTTGTATGATGCAACTAACAAACAAAAAGTAGCAATGTCCAGCACCATCAAGTCCTACCCGATGCCGTTTACACGACTGGAGCTATGCATCCTTTCAGTCGTCGAAAGAGAACTGTGCGTTTTGCTCGGCAAACGCGAAGAAGAACCCGCCAAGGGGCTTTGGGCAATGCCGGGAGGAGTGTTGAGGATAGACCTCGACAAAACGCTTGAAGAAGCCGCTCAAAGAGTGTCCGAAGAAAGAATCGACGTACGACTTCCCTATCTGAAACAGCAATGTGCAGTGGGTGGACCGGGTAGGGACGCGCCCGAACGCGACTGTGGCAACGTCTTTTGTGGTTTGCGACAAGCGCAGCGACATCAACCGCGTGCCAGTGCCTGCCGCACGGCTGGCCCATTGGCGCTGTGATGCCCAAGCGGTGTGCGGGTTTGTTGCCGCCAGTCTCGGTCTGGTGCAAACCACCGTACAACCTTCTGAGGCTGGTTTGCTGCCCATTGGCATGGCGCGTGGCAACAAGAGCACCCAGATGCTGTGCCTGCGCGTCCATAGGCATTTGGGACTGGTAGCGGGCACAAATGCAATGCCGCTGACGGATGTCATCGGCTTTGAAAATGGTGCCTTCACGCTGGACCAGCCGGTGATTCACCAAATGGTGGACGCAACCACCACCGCCGACCCGCGCCACACGCCCAGCACCGCCAAGCGCGAGGCAGGCAAACTTGACACGCAGGCCAGGTATGCAAGCTGGCAAAAAGCATACAAAGCCTTGCGCAAGAAGCGTCCGAATGAATCGGACGTTTGGTATTCGCAGCAGATCGCCAAGACCCCAATTGCGCAAGGCCGCGACGCAAGCACCATCAAGAAACACATGCTGGCCTGAGCGCCAGCATGTCAGCCACCGGCCATCAAAGCGGGCTGGCAGCCCCCAAGTCGGTAAAGTTATTGATCCTGACCGACCCGTCGGGGAACCGTGCAATCACATCCAGTTCACCGCCCATGGCCTCTATGTGGCTGCGCAGGGTGGACAGGTACATGTCGGTCCGCTTCTCGATCTTGGCAATCGATGGCTGCTGCACATGCAGCACTTCGGCCAACATCTTTTGAGACAGGCCACGGGCTTGGCGCAGTTCGTTCAACGGCATTTCAGCCAACATCTGCTTGGCCATGCCATCCGCCTTCTCGCGTGCGGCCTGCGTCATGCCTGCGCGCAGTTCTGTAAATTTCTTAGCCATCAATCGCTCCTTCACGTCGAAGTTGAACCAGGTGCTGGTCATACAGCCGGTCGGCAATCGGCACATTCACGTCATACCAGCGGTCGTCGCCCGTCTTGTCGCCGCCAATCAAAAGAATCGCCATCCGGCGCGGATCGAATGCGTACAGCGTGCGAAAAGGTCGCCCGCCATGCTGGGTGCGCAGTTCGCGCATATGGCCGTGCCGGGAGCCATTGATGCCGCTGCTGTGCGGGTGCCCCAACGATGGCCCCCGCGCTTCAAGCAACTGCACCGACGCAGCCAACGACACTTGCTCGTCCTCCGTCAGGCTGGCCCACCAGTCACCAAATTCGTCTGTGTATTCAACATCCCAAG
>JBAWYQ010000375.1:0-2345 GCA_037143475.1 Burkholderiales bacterium | reverse complement strand
ACCGAGAAAATTGACGCGACGCTGCCTGCGGGTATCCATCTGGTCAAGGTGCAGGACCAGCCCGCTGCGGTAGCCAAGTCAGTCAATGAATTTGTCGGTGTGCTGATCGAGGCGATTGGCATCGTGCTGGCCGTGAGCTTTATCAGTCTGGGGATTCATAAGCGCAACGACAGCACACGCTGGTACAACCGCTATTACGTCGACATGCGCCCCGGCCTGGTGGTTGGCATCACGATTCCGCTGGTGCTGGCGGTGACCTTCCTGGGCATGGGCTACTGGGGTATTGGTCTGCACAAGATTTCGCTTGGCTCCCTCATCATTGCCCTGGGTCTGCTGGTGGATGACGCCATCATTGCGGTGGAGATGATGGTGCGCAAGATGGAAGAGGGCTGGGACAAGGTTCGCGCCGCCAGTTTTGCCTATGAAATTACCGCCATGCCCATGCTGACGGGCACGCTGATCACGGCGGTTGGCTTTTTGCCTATTGGCATCGCAAAGTCCTCCACTGGTGAGTACACCTTTGCCATTTTTGGTGTGACCGTGATGGCGTTGGTGCTGAGCTGGCTGGTGTCTGTTTACTTTGTCCCTTACCTGGGCACGGTGATCCTGAAAATCAAACCACACGATGCGGGAGACGAGCCACACGAGCTGTTCAACACGCCGTTCTACAACACGTTTCGCAAAACAGTGAACTGGTGCGTGGAGCACCGCTGGGTGACCATTGGCATCATGCTGTTGACATTCGCGCTGGGTATCTTCGGCATGGGGCGCGTGCAACAGCAGTTCTTTCCGGATTCGGCACGTTCGGAGATTTTGCTGGATGTCTGGTATGCCGAGGGCACGTCATTTGCATCCAACGAACTCACGACCAAACGCATTGAAGAGCGCCTGTTGCAGGAGTCGGGTGTGCAGACCGTGAGTACCTGGGTGGGCTCAGGCGTGCCGCGCTTCTATTTACCGCTGGACAGCATCTTTACGCAAAGCAATGTTTCGCAATTCATCATAGTGCCTAAGGATTTGAAGCTGCGTGAACCGTTGCGTATCAAACTGCCAGCCTTGATTGCACAGGAGTTCCCGGAAGTGCGGGCACGCGTCAAGATTTTGCCCAATGGGCCGCCAGTGGCTTACCCGGTGCAATTCCGCGTGGTGGGTGGTGACCCGGCGGTGCTACGAGCCCGGGCTGACGAGGTCAAGGCGGTGATGCGGGGGAGCAGCAATACCCGTGGCGTGAACGACAACTGGAATGAATCGGTCAAGACCATTCGTCTGGAAGTAGACCAGACCAAGGCGCGCGCATTGGGGGTCACCAGCCAAAGCATTGCGCAGGCTTCCAAGACGATTTTTGGGGGCACTACGGTGGGTCAATACCGTGAAGGCGATAAGCTGATCGATATCGTGCTGCGCCAACCGCTGGAAGAACGCAACGCGATTACCGATGTGGCGAATGCCTATTTGCCGACGGCCAGTGGCAAGTCCATCCCACTGACGCAAATCGCCAAGCCCCTATTTGCCTGGGAGCCGGGTGTAATGTGGCGTGACAACCGCGACTATTCCATTACCGTGCAAGGCGACATCGTGGAAGGGTTGCAGGGTGCAACGGTCACAGCCGAGTTGTTACCAGCCCTTAAAGCACTTGAGGCTGACTGGAGAGTCAAGGGCATGACGGACTACCGCATTGAGGTGGCTGGTGCTGTGGAGGAGAGCAGTAAGGGGTCCGCTTCCATTGCTGCGGGCATTCCGATCATGTTGTTCGTCACCTTCACCTTGCTGATGTTGCAATTGCACAGCTTCAGCCGCGCGATGCTTGTGTTTTTGACCGGGCCGTTGGGCATTGCGGGAGTGGCAGCTGCCCTGATGCTGTCCGGACGCCCATTTGGCTTCGTGGCATTGCTTGGCGTGATCGCTCTGATGGGCATGATTCAGCGCAATTCGGTGATTTTGATCGACCAGATTGAGCAGGACCGGGCAGCCGGTGTGCCAGTGTGGGAGGCGATTGTGGAGTCGGCCGTGCGGCGTTTGCGTCCTATTGTCTTGACAGCGGCTGCTGCCGTGCTGGCCATGATCCCGCTGTCGCGCTCGGTTTTCTGGGGTCCGATGGCGGTTTCCATCATGGGCGGACTCATCGTTGCGACCGTTTTGACGCTGCTGGCGCTGCCGGCAATGTATGCCGCGTGGTTTCGGGTCAAAAGGGAGAGTCCCGCGGCAGGTTAAAATAGCGGGTTGACCAATTTCAAATGGGTGGTTGAGGTCCGGCAAACAGAGTTTGCCAGGATGGTTGAACACCCTTTTGTATTTTTGCGCGGGTGGCGAAATTGGTAGACGCACCAGGTTTAGGTCCTGACGGT
>JBAWYQ010000374.1:0-2348 GCA_037143475.1 Burkholderiales bacterium | reverse complement strand
TGCGCGTCATGCACCATGAGTTGCTCTACTTGGGTGACCGTGATGGGCTGCAGCCGACTTGCGGTTCGGCCAAGCCATGCTCCTATGGCGCCAGGCATTCCGCGTGGGCGAACGTTGGAGCCACCAAGCCAGATGCGCGTGCGCATTTCACAGCCACCGGGTACGGGGCGAACGTGGTGCACCAGCCAACCGGTTTCTATGGGTGCACCGGAAAGTCCAACCCTTGCGCAGATTGCCACTTCTCCATTGGAAGCAAGTTGCTGCTCATCAAATCCCAGCGTCGCTGGAGATACAAATCGAATGGCAACGTTCATACGCTCTGAACCAACATACTCGACCACGTTGGACACGCGACCGACGTAATAGTCCAGATCGTCGCGGCCGTCCTGCCACCGGACATCGACATGCGCTTGAGGGTGCCACAGCTTGTATCGCTCGCCGCTACTGCCGTGCCAGACAAACCACCAGTCCCACATGGCTGGGGTGACGCCAGGCATCGGCGACAGGACAAAGACACGCGCAGAACCGTCAGGGCAGATCGTGTAGCCCGTTTCCACCGGCCAGTAGCCGGGAGCCTGTAGCTCCCCCGCATTCTCCACCGGCGGCATTAGTTCGTGGGCGAGGGCACCCGTGGTCAGCGCCTCAACGGCGTGCACCGGTAAAGGTCCCATCACCGGATTGAAGAACCGGGCATAGGGGCTCGTGGCCGCCTCGCGCTGGCTTAACCCAATATGGAGGATGTTGTCTGCTGTTTCGGACATGGCTGAACCGGGCTCCTTCAATCAGTGCGGAGACGTGTGCATGCTATCTGAGATCAACTCTAGGAGCTTATGACCAAGACTGCATCAAAAAGCTTTCTGGTATCCCACGCGAAAGACCTGGGTCTTGCTGGTGATGGAAACGCCGGTACTGGGACCTGAGCCATCCAAAGTAACAGAAGGATTCATTTCCAGACTGAAACTGATGTCCGAAGCTTTGTCCAGTTTCATCGTCGCTCCAAATGTGTAGGACTTGTCGTTAATCGCAGGCGTCATGAAGTTCTGCGCAGTGCGACTACTTTCAATTTGTCCCTTGTTGCTGCTCAACCCGCCACGCAGCGTCCACGTCGAATCAACATCCCAAGACGCCCCCAGCCTAAAGATCGGCTGGTCTTTCCACCCTGGTCCATTGGGGTCTTGGTTAGCCTTAATCCCAGAGTATTCCACCAGCAGATAGTCAGCCGCAAGGGTAACCGCAGGGGTGGCCTTCCAGGCAAACCCGACTCCATATTCTGATGGAATGTCAATCTTGCCTTCGCTGTAGGCAAGTAGGTCATTCGCGTAGTCGCCCAACTTACTCATATTCGTCTTAGTCTTGTAGGTTGCCCCAAGCGAGAACTCAGGTGTAGCGTTCCACAACATTCCGACGCGTGCGCCAAATCCAGTTGCGGTTTGTGTTCCGTGTCCTGGAATTGGAACAAACTTCCCCGGCGCTGGTTGTACGACCACACCTTGCGTATCCACTTGCTGGACCATATAAATGAGTCCTAGCCCCACGGCAAAATTGGGTTGAATTTTCCAGGTCACGCTATTGGAAAATTCAGCAACTTTTTGTGAGGCTTTGACGTTATCAGCGCCAGGTACAGGAACTGCGGGCTTTCCGAAGTCCACCCCCGCACCCTGGCCTGAAAGCGTCAACCCAATTGTCATATTGGGACTGAGCACATAATTGAACCCACCTTCTGGTGCTAATACAGTAGTGTTGTCCTCCAGCGCATTGCCAAACAAATTTACTGACGACTGACCCTTGAAACTCACCAAATTGGCCACGATGGAAGTTGGGACGAATGCCATGCCGGCCGGATTATTCGCCGCAGCAGATGCATCCAATGTCAGAGCAATCGAAGCGCCGCCCATCCCCGCATTCTTGATGCCATAGCCTCCCAATTGGGCACCATTCATTGCATATGCGTTGGTGGCCACGAGCGCTAGGCTACCAATGAGGGTACCGACAAGACTTGCCGGTGTAAAGGTCGTTTGGGTTGTTGAGTGTTTCATGTCTTTGACTCCGGTTTAGTGTGAATGAAATAGTGTGATTGGTGCTTATGCGATTGCAGGACTGTTCACGTTAAGACCCAGGATCGAGCGTGTCTCATTAGGCGTAGCAATAGTTTTTTTATTTCGGTAACGGTACGTTTGACACGATCGACAAATTCAACATTCGACTTTGCAAGCTGACCTTTTCGATAAAAAATGTTGTCTTCCATCCCAACGCGCACGTTTCCGCCCATGGCAAGTGCCGCATAAATGATTGGCAAATGACCCTTGCCAATGCCCAGAGCCGACCAGGTGAAATTGGAACCTAGGTTG
>JBAWYQ010000373.1:0-2368 GCA_037143475.1 Burkholderiales bacterium | reverse complement strand
CCAGCGCCACCATGTACCTGGGCATGCAGTTGCTGCTGCCCGGCGAGTGGGCACCGGCCCACCGCCATACACCCAACGCCGTACGCATGATTGTGGAAGGTGAGGGCGCGTACACCACGGTCGATGGCGAGAAGTGCCTGATGTCGCGCGGTGACCTGATCCTGACTCCCACCGGCCTGTGGCACGAGCATGGCCATGACGGCGAAAAACCCGTGGTTTGGCTTGACGTGCTGGACCTGCCCATTGTCTATTTCATGGAAGCGTCTTACGTAACCGAAGGCAAGGCACAAACCGTGAACAGCGACGCCGCAGGCATGGCCTACCAGCGTGGCGGTGTGGTGCCAGCACCCGTGTTTGCCCGCACCCAAACCGCGTTTCCCATGCTGCGCTACCCCTGGGTGGATGTCCGCGCTGCGCTGGAAACCCTGGTGCGCACCCAGCCGGAAATAGAAGCCGTGCAAGTGGTCTACATCAACCCCGAAACCGGCGGCGATGCGCAAAAGATTTTGGGCTTCGCGGCCCTGATGCTACGCCCCGGCGAAACCTTGAACCTGCCAGCGCGCTCCACCGCCATGGTGTTCCACCAGATCGAAGGCAGCGCATCTGTGAAAGCCGATGCCAGCAGCTTCACATTGGCCGAGGCCGATACCTGCTGCATCCCCGGTTACACCCCCATCACATTGGCCAACCAGTCGGCCACACAGCCCGCCTTTGTTTTCATTGCCGATGACGCACCGCTGCAGAAAAAACTCGGCCTTTATGAAGTCCGTGACGCCCGCAACGGCTGATCAGCCCTATCCCGGAACACACATAACCATGACCAACTATCTCTTCGCTCCCGCCCCCGTGCCCTCTTTGTCCGTGCGCGGCGGTGACGCCCGCTTCCCCGTGAACCGCATCTTCTGCGTGGGTCGCAACTACCACGCCCACGCGGTGGAAATGGGACGCCCGGTGGACAAGTCCACGATGAAACCCTTCTACTTCAACAAGGCCTCCTCGACGCTGGTCGACTCCGGCTCCACCGTGCCCTACCCAGCCGGCACCAGCAACTACCACTTCGAGATGGAACTGGTGGTGGCCATTGGTGCCCCCGGCTTCCGCGTGCAAGAAACTGACGCGGCCAGCCTGATTTATGGCTACGCCGCCGGGCTGGACATGACCCGACGCGACCTGCAACTCGTGGCCCGTGACCAGGGGCGTCCGTGGGACCTGGGCAAGGACTTCGAGAAGTCTGCGGTCTGCTCCGACATCGTTCCCATGGGCAGCCTGGGCGTGTTGCAAAAGGGCGCCATCAGCCTGCAGGTCAACGGCCAGGCCAAACAAACCGCGGACCTGGGCCAGTTGATCTGGAATATCCCCGAGCTGCTGGCCGACCTCTCGCAGTACTACCACCTGCAGCCGGGCGATCTGATCTACACCGGCACACCCGAAGGCGTGGGTGCGGTGGTCACAGGCGATGTCATCACCGGCCATATCGATGGCGTGGGCGATGTCCAGCTGACCATTGGCGCGCACGAGTAATACAAGATTCTTTCAGGAGACACAACATGACACAACAACTTCCCGTTCTGGTCGCTGGTGGCGGCATTGGTGGCCTGGCTGCGGCACTTGCCCTGGTACGCCAGGGCTTCAACGTCAAGGTGCTGGAGCAAGCCGAAACCATCGGCGAAATTGGTGCCGGTATTCAGTTAGGCCCCAACGCCTTCCACGCCTTCGATGCGCTGGGTGTGGGCGACAAGGCGCGTAGCCGCTCGGTGTTCACCGACTACATGGTGATGCACGATGCGCTCGATGAATACCAGGTTGGAAAAATCCCCACGGGCGAGGCCTTTCGCCAGCGCTTTGGCAACCCCTATGCCGTGATCCACCGGGTCGATATCCACACTTCGCTGCTCGAAGGGGCGACCGAAACAGGCAAAGTGGAGTTCCTGACTTCAACGCGAGTTGAGCGCATTGAGCAGGACGCAGACAGTGTCACCGTGCACTGCGCCAACGGCCAAACGCATCGTGGTGCCGCATTGATTGGCGCAGATGGCGGCAGATCAGTGGTGCGTGCGCAGTATGTCAGCGACCCACCCCGCGTCACCGGCCATGTGGTGTACCGCTCGGTGATTGACAAGAGCGATTTTCCGGACGATCTGAAATGGAACGCCGCCAGCATCTGGGTTGGCCCCAACTGCCATCTGGTGCACTACCCGCTGCGTGGCGGCGAGCAATACAACGTGGTGGTGACCTTCCACAGCCGTAACAAGGAAGAGTGGGGTGTCACCGAAGGCAGCAAGGAAGAAGTGCAAAGCTACTTTCAGGGTATCTGCCCCAAGGCGCGCCAGTTGATCGACCTGCCCAAGACCTGGAAGCGCTGGGCCAC
>JBAWYQ010000372.1:0-2376 GCA_037143475.1 Burkholderiales bacterium | reverse complement strand
TCGACTACACCAAGCGCCGCACGGTGATTTTTCTGGTCGACCTGAACACCCTGGTGCACAACGCCATCAAATACACCATCCGCATGGAGCCGGGTGTGCAAACGCCCGAAGAAACTCTGACCAAAGGCTCGGGGTCGTGCCGCGACTCTGCCTGGCTGATGGTGCAGCTACTGCGCCACTGTGGTCTGGCCGCGCGCTTTGTGTCGGGATACCTGATTCAGTTGAAGTCGGATGTGAAGGCGCTGGACGGCCCCAGCGGCACCGAGGTCGACTTCACCGACCTGCACGCCTGGTGCGAGGTCTACTTGCCCGGCGCCGGCTGGATCGGGCTGGACGCCACCTCGGGCCTGCTGGCTGGTGAGGGCCACATCCCGCTGGCCTGCACGCCCCAGCCATCGGGAGCAGCACCGATTGAAGGCGGCGTGGACGAGAGCGAGGTGGAATTTGCCCACCACATGCAGGTCACCCGCATTTATGAATCCCCCCGCGTCACCCTGCCCTACAACGACGCGCAATGGGCTGCTGTGATGGCGCTCGGTGCGGAAGTCGACAAGGAATTAGTCAAAGGCGACGTGCGCCTGACCATGGGCGGCGAGCCCACCTTTGTGGCCGTGAGCAACCGCGATGCCGCCGAGTGGAACACCGACGCGCTAGGCCCGACCAAGCGCGGCTTTGCCACCGCGCTGGTACACAAGCTGCGCAACGAATATGGCAAAGGTGGCTTCCTGCACTTCGGCCAGGGCAAGTGGTACCCCGGCGAGCAGCTGCCGCGCTGGGCGCTCAACATCTATTGGCGCGCCGACAAGCAGCGGGTATGGTCCGACCCGACGCTTTTCACTGACGAACGCGACCCCACGCACTACACCAGTGCGGACGCCCAACGCTTCACCGAAGCGCTGGCCAAGCGCCTGTCGCTCACAGACAAATACATCCAGAGCGCGTATGAAGATAGCTGGTACTACCTGTGGCGCGAGCGCCGCCTGCCGGTGAATGTGGACCCGTTCAACTCCAAGCTGGACGACGAGATGGAGCGCATGCGCTTGCGCCGGGTGTTCGAGCAAAAACTCGACACGCCCGTTGGCTATGTGCTGCCCATCAAATCTACCGACCCGCTGGCCAAAACCGGTGCACGCTGGACCACCGGCCCCTGGTTCTTCCGCGACGAGCGCATGTACCTGATGCCTGGCGACTCGCCCATGGGCCTGCGTCTGCCGCTGGACTCGCTACCTTGGGTCAGCAAGAGCGACTTCCCCTACATGATCGAACGCGACCCGACGGAAGACCGTGGCAACCTGCCCGCGCACAGCGTCTTTACCGGACGCTACTCGCCGGACCATGCAGCGCCGTCCATTGAAAACACCGCTACTGCGATCCCCACCCGGCGCAGCGATGTACCCATCCTGGCCGGTAGCGGGCGTGCACGCGAAGCCGCGCGCAAGTTTCAAAGCGCGGTGAAGAGCAGGAGCGACCGCGCCTCCACACAGGCGGCCGCTGCACAACCAGCAGTTACCGTTTTGCATGCGGGGGTTGGCGTACAGCCAAAAATCATTCTTGTGCAAAGCCCTGCACTAGAGCCGGCTCAAATCGAACCTGCAGACTTTGTACGCGCGCCCGACAAACAGGAATCGGCCCACTGGATCACCCGCACTGCCCTATGCGTAGAGGTGCGTGACCCGCGCCGTGCCAGCGGCCCAAAGGCCGAGGCCATCGGTGAAAAGTCCGGCGTGCTGTACATCTTCATGCCACCACTGGAGCGCCTGGAAGACTACCTGGACCTGCTGAGCGCCATTGAAGCCACCGCCAACGAGCAAAAAATGAAGCTGGTGCTGGAAGGCTACCCGCCCCCGCGCGACCCGCGCCTAAAACTCTTGCAAGTCACCCCCGACCCCGGCGTCATCGAGGTCAACATCCACCCGGTCAACAACTGGAAAGAGCTGGTCGCCAACACGGAGTTTTTGTACAACGCCGCGTTCGAATCACGCCTGTCGGCCGAGAAGTTCATGACCGACGGACGCCACACCGGCACCGGTGGCGGCAACCACTTTGTGATGGGCGGCGCCACTCCTGCGGACAGCCCCTTCCTGCGCAAGCCGGAGCTGTTGGCCAGCCTGCTGCTGTACTGGCACAACCACCCGTCATTAAGCTACCTGTTCAGCGGTATGTTTGTCGGTCCCACCAGCCAGGCCCCGCGCGTGGATGAGGCGCGCAATGACCAGTTGTACGAACTGGAAATTGCGATTGAACAGATCTACGCCAACCGCGAGCTGTATGGCCAGTCCATGCCCCCGTGGATCGTGGACCGCACGCTGCGCAACATCCTTATCGACGCCACCGGCAACACCCACCGCAGCGAGTTTTCCATCGACAAGATGTACT
>JBAWYQ010000371.1:0-2385 GCA_037143475.1 Burkholderiales bacterium | reverse complement strand
GCAACCGGCATATTCTTTGGGTCTGCCGTACCCAGAAAGTAATGGCATTTGTCTGAACAGGCGCCGCAGTGCACACAGGCGTCCATGTAGACCTGAAGGGAGCGGTATTTGCCCAACAGCTCGCCCATCTTCGCAATGGCTTTGGCTTGCCAGTCTTCGACCAGGGTCTCGGGAAATCCGAGTGCCTTCTGGATCGGCGCGGAGGCCACAAAGGGCTTGAGATGGGACATGCTCCCCTCTTGCACCAAGGGGATGACCGGGTAGCTTTTGAGCTTTGGGGTTTCGAATGCTGCGGTGGCCATGGTGGGTGTGTTCTTAGGGACGCTTGTCCAGCGCGGCTGCCCATGCGGATACATGGCGCACTTCACGGGCGTTGTCGGCCTGGTTGCGGGTCGGGCTGAAGAACAGTCCGGGGGCATGCAAGAGCTTGCTGATAGGAAAGATGAGCATCAGCATGGCCACCAAAGCCAGATGCACCAGCAGCACCGGGTCAGCGGGCAGAATCTGCAAGTCCAGCCGCATCAACCCCAGCACAAACATCTTGACTGCAACAATGTCGGTGTGGGCCACGAAGCGCATGCCCAGACCGGTGACGCCGATGGCCAGGAGCAATGCCAACATCAGATGGTCGGACGGAGTGGAGATATAGCGCACCCGGTCCACCAACCAGCGCCGGGCCCACAGTCCACCCAGACCTGCAACCATGGCAAAACCCGCGTAGGTTCCAAAGGGTTGTACCAACACGACCGGCAGCCAAACCGGTTCCTGAAAGTAGCGCAGGTGGCGCAACACTACCAAGAGCAGCGCCATGTGAAAAGTCCAGCCAAAAATCCAGGTCCACTTACTCGACTTGAACAGGCTCTCAAAGAAAACCACCTCACGCGCCATGCGCCAGCGAACTCCGCCCATGGTAATTGGGGCCGGTGTGGTGGGTATCTTCAGGGGAGCAGGCGTTTTCGCGTAGCTGCGAATCTTGAGGCCCAGGCCGATGACGAAGACGCCTGTGGCCAGGTAGAACAATGCCGAATAAAGAATGGTCAGCAGCGACATCGTCAGACCTGGTGAATGGCTTTAGATGCAACCGGTGGGCTTGGGAAGGCCCGCAATTTTGCACGCCTGCTTGGCGGGGCCATAGGGGAACAAGTCGTACAGGTACTTGCTGTTGCCCTTTTCTTCGCCGAACTGCTTGCCGATAGCCTTGGTCAACACCCGCACGGCCGGTGCAATCTGGTACTCGTTGTAGTACTCACGCAAGAAGTTGATGACTTCCCAGTGGTTGTCGCTGAGCGGCACTTTCTCTTCTTCAGCCAGGTAGACGGCGGCCTCGGGGGTCCATTCAGCGAGGTTGAGCAAGTAGCCCTCTTCGTCGGTTTCGTAGGTCGTGCCATTGATTTCAAAGCTCATTTTTTTCTCCAGTAAATTGGTAATTCAAACTACAACCACGAGTGGGATGTGTTGTGTTCCACGGTCAGGTCGACAAAGTCGGCGTAGTCGACCAGCGTGACGCAGTCGATCAGCTTGGTTGTCACGCCACGGGCGTCCATGTCGGGTTGCAGCGCATAGACCTTCAGCGTGGCGCAGCAGGCGCGGATGCGTTCCTCGGCTGCGCTGCCCACGGTGGCAGCATAGATGCCGTCTTCAATGAGCAGCAGCGCGTTGCCCGGTTGGGCCATGCGCAAGCAGGTGTCCAGCGTGCTGGTCTGAAAAGGGGATTTATTGACGATGTGCAACATGGTTTTTCCTTAGAAGCTCAGGATCACGTCCTGTTGCGCCATCAGCTGGCCCATTTGCTGGGCATCGAGCACCTCCACCGGTACCAGCAGGTCTTTTTCGGTCAATCCGCGCTGTGTCATTGAGGCCTGGTCCACGTATAGTTTTTCAACGTCGTAACCATCCAGCGCGCGATAACTGGGCGAGAAGTTCTTGATGCCAATGCCTTTGGTTTGCTGGCCTTTGACCAATTCGTAGACGCCGTCGTCGATGAAGACCAGACTCACGTCCTGGTCGAAGGTGGCGGTGATCAAAACCACCTCCAGACTCTCCAGGGCGTAGATGGTTCCGTAGGGAGCCTTTCGGTTCACAAACATGAATTTCTTCACTTTGGGGCCGCTGGCGGGTGCTGCTGCTTGTTGATCGCTCATATCTTTAATCTCCAAACGTGACCAGGCGGTCAGCCTTGATCCCGCTGTCCACCAACTGACCCAGGCCGGAAATGCGAAAGCCTGGGGCCAGCACTTCGTCCTTGATCCCGCGGCGCAAGGCGGCTGCCACGCAGACCACCAGGTCCACCTTGTGGTCTGCAGCCAAAGCCGACCAGCGATTCACGACATGGCGGTCATCCTGCGGGGGCTCGGTGAGGCGGGTCGCGTTGTTGACGCCATCATG
>JBAWYQ010000370.1:0-2388 GCA_037143475.1 Burkholderiales bacterium | reverse complement strand
CCAGCGCCACCATGTACCTGGGCATGCAGTTGCTGCTGCCCGGCGAGTGGGCACCAGCCCACCGCCACACACCCAATGCCGTGCGCATGATTGTGGAAGGCGAGGGCGCTTACACCACGGTCGATGGCGAGAAGTGTCTGATGTCACGCGGTGACCTGATCCTGACCCCCACCGGCCTGTGGCACGAGCATGGCCATGACGGCGAAAAGCCCGTGGTCTGGCTCGACGTGCTGGACCTGCCGATTGTGTATTTCATGGAAGCGTCTTACGTGACCGAAGGCAAGGCCCAGACCGTGAACAGCGACGCCGCGGGCCTGGCTTATCAGCGTGGCGGTGTGGTGCCTGCACCCGTTTTTGCCCGCACCCAAACCGCGTTTCCCATGCTGCGCTACCCCTGGGTGGATGTGCGCGCCGCGCTGGAAACCCTGGCACGCACCCAGCCCGAAATCGAAGCCGTTCAAGTGGCCTACATCAACCCCGAAACCGGTGGCGATGCGCAAAAGATTCTGGGCTTCTCGGCGCTGATGCTGCGTCCCGGAGAAACCGTGAACCTGCCAGCACGCTCCACTGCGATGGTCTTTCACCAGATTGAAGGCAGCGCTTCGGTCAAGGCAAACACCAGCAGCTTCACGTTGGCCGAGGCCGATACCTGCTGCATCCCCGGCTACACCCCCATCACGTTGGCAAACCAGTCGGCCACGCAGCCAGCTTTTGTCTTCATTGCCGATGACGCACCGCTGCAGAAAAAACTCGGTCTCTATGAAGTCCGCGATGTCCGCAACGTCTGATCAGCCCTATCCCGGAACACACACTCAATCATGACCAACTACCTCTTCGCTCCCGCGTCCGTACCCTCTTTGTCCGTGCGCGGCGTCGACGCCCGCTTCCCCGTGAACCGCGTCTTTTGCGTTGGGCGCAACTACCACGCCCACGCGGTGGAAATGGGACGCCCGGTGGACAAGTCGACGATGAAACCTTTCTACTTCACCAAGGCATCCTCCACGCTGGTCGACTCCGGCTCCACCGTGCCCTACCCAGCCGGCACCAGCAACTACCACTTCGAGATGGAACTGGTGGTGGCCATTGGTGCCCCCGGCTTCCGCGTGCAAGAAACTGACGCGGCCAGCCTGATTTATGGCTACGCCGCCGGGCTGGACATGACCCGACGCGACCTGCAACTCGTGGCCCGTGACCAGGGGCGTCCGTGGGACCTGGGCAAGGACTTCGAGAAGTCTGCGGTCTGCTCCGACATCGTTCCCATGGGTAATCTGGGCGTGTTGCAAAAAGGCGCCATCAGCCTGCAGGTCAACGGTCAAGCCAAGCAAACCGCTGATCTGGGCCAGTTGATCTGGAACATTCCCGAGCTGCTGGCCGACCTCTCGCAGTACTACCACCTGCAACCGGGCGATCTGATCTACACCGGCACGCCCGAAGGCGTGGGGGCCGTGCTCACGGGTGATGTCATCACCGGCCGCATCGATGGCGTGGGCGACGTCAAGCTGACCATTGGCGCGCCCGAGTAATACAAGATTCCTTCAGGAGACACAACATGACACAACAACTTCCCGTTCTGGTCGCCGGTGGCGGCATTGGCGGCCTGGCTGCGGCCCTCGCCCTGGTGCGCCAGGGCTTCAACGTCAAGGTGCTGGAGCAAGCGGAAACCATCGGTGAAATCGGTGCCGGCATCCAGTTGGGCCCCAACGCCTTCCACGCCTTTGACGCGCTGGGTGTGGGCGACAAGGCGCGTAGCCGCTCGGTGTTCACCGACTACATGGTGATGCACGATGCGCTCGATGAATACCAGGTTGGAAAAATCCCCACGGGCGAGGCCTTTCGCCAGCGCTTTGGCAACCCCTATGCCGTGATCCACCGGGTCGACATTCACACCTCGCTGCTCGAAGGGGCGACCGAGACGGGCAAGGTGGAATTCCTGACCTCGACACGCGTGGAACGTATCGAGCAGGACGCGGACAGTGTCACCGTGCACTGTGCCAATGGCCAAACCCATCGTGGCGTCGCCTTGATTGGCGCCGACGGCGGCAAATCGGTGGTGCGCAAACAGTATGTGAACGACCCACCCCGCGTCACCGGTCATGTGGTGTACCGCTCGGTGATCGACAAGAGCGATTTTCCGGACGATCTGAAATGGAACGCCGCCAGCATCTGGGTTGGTCCGAATTGCCATCTGGTGCACTACCCGCTGCGTGGCGGCGAGCAGTACAACGTGGTCGTCACCTTCCACAGCCGCAACAAGGAAGAGTGGGGCGTGACCGAAGGCAGCAAGGAAGAAGTGCAAAGCTACTTCCAGGGTATCTGCCCCAAGGCCCGCCAGCTGATCGACCTGCCCAAGACCTGGAAGCGCTGGGCCACCGCTGACCGCGAGCCGAT
>JBAWYQ010000369.1:0-2402 GCA_037143475.1 Burkholderiales bacterium | reverse complement strand
CGATCACAATCTCTTGGCCTACGTCCGCAGCAATCTGTTCTACTTTAATTTTTTCGCCAGCAGCAACCCGATATTGCTTGCCACCGGTTTTTATGACCGCGTACATGTTGACCTCTTTGTCTTGACCCTGCTGATTTGACATCAGCAGATGTGACCCTACGGACGAATTTCCGCAGAGCCCAAGATTATAACATTCTCGCCCCTGTAGTGCAAATGCACTGTCTCGCCGTGAAAATGGCACGCTGCATTTCTATACAATCCTGCATCTAACCAACCGCTCAACTGCCTTGCAAGCCACCTCATCCGGCTCATCGACCGGGCTTTCCATCGTCGAACAGGACATGCTCCAGGTCGATCAGGTCATCGCGCGCAGACTCGATTCTGGCGTTCCCCTGGTTGGCAGCGTCGCCCACTACATTATTTCTGCCGGTGGCAAGCGCCTGCGCCCGGTTCTGCTGCTGCTGTGCTGTGGTACGTTAGGGTTTAAAGGCGAGCAGCGCTTTAACATGGCAGCTGTGGTCGAATTCATTCACACGGCAACCTTGCTGCATGATGATGTGGTGGACGACTCTGCGCTGCGACGCGGCAACCCCACAGCCAATGCAAAATTTGGCAACCCCGCCAGCGTTTTGGTTGGAGACTTTCTCTACTCCCGCGCGTTCCAGATGATGGTTGACACGCAAAGCATGCGCATCATGGAAGTGCTGGCCAACGCCACCAACATCATTGCTGAAGGCGAAGTGATGCAGTTGATGAACATGCACAACGCCGAGCTGGACGAAGCTGGCTATTTACAGGTCATACGCTCCAAAACCGCCAAGTTGTTTGAAGCCAGTGCACGTGTGGGAGCTATTCTGTCAGAGGCGAGCGCCAGTATGGAAGAAGCCTGCGCCGACTACGGCCAAGCGCTTGGCACCGCATTTCAGGTCATTGACGATGTGCTGGACTACACCGGGGACGCCGCCGTCATGGGCAAGAACCTGGGCGACGACCTGCGTGAGGGCAAGGCGACCCTGCCGTTGATCGCCGCGATGCAACGTGGAACAAAGGCCGAGTGCGAAACGATACAGCAAGCCATCGAGACGGGTGACGTTTCGATGCTGAACACCGTTATCGCCATTGTGAAGAAAACTGGTGCATTGGACACCGCGCGCCTTGCTGCGCAAAAGGAAGCCAAACGCGCGATTGATGCTGCAATGCTACTCCCCGAGGGGCCGCACCGAGAGTGCATGATCCATTTAGCCTCGCAATTGCTGGACAGAAACCACTGATTTTTGCAAGATCACCAGGCTCCTCGATCGGTCACGACCGGCCTATGATGTGCGAACTCCAGATCAAGGTAGCTCGAACTGAACACGAACACCACCTCTGCCTTTCCTGACCTCACAGAGCACCACGAAGTGCGTGAGGGGCGTATCGTGCGCGGCCACAACATGACCTTCCACGCGCCGGTATTTGGAGAAGTTGTATCTGCTGGCGGAAAAATCCGGTTTGAAAACTCAGTCGGCTGGGGCACGGCCATGAACCCGGCGGGCCACATTCATGCCATGAAGCGAGCCTTCAATGCCACTTTGCAGGCGCCGGGTGGCATCGTCGACATAGCGTCGGCCGAAAGTTGTCTCATCATCGGGCGCGAAGTGACCGTGCGTGAGGCCGTCAAATGCCAGATCTTTGCGCACACCCTGCACGTAGGCACAGCCACCGGATGCATGATCGCTGGTCGCAACATCGACATCCGTCGTGCCAGGCCCCACAAGCACGAGCCCAACATGATCACGATGGTTGTGCCAGAACTTCCCGATTTGGGCGACCAGCTTCAACCACTCCATGACGACATAGCGCAGGCAAAAAGCCGAGTGGAGGAACTGACCACCAGCATTGATGCTTTGAAGGCCGACCCAACGCTCGCCCAATACTTGACCATCAGGGGCAAAGTGAGAACTGGGATGCTCAAGCTCACCAGCGACCAGACTCAAGGCTACTTGCAGATGGAGGATCGACTCGGTGGGACGGCGCAGGCATTGGAAGCCGCAGTCGCAGAGCGCCGTTCTTTGAGCAAGGCCTTGGTCGCGGTCACCGCACAGGCGCAGGCGTTGGTCGATGGACAGGCGGCACTACTGTCCGACTGCCGCTGCAAAGTCGCCCATGTGGACGGCGAGACCATCGTGCGCCAATTGCTCGAAGTGCACGACGACCCAGACCTGAGTTTGATCCCGTTGCCGATGATTCCAAAAATTCTGTTCCGCAACGACGCATCAGTGAAGATGCTGTATGCGGTGCATGAAGGAACGCTGAATTGGACAGCCGGAGGTCAACCGATCTGACTGCGTTTGATACAATTATTTAATCAAACGGGGTGTAGCTCAGTCTGGTGGAGCGCTACGTTCGGGACGTAGAGGCCG
>JBAWYQ010000368.1:0-2460 GCA_037143475.1 Burkholderiales bacterium | reverse complement strand
GTACATCGCTTTAGCTTCAATTTTCTGTGACACAGGATTCAAAAATTTGTAGCCCTCGACCCAGCCCTTGCCTTTCGACTTTGCAAGATCCACAAACATCTGAATCAAAGGCTTGCCATCGGGGTCTTTCAAACCAATCAGGTCTTTGCCGACCAGCTTCGGGTTGGCGCCCTGGGCCAGGTTTTTACCGTTCAGGTCGTACACAATGATGTACAAATCACGGTCCTTGAACGACTTGCCGTTGGTGAATTCCTCATACGCCTTTTCTGGTCCATTGGCCTTGATGTAGGCCACTGCTTTCTTCACCATGGCCTCAGCTTCAGTCGCAGTGCCCTGATCCGCTGCATGACTGGCACCCAACATCATGAAACTCATAACGGCAGCGCCGAAGAAGGCCTTCAAGAATCCAGAAACTTTCATGTCTACAACTCCCATTCATAAATAAAGAAAAACCAAAGACTTCCGTTCAACCAAGCTAAAAGCAAATTGCGACCCACACGGTCACTTGTAAATCCCAACGCCTATCCAGCTGTCGTCGACGCGCTCAACATAAATAATTTTTTCAGCCATTTTGTCGGTTACCGGATTGCGAAACGTGTAGCTATCGGTCCAGCCCTTGCCCTTGGTCTTGGCCAGGTCGATGATCATCTGTATGAAGAGCTTGCCATTCGGGTCCTTCAAGCCACTAAGGTCTTTACCCACCAGCTTGGGATTGGCGCCATGCCCCAAAACCTTACCCGTCATGTCGTAATAACTAACATACAAGTCACGGTCCTTGAAAGCACTACCGTTGGTGAACTCCTGACTCGCCTTCTCGGGTCCATTGGCTTTCAAATAGGCAACCGCACGCTTGGTCATTGCCTCGGCCTCGGCCGCAGTGCCCGTATCGGCAGCATGCCCGATGCCGGCCGCGGCAACACTCAGTATGCAAACACCCAGAAACGCCTTCAATAGTGAAAATAGCTTCATGCCAGTACTCCAATGGTGGAATGGGGGGACTACTACGGGCAGGTCCGTTCGTTCAACGAATTGCTTCCCGTGGGGTTATCAGCTTATTCCCATAGCGCACGCAATACGCTTGGGGTAAACCCTCTTTTTGCGTCAGCACCGCAATTGTCAGCACCCAGATGTCCGGGTCTGAGGCCTAAAGTTCCGGGTACAAAAAGACTATGCCCTTGCTGATATGGGCGTCAGCGTGTGCTGTACATCGCCGCACTGCGCCCGATTGCGCAATGCATGCTCCATCACCACCAGTGCCAGCATGGCCTCGGCAATCGGTGTGGCACGAATACCAACACAGGGGTCGTGGCGGCCTTTGGTCACCACCTGAGTGGGGTTGCCCGCCACATCGATCGAATCACGTGGGGACAGGATAGAGCTGGTAGGCTTGATCGCGATGCTCACTTCAATGTCTTGCCCGGTGCTGATGCCGCCCAGCACGCCACCCGCGTTGTTGCTGGCAAAGCCGTTGGGCGTAAGCGAGTCACCGTGCGTGGTGCCGCGCTGGGCTACGCTGGCAAAGCCCGCACCGATCTCCACACCTTTGACGGCGTTGATGCCCATCATGGCGTAGGCAATGTCGGAGTCCATCTTGTCAAAAAGCGGCTCGCCCAGCCCCACCGGGACTCGCGATGCGCTCACACGAATGCGAGCGCCGCAGGAGTCACCGGCCTTTCGCAGGACATCCGTATAGTCTTCCAGCGCCTGCACATCGGCTATGGGAGCAAAGAACGCGTTGTTGGGCACATGGTCCCACGACTCAAACGCGATGGGCATTTCACCAATCTGCGTCATGCACCCCCGAAACGTCGTGCCGTGTTGCTCAAAGAGCCACTTCTTTGCAACTGCGCCCGCTGCCACCATGGGTGCGGTCAGGCGCGCGCTGGAGCGACCGCCGCCACGCGGGTCACGAATGCCGTACTTCTGAAAATAGGTGTAGTCGGCGTGCCCTGGACGAAAGGTCTCCAGGATGTTGCCATAGTCCTTGCTGCGCTGGTCGGTGTTCTGGATCAGCAGCGCAATCGGTGTGCCGGTGGTCTTGCCCTCATAGACGCCGCTGAGAATCTGTACCGCATCGGGCTCGTTACGCTGGGTCACAAAACGACTGGTGCCGGGGCGGCGGCGGTCCAGGTCGCCCTGGATGTCCGCCTCGCTGAGCTCCATGCCCGGCGGGCAGCCGTCGATCACGCAGCCAATGGCCGGGCCGTGGGATTCACCAAAGTTGGTGACTGCGAATAGGGTTCCGAAGGTATTGCCGCTCATGGGACAGGATTATCCCAGAGCCGGCTCAGGCCGGTTTGACCTCGGCGTCGCCCTCGCCCTCGGGCCAGTCCCGAATGTACGCCTTGAGCATCTTGTTTTCGAAGTTCTGGCTATCCACCACAGCGCGGGCCACATCGTAAAAACTGATGACGCCCATCAGCATCTTGTGGTCCATCACCGGCATGTAGCGGGCGTGGC
>JBAWYQ010000367.1:0-2478 GCA_037143475.1 Burkholderiales bacterium | reverse complement strand
TGATCAGCAGGCGTTTGGTGGTCCTGCATCAGGGTACAAAACGGGTTGCTGACGGAGATTTGGTGCACCGGATCGCGAGCCTTGGGAATGACGAGTTTTCAGAACTTGCCCAGTCTGTCAACGGCATGACGGAAAAGTTGCAACAGCTGACCCAGGGACTGGAAGACACAGTGCGTGCCCGAACTGCGGAGTTGCGACAATCGGAGTCGCACCTGCAAGCGATCATTGCGGCGGAACCGGAATGCATCAAGATTGTGGACGCCCAAGGCCTGCTGACCCAGATGAATCCTGCCGGTTTGGCCATGATCGAGGCCGACTCGCTGGAGCAGGTGCGCGGGCGCGATGTCAAAACCCTGTTGGCACCCGAATACCGGGAGGCTTTTGCCGCCATGCACCGGCGCGTGCTGGCGGGCGAATCGTTACAAATGGAGTTCGAGGTGCAAGGCATCAAGGGGGGCCGCCGCTGGCTGGAAACCCACGCCGCGCCGATGTTGGACCACGGTCAGCCGGTGCAGCTCGCCGTCACCCGCGACATCAGCGAGCGCAAAGCAGCACAGGCCAAACTGCTGCTCGCTGCCAGCGTCTTTGGCCATGCCGGCGAAGGCATCATCATCACCGATTCCAAAGGCACCATGGTTGACGTCAATGACGCCTTTACCCGCATCACCGGCTATTTGCGCGAAGACGCGATTGGACAGAACCCGCGCATGCTCAGTTCCGGTCGCCAAGACAAGGCGTTTTATGAAGCCCTGTGGCGCGACCTGACCGACCAAGGCCGCTGGGGCGGTGAAATCTGGAACCGGCGCAAGAACGGCGAGGTGTACGCCGAACTACTCACCGTCAGCGCGGTGCGCGATGGTAAAGGCGAAACGCAGCATTACGTGGCGCTTTTCTCCGACATAACCGTCATCAAGGCACACCAAAGCCGACTAGAACATATTGCCCACTTTGATGCGCTGACCAACCTGCCTAATCGCGTGCTGTTGGCCGACCGCCTGCAACAGGCCATGGCACAGACGCAGCGCCGCGGACAGCAATTGGCCGTGGCCTACCTGGACCTGGACGGTTTCAAGGCCATCAACGACCACTACGGTCATGAAGCCGGAGACCAGGTGCTGATTGCCCTGGCGCTGCGCATGCAGCAGGAGCTGCGTGAAGGTGACACGCTGGCGCGCCTGGGGGGTGACGAGTTTGTGGCGGTGCTGATTGACCTGGAGGATATGGCGGCCAGCGTGCCCATGCTCACCCGCTTACTGAGCGCGGCAGCGCATCCGGTGCGGTGGAATGACCTCAGCCTGAAGGTTTCGGCCAGCATAGGCGTTACCTTTTACCCGCAGGCGCACGACATCGACGCTGATCAATTGCTGCGTCAGGCCGACCAGGCCATGTACCAGGCCAAGATGACCGGCAAGAACAGCTACCGGATCTTCGATGCGGCGCAAGACCGTGAACTGCGCGGGCACCATGAAAGTCTGGAGCGTATTCGCCTGGCACTGCAAAACCATGAGTTTGTGCTGCACTACCAGCCCAAGGTGAACATGCGCAGCGGCCAGGTCATTGGTGCCGAAGCGCTGATCCGCTGGCAGCACCCCGAGAAGGGCTTGCTGGCGCCAGCCCTGTTCTTGCCGGTGATCGAAAACCACCCCCTGGCCGAGGCGATTGGCGAGTGGGTGATTGAAACGGCGCTGACCCAATTGGAGCTTTGGCACGCCGCCGGACTCGACCTGCCGGTGAGCGTCAACATCGGCGCACGCCAATTGCAGCGAACCGATTTTGTAGAACGTTTGCAGGCCATTCTGGCCAACCATCCCAAAATGAACCGTGGCTGCCTGGAGCTCGAAGTGCTGGAGACCAGCGCGCTGGAAGACATTGCACAGGTGTCCCAGGTGATTGAAGCCTGCGCCCAAATGGGGGTAATGTTTGCGCTGGACGACTTTGGCACCGGCTACTCGTCACTCACCTATCTCAAGCGCCTACGCGTCACACTGCTCAAGATCGACCAGAGTTTTGTACGCGACATGCTCGACGACCCCGATGACCTGGCCATTTTGCAGGGCGTGATCGGTCTGGCAGCAGCCTTCAAACGCGATGTGATTGCCGAAGGGGTGGAAACGGTAGCCCACGGCACCGCGCTGCTGCAACTGGGTTGTTGTCTGGCGCAGGGCTACGGCATTGCCCGGCCCATGCCACCAGAGCAGATGCCAGCCTGGGCGGCGACCTGGCAGCCTTATGCGGCGTGGTGTGAGCTGCCGTGGTTGGGTGGCGAAGTGCAAGACCCAGAGGGGTAGACGCGACATTGCGCCCGACACAAAATCGGCTGATAGGCACTTCGGAAGTATGAAATTAGATTACCCGGAAGCTGGCATTGGTGGTGGTCTGTAACCGCTACGTACTTGACTTACGACGGTATGCCGTGGACGGCAGCAATGCGTCTACTGGAGTCGGTGAAAAGTGAGGGCCACCCTTCAGTTTTTGCAA
>JBAWYQ010000366.1:0-2487 GCA_037143475.1 Burkholderiales bacterium | reverse complement strand
TGCGTGGTCGTGTTCGTGAGCGCCTGGCCCAGGCTGCACGCTATTTCAAAGATACAGACAAGGACACACAGGCGGGTGCCAGCGATGCGGATGATTTCCTGCGCAATCTCCGAGCCGAGTTTGCGCCAGAGCAATGGTCGGAGTGTGCCCACCGCCTGGATATGTCCGCGCAATGGATGGACGATGCCGCCATCTTCACTATCCATGGCTGGAGCAGTCGCATGCTCAAGACCCATGCCTTTGACAGCGCCAGTCTGTTCCAGCAAAGCCGGGTGGAAGACAGTGACAAGCTGCGTCTGAGTGCCGTGCAGGACTATTGGCGCAAATGGTTCTACGCAATTCCTTTGAGCCAATTGGGGGCGCTCAAATCGGTCGGGGCTAACCCGGATGAGCTCTTGAAGAACCTGAAAGGACTCTGGTCCGCAACAGAAAACGCTCCGGGTGTGGTCTTGCCTGCGACTAAGGATCCGCAGGCGTTGATTCAGGAATGGGACACCTGGAACCAACGGTTTCAAATCTTGGAAGCGGCTGTACGCACAGCGTGTACGCCAGAGTTGATTGCTTTGCTCGACGGTCTGATCGCGGCCAAGTCACTTACAGGCTATCGCAATGACTGGCAGTGGCCGGCTAAGTTGAATGAGTATTTGCAAGGCGAATCCATCGTTCTGCTGAACAAAACAGACAAAAAGTCGGCTGTCACTTTGCTCAATCGCTTTACGACCAACGTACTTGTTGCCAAGGGTTGGGCCAAGGCGGTCGATCATCCCGAGTTTGGGCACATTGAAGCACTATGCCTGCACCTGCAGTCTGAACCGGATGTCGCAACGGACTTGCTGAACCATGCCGCCGTAAACGTGGCGTTGGCGTACCGCAGTGCCAAAGATGTGTTGGCGCAATTCGACTTCTCTGATTTGCTTCAGTGCCTTTACTACGCACTGCAGGCTCCTGACGGGCGACTGGCCACCGCCATTCGGCAACAATTCCCTATTGCCTTGGTAGATGAGTTTCAGGACACCGACCCCTGGCAATACGGAGCGCTTTCCAAAATTTATGGCGAATCCGCAAGCCCCGAGACTGGCCTGATCATGATCGGAGACCCCAAGCAGGCAATTTACAGCTTTCGTGGTGCAGACCTCAACACTTACCTGAAAGCGAGAGGCCAGGCGCAGGCGATTCATACACTTTCTGGCAATTTCCGCTCAACCCATGAGCTGGTTACAGCGGTCAACCATGTGTTTGAGTGCGCACAGCAACCATTTGGCGAAGTTCCTTTCGAGTCTGTGGTGGCATGCAACGCTGACGTAAAACCGCTAACGGTGTCCGAGGTTCCTCAGACTGCGATGACGGTATGGCATCAGACTAACGCCAAGCGGCCGAGAAAAGACATATTCATTCGACAGATGTCGGAGCTGTTTGCCACGCAAATGGTCAAGTTGTTGAACACCAGAGCGGCCGCACCCGGTCAAATGGCAGTATTGGTGCGCAACGGAACAGAGGCACGAGGTGTGCGTTTAGCCTTGTCCAAACGGGGCGTACGCAGCGTGTACTTGTCCGAGCGTGACAGCGTATTCGCCACTCTGGAGGCCGTGGACCTTTGGCGATTGATGTGCGCCGTGGCCAACCCGCGCTCTACTCAAGGCGTCCGGGCCGCGTTGGCGACCCGGCTGTGGGGCCTGCCTTTTAGTGAACTGGAAACACTGCTTCAGGATGAAGAAGCGTGGGATAGCTTGGTGGACCAATTCCACGGATGGCAGGCGGTGTGGCAAAACCAAGGCTTCCTGCCAATGCTGCACAGGGTTCTACATGACCAATCCATTCCCGGTCGCATGCTCGATACGCCTGAATTGAACGCTGACGGTGAGCGGCGCTTGACGAACTTGATGCATCTGGGTGACCTGTTGCAAACGATGAGCGTCACTCTGCAGGGTGAGGCGGCATTGATTCGCTATCTGGAGCAACAAATACAAAATCCCAAGTCCAGTGGCGACTCTGCGCAGTTACGCTTAGAAAGCGATGCCAATTTGGTGCAGGTAATCACCTTCCATAAGTCCAAAGGGCTGCAATACCCCCTCGTTTTCTTGCCCTTTGTGTCCACCTTTGTGGCGGAGAAGAAGGACAGCGGCAAGGACGATGCAGACCGACTTGCCGAGGACATTCGTTTGTTCTACGTGGCAATGACCCGCGCAGAAAAGGCCTTGTGGGTCGGATTGGCGGAGGTCCAGGGCGATGTGGATGGTGCATCTCCCAAGGTCAAAAGCGCAGTGTCCAAACTATTGCAGCGCCAGTCACCCGGTGATTTGACACAAAAGCTTCAGTCGTGGATGGATTGCAAAGACATCGTGGTCGAGCCTGCACCCAAGCCCGACGTATCGCCCTTCATCCCGGAGGTAACCAGCAAGGCATGGAAAACCGTGCAGGTACCCCAACGCAGTTTGGTGAGCCGCTGGTGGACGGCAAGTTTTAGCGCCCTGACCCGAGACCTGGGTG
>JBAWYQ010000365.1:0-2488 GCA_037143475.1 Burkholderiales bacterium | reverse complement strand
ACACCAACGCAGACAACCACCACCAACGCCAATGGTTCAGTCACCACGGTGACGACAGTGGAGCCTGTTGCCCCCGGACCTGGGGACACAACAGGCTCCACCACTTCAAATCCGACGACTGTTACCTTGGCTACAAGCACCAGCTCGGGTAGCACAGAGCCGTTGATCCAGGCCACACTGCCCGCAGGGGTTGGCCTGAGTTCAGAGGCGACGTCGATGGTGGGCATGACTTTGCGCCAGCAGCTCATTGGTGCATCCAACCCCTTGGTTAGTAGTGATGCGTCTTACCAAAGCATCGTCAGTCAGGGCATTGACCAGTACGTGCCCACCGTACAAGACCAAAGCCAGGTCACGGTGCGCACCATCACGCTGACGGTGGCCTCGGGCATCAGCACAGCCCCGGCGCAGCCCATCATCATCAACGGCGCGCAGGGCACGGGCGAGAGCAACCTATTGCACCCGCTGCGCCAGGAAGCCCTGGTCATTGACGCACGCAAATTGCCGGCTGGCACGGTGCTGCAACTCGATAACGTGGAATTTGCGATTGTCATCGGTGCGGTCCACTTGACCGGGGGCAACGGGCGCAACTTTGTGATCGGTGATGACGCCAATCAATTCATCGTACTCGGCCCTGAGGACGACATTCTGCACGGCGGTGGCGGTGACGACGTGGTGGGCTCCAAGGGTGGCAACGACCAGCTGTTTGGCGACGACGGCAACGACACGGTGGTCGGCGGCCTGGGTGATGACCACCTCGAAGGCGGCGCTGGCAATGATCTGCTGATTGGTGGGCAAAGTGATGCCGGGCAGTGGAACTTTAGCCAAAAGGCAGGCAAGATCAATACCCAATTCACGCCGGTTAACGCCGAATTGGCTGACGGCGCAGGCTTTAACGCCAGTGCCAACTACGACGGCGGTGTCTCGCTCGACCCGCGCCTGGACTTTTACTACCAAAGCACCGAGCTGCGCGCCATGGTGGCCGAGCTGTACCAAGCACTGGTGCACCGCTTGCCCACGGTGGCGGAGATGAACTACTGGAGCACCAGCGGCTCCAGCCCAACGGAGTTGACGCAAAGAGCAGTCAACCTGCTCTTGATCCCGCTGGACGGGCAGAGTACGCAGCAAAAAGTCACTGCCGTGTTGAACCAGGTCTGGGGAGCCGACAAGGTGAGCGCCGATCTGGTCAGGATCGGCGTTGACTATATCGACGCCGGTGGCAGTTGGGGCAAGGTCATGGAGGTACTGGTGACACACAGCAACCTGACGGCCGGCATCACCACGCCGGACGGCTCGCTACAGCTGACTCAGACCTGGAGCTTGACTGACGCTGGCTGGTCCGGCGACACCGGGGCCGACACCTTGCTCGGTGGTGCGGGCAACGACACCTTGATTGGCGGACGCGGCAATGACGTGCTCGACGGCGGAGAGGGGTTTGACACGGCAGTGTGGATCGGTCAGGCGTCGAACTTTGTGGTGAAGATTGTCGGCAGTGGCACCGCCAAGGACGTGGCGCTGGTGGATACCTCCACTGGCGATGTGGACATCATCCGAAATATTGAGCAGGTGCAAATTGGCGGCAAGAGTCTGGATGTAACAAGCTTGCAGGCGCTGGACAATGTGGCCGCCTACTTGGCAACCCACGCCGATGCGCACCTGGAGGTGGTGCTGGTGGGCTTGGGGGCTCAGGGGTAGATGGCACAAAAAAGCAGGGACACCAGGTTGATCGGCCATCGGTAAGATTTTCGAATACCTCCCACATCCGTCAATTTTGACTTCGGTTCAACTAAAACTGCGTTCAATCGACTGTCTTGCGCGCTTACTGACGCACGTCCTCAGTTCAGGGTGAACGCCAACGGTGTGGATGGCTATCGTTATCTGCGCGCGCTGCTGTTGGCTTTGCCCAATGCACAGACGGTTGATGACTACGAGGCGTTGTTACCGTGGTCTATTGCGATGCTAGCTGACTGATCGATCGGCGCCCACCTCCATCCCGATTCTCCATCACCATTCGTCGGGTTCATGCAAGGGCGTGGTTAATAGACCGCTTACCGCCAACATCAAGGGGGACTGGCCGCCGCGTCTACATCGTACCGGACATCGTATCGAAAAGAGGGGTCTTCCTGACAACATGGAAAACGGTTTCAATTCCCACTAGGTTCGCTTGAGGACCACCAAATCTTGGTAGTAGTCCGGTCCATCTATTGCACGACCTGACCACCCACCAAACTTGAAAAAATCAAGCTTGAAGCCATGCTCTGCAAAAAGTGTTTTGGCAAATTCCAAGTCATAGGCGACGGCGTTTTCGGGGGTTTTTTTATCAATCACCATGCAAGAATCCATTGGGTACTGAAAGTTCAGCGTGGAGCGACCCTGCACAATGCAGTCTCTTGCAATAGAGTCCAGTAGGAAAAATGTGGCAAAAAGCCTGCCACCTGGATAAAGCAACTTCTTTTCTGTAAATTCCGCGAACTGGTTCTGAGGTGTTGCG
>JBAWYQ010000364.1:0-2559 GCA_037143475.1 Burkholderiales bacterium | reverse complement strand
CGCAAATCGCAATGATGGGCAGCACGATAGTGGGCAAAATGGCACCACTTTTGATAAGCGCCATAAGGCCAGACCACCGATGCATCGGTTGGGCCGGCTCTGTTTGAGATGATGGATCTGATTTCATATTGCGATCATAAGTTGTCATTCAAACACTTGTCACCAGCATGACCATCACAGCAACCGCCATGACCCCGGTCGCCGCCCACCCCAGATAGCGGTGGTGTAGGGTAATCGTGTAATCCCCCATCAGGCGCTGCGACTGCCCAATCCACATCAGCACTGCCATGATGGGCACAGAAATTACGCCATTGACAATGGCACTCCAGACCAGTGCCTTAATAGGGTCCACTTCCAGATAGCCCATTACGGTTCCAATGCCAGTTGCGGCCATGATGATCAGGTAGAAGCCACGCGCTTCATGAAAGTCATGAGAAAGGCCTGCCTTCCAACCATACAACTCACTAACGGCATATGCGGCTGAGCCGGCCAATACCGGGACCGCCAAAAGACCGGTGCCAATGATGCCCAACGCAAAAATCGCAAACGCAAACTCACCTGCAACCGGTCGCAACGCCTCAGCGGCCTGCGCCGAAGTTTGGATGCTGGTAATGCCTTGCTCGTTGAGGGTGACAGCAGTGGCAATGACAATACACAGTGCAATCACGTTGGAAAAGGTCATGCCCACTATCGTGTCTGCCTTGATACGCGACAAGTGCTCAGCTGCGTATTCCGGGTGCAGACGAAGCGCCTGTGCCTGCGGCCTTCGGTTGTTATCCTCAACCTCCTGTGCTGCCTGCCAGAAGAACAGGTAAGGGCTAATGGTGGTCCCCAGTACCGCAACCACCATGGACGCATATTCCTTCAGCGACGTGTCCTTGGGGACAAACAACCAGGGGTGCAGCGACTCGGAAATCGCCTGACGCCACGGCACATGGACAGTCAGGATGACGGCAACATAGGCAAACAGCCCCAAGGTAAGCCACTTGAGAATACGTACAGTGCTCTCATAAGAAAAGAATATCTGCACTGCCACGCAAAGCGCGCCAAATCCGACTACATACAGTGGCAACGAACCACCAAGCAACAAACGTGCTGCCTCACCCATTGCACCAATGTCTGCAGCGATATTGATGGTATTCGCAACCACCAGCAATCCCACCAATCCACTGGTGATCCATCGTGGACACATCTTGTTGATGTTGGCGGCCAAGCCCTCACCCGTCACCCAGCCAATGCGGGCGGACAGCATTTGAATGCCGATCATCAGCGGTGTGGTGATCAGTAGCGTCCAGACCAGAGCAAACCGGAACTGCGAACCGGCCTGAGAGTAGGTGGCGATGCCACTGGGGTCGTCGTCCGCTGCGCCAGTTATTAAGCCCGGCCCGAGCCGCCGGATGAATTTTTTTGCCGTTTGGGTCACCATTACTACACATTCCCATTATTTTTCCGTCGCAGGTGCACTGGATGCAACGCTTCGGTATGCGTCTGATTCCAAGAAAACCTGGTAGGGAATCCGGGCTGTAGTGTAGGCAGCCCCCGTGGCTCTAGGACCTGCCTCGATGTAAATCTAGGGTAAAGCGCGCTATGCCAATCAAGTTAACGGTGGCGTGGAAGTCAAAACCTCTTCAATTACAGTTTGCCCTTCAGCCACGCGCAGGGCACCAGCCAAACGCAAGGGGCGCATGCCGTCCGCTATGGCCTGACGGCGCAAAGCGTCGATGCTGGGGTCGCCCGTAACTTTCACCTTGAACGCATCCGTCACCGTGAGCAATTCATACAAACCCATGCGACCCATAAAACCGGTCATTCGGCAATCCACGCACCCGACGGGCTTGTAGGGTTTGTAGCCGCCATTGATCTGCCAGGGCTTGATCAACTCGGCCAGTTGATCGCGGGTCGACTCTTCGTCCCTCACCTTGCAGTTCTTGCACAGCGTGCGCACCAGTCGCTGCGCCAACACACCGAGCAAGGTCGCATTGATGAGGTACTGTGGAATACCCAACTCCATCAGGCGCGTCACGGCCGATGGCGCGTCATTGGTGTGCAGGGTCGAAAACACCAGGTGGCCGGTCAGCGCCGCCTGCACCGCCATTTCGGCAGTCTCCAGGTCACGGATTTCGCCCACCATGATGATGTCCGGGTCCTGGCGCATCAGGGCGCGCAGGCCCTGCGGAAAACCAAAATCAAGCTGCGGTTGAACCTGCGTCTGGTTGAACGCGGGCTCGATCATTTCAATCGGGTCTTCCACCGTGCTGACATTGACCTCTTCGGTTGCCACCCGCTTAAGCGTCGCGTACAGGGTCGTTGTCTTGCCGGAGCCTGTGGGTCCGGTAACCAGAATGATGCCGTGGGGCCGTTTGACCAATGCCTCCCAGCGCTGACCATCGTGGCTGGAAAAGCCCAGCGCATCAAGATCCTTGACGGTGTTGTCAGGATCAAAAATACGCATCACCATTTTTTCGCCAAAGGCGGTGGGCAATGTCGATATCCGCATTTCAATCTCGTCACCACCCGGGTTGCGGGTCTTGATGCGTCCGTCCTGCGGGCGTCGGCGCT
>JBAWYQ010000363.1:0-2600 GCA_037143475.1 Burkholderiales bacterium | reverse complement strand
CTGGAAACCCTGCTGCGCCTGGCTCACCCCATCACACCCTTCATCACCGAAGAGTTGTGGCAAAAAGTGGCCCCCGTTGCGGGACGCTCTGGCCCGTCAGTGAGCATCGCGGCTTACCCGGTAAGCCAACCCGAGCGCATTGACGAAGCAGCAATAGCGTATGTCACCAAGCTCAAGCTACTGGTGGATGCCTGCCGCAACCTGCGCGGAGAAATGAACGTGTCGCCGTCCACCCGCTTGCCGCTGTATGTGGTGGCCAACACAGCCACCGAAAGCGCTTTCTTGAAAACGGCCGCGCCGGTACTCCAAGCGTTGGCCAAACTCAATGAAGTGAAACTGTTTGACGACCAGGCGGCATGGGCTGCGGCCGCGCAGGCAGCTCCTGTGGCCATGGTGGGCGAGGCCCGCATCTGCCTGCATATGGAAGTGGATGTGGGCGCCGAAAAGCTGCGTCTGGGCAAAGAAGTGGTGCGTCTGGAAGAGCAGATCAGCAAAGCGCAAGCCAAGCTGGGCAACGAAGCCTTTGTCGCCAAGGCCCCTGCAGCAGTGCTGGAACAGGAGCGCAAGCGCATGGATGACTTTTCGGCCACCCTGACCAAGATGCGCGAGCAGTTGGCTCGTTTGGGTTCATAGCCCCCACGTTCGCCCACTGTGTGTGGCTCACTGCCCCCCGGAGGGGGCCGCATTTCACCTTAGGGCGGCCCGGCGTTGAAACCAGCCTAGCGCCTGCGCAGAACGTGGATGTATTCTTCGCCCACGTTCTCCTGAGCGACCAGCTCATTGCCGGTCTGCTTGGCAAACGCCTGAAAGTCGCGCATGGAGCCGGGGTCGGTCGCCACCACCTTCAAAGTTTGACCAGTCACCATTTCGGCAAGCGCCTTTTTGGCCTTGAGAATGGGCAATGGGCAGTTCAGGCCCCGGGTATCTATTTCTCTATCGGCTTGCATATCGATTCCTTGAAACTCGTGTAAATGCCCGCTCTGGGCCAACCGTGACTAATCCCGCTTGGGAAATTCAATAAAGCTGGGCGTGTGACCGCGTGACTTTAGCCAATCTGCCAGCGCATAGCCGGTCCCGGCAGGCCAGCACTTAACACTCTGCGGCGCATATAGTCGGTAATCCACCAACTCGGGCGACAAACGCACTTCACCGTGGCACACCGCATGGTAGGCGATGATGACCTGGTTCATTCGCTGAAAGTCATAGACACCAATCAGGTCAAGGGACTCGGTCTTCAGGTTGGTTTCCTCGGCAATCTCTCGGGCAATGCCCTCCTGCGGGGTTTCACCCGCTTCCATGAAGCCAGTGATCAACGCGTACATCTTGCCAGGCCACGCCGCGTTGCGCGCCAGCAGGACCTGCCCATCGTATTCGATCACGGCGGCCAGCACGGGCACCGGGTTGTTCCAGTGGGTGTAATCGCATGCCGGACAGCGCAGGCGCATCTTGTCGCCCCCATCTTCCGCTTGAGTGATGAAAGCCAGCGCGTTGGCGCACTGCGGACAAAATTTGAAGGCGGATGTCATGCGGGGAATACTCCGGTAGAAAGGTAACGATCGCCCCGGTCACAGACGATGAAAACAATCGTCGCGTTCTGCTCGCGGCGCGCAATTTCCTGAGCAACCCAGCAGGCACCGGCGGCCGAAATTCCCCCGAAGATGCCTTCCTCGCGGGCCAGGCGACGGCACATTTCTTCGGCGTCAGACTGGCTCACGTACACCAACTCATCCACATTGGCGGGGTCGTATATTTTTGGCAAATACTCTTGTGGCCATTTGCGGATGCCCGGTATGCGCGAGCCCTCAGACGGCTGGGCACCGACGATGCGCACCGCCGGGTTCTTTTCCTTCAAATACCGCGCCACTCCAGTTATGGTGCCTGTGGTGCCCATGGCACTGACAAAGTGGGTGATTTTTCCGTGCGTATCGGCCCATATCTCGGGCCCGGTGGTCTCGTAATGGATGCGCGGGTTATCGGCATTGGCAAACTGGTCCAGCACAACACCTTTGCCATCGCGCTTCATCTGCTCGGCCAGATCACGGGCATATTCCATGCCGCCACTTTTTGGCGTGAGAATCAGCTCCGCCCCAAAAGCCTTCATGGTTTGCACCCGCTCGATGGACAAGTCCTCCGGCATGATGAGCACCATGCGGTAGCCCTTGATGGCTGCAGCCATGGCCAGCGCAATACCGGTATTGCCCGATGTCGCTTCGATGAGGGTGTCGCCGGGCTTGATCTCGCCGCGCTCCTGGGCCCGCTGGATCATGGACAGGGCTGGCCTGTCCTTCACCGAACCGGCCGGGTTGTTACCCTCCAGTTTGCCAAGCACCACCGTATTTCGCGCCGTGTTTTCGACAGCACCAATGCGTTGCAAGGCCACCATGGGCGTTTTCCCGATCGCGTCTTCAATAGTTGGATATTTCATGCCCCTAAATGTGCCATAATTTAGGTCTTGATTTGCAGCGTCGCCCGGGTGGTGGAATTGGTAGACGCACGGGACTCAAAATCCCGCGCCGCAAGGCGTGCCGGTTCGATTCCGGCCCCGGGCACCATTTGATAGTTTCAGATGGTTTCAGAAAGACTCATTAGCCCGCTCTCCC
>JBAWYQ010000362.1:0-2610 GCA_037143475.1 Burkholderiales bacterium | reverse complement strand
AATTCAGACTTGCTGCGGTTGGCGGCTATGGCGGCTTCTTCAGCCTGTTTGTGTTCCGTGATGTCCTGATGGGTGCCCGTGAAGCGGACGGCACGACCTACCGCGTTGCGCCCAGCGGTGCCCCGGCTCAAAACCCAGCGCCAGTCGCCGTTGCGGGCACGCAGCCGGACCAAAACTTTGAACTCATGGGCGGGGTTTTCGAAGTGCGCCCGCATTTCTCCCGCAAACATGGCTACGTCGTCCGGGTTGGTGATGGCATCCCAGGCGGCGCGAGTGGTTGGCAGTTCGTCAGCGGTGTAGCCCAACATTTCCCACATACGCGGCGAGTGATACAACTCGAAGGAGACCAAGTCCAGGTCCCAAACACCCTCATCGGCACTCTCAACGGCCAACTGAAAAAGCTGCTGACTGGCCTGCACCTCGGCGGTTTTTTGCTCCACCAGGGCTTCCAGTTGACTGCGGTATTGCAACAACTCGGCGTCAGATTCCTTGCGGGCGGTGATGTCGGTGATAAAGCCGTGCCACAGCACCGATTTGTCTTCCCCA
Organism: Burkholderiales bacterium; assembly: GCA_037143475.1. GTDB lineage: Bacteria > Pseudomonadota > Gammaproteobacteria > Burkholderiales > Burkholderiaceae_C > Allorhodoferax. The sequence goes on along the minus strand of JBAWYQ010000362.1, from coordinate 2,064 downwards.
CGCTGTGGATGCGCATTGCCTGAAATCCAGCGGGTGCTGCCATCGGGGTGGTTGATGCGGTACTCGTGCTTCCACAATAAAAACTCGCGTGCCGAGCGCTGAATGCTGTCGATAAAGGCCTGCTGGTCTGCGGGGTGGACCGCGGCAAAAATGTCACTGGCATCCTCGCGCACCTGCTCCGGGGTCAGACCATACAGTGCCAGCAACCCCGCGCTGGCATAGGGCGCACTGAAGTGGCCGTTGCTGTGCAGCTTGAACTGGTACAGGCAGCCTGGGACCCGTGCCACGATTTGCTCCAAAAACTCCTTGGCAGCCTCTTGCGCGGCCTGGGCCTGGATGCGCTCGGTGTTGTCTGACACGACGGTGACGATGTAGGCCCGCCCGGCAATCTGCACCACTTGAGCCGTGCTGTGCGAGTTGCGTAGTTCGCCGCCTTTTTTGCGGTGCAGCGTGTCAAAGCTGGCGTGCCCTGAGTCCACCACGGCCTGCACGCGTTGCGCAGTACCGGCCTCGTCCAGGTCACCCTGGATGTCGGCCAGGCGCAACTGTGAAAACTCTTCCCGGCTGTAGCCCAGGCCGGCGCACAGCGCGTCATTGAACTCAACGAAGCGCTGCGTTTTGGGGTCGATCAGCGATATGCCATCGCGCGCCTGGGTGACGATGCTGCGAAAAATCTCTTCGCGCTCGGCCAGCCTCAACTCGGTCTGCTTGCGCCCGGTAATGTCGGCCCGAATCGCCACATACATGGTGGGCTTGCCATCGTCACCCATAAAGGGGGTCACGGTGGTCTGCACCCAGTACAGGCTGCCGTCTTTGGCGCGGTTGCACACCTCGGCGTGCCACGACTCGCCGCTGGCCAGGGTGCGGTACATCTCCTTGAAAAAACCTTTTGGGTGGGTGCCCGAATTGAGCATGCTGTGGTCTTGCCCCAGCAACTCCTCACGCGTGTAGCCACTGATCTGGCAAAACTTGTCGTTCACCGAGAGGATGCGCCCTTGCACATCGGCCGTGGCCACAATGGCGTGCTGGTCCAGTGCGGCCAGCGCGTTGGTGTATTGCATGCTGATGCGGGCCTCGCTGAGCGCAAGCCGCTCCACCGCCCTTTTGCTGGCCGTGACGTAGGTGGCCAAGGCCAGCCCCACCATGGCGAGAATCATGTTGTAAAACCAGAATCCGGTCATGTCCGAGAGCGACACGCTATTGCGAAAGAAGCCCGTGCCCTGCACGATTCCCGCTGCACCCAGGGTGGCGATCAGCAGCAGCACCAGGGTCGTGCCGCGCTGACCCAGTCGCAGCGCCGTCCAGGCGACGAACAAAAACATCCAGTAGCCCTGCGCCACTTCGTCCACAGCGAGGTGGATCACCATCGGCAATCCGGTGTGACCCCGGTCTAGAAACACGATGCCGCCCGCAAGAGACGTCACGGCAAAAATCAGCACTGCCTCGGCCACCTGCCTGTGTGAAGGGCGCAAGTGCTTTTGGCCCACCACCGGCCACCACACCAGCAGGAGCGGCGTTAACAGCACCACGCCAAACGCATCGCCCATCCACCAAGAGACCAGGCTCTGAAGAAAATCATCCGGCCCCACCACGCCGCGCAGCAGCAAGGTGATGCTGCCCACGCCGGCACTGATGGCGCAGGCCACCACGGCACCCCAAAAGACCACGCCCCACAGATCGTGCAAGGACGGCAGGGTGGGGTTGAATTTGCGATTGCGGCGAATCAGCCAGGCCCCTGCCAGTGCTGCCAGCGCGCTGCCCAGCGCTGCCCCCACCGCACCCCACCACACCACTTCATCGAGGAGGCTTTTGACCAGAGCGCCAAAAAATATGGCCCAAAAATAGCGCGGCCCGCCGATCAGCACGGCCGCCAGCGCCACACCGCTGGCCAGGTAAAAAACGCAGGCGCGTCCATTAATCGAGAAATAGTGATTAACCAGTAGGGCAGTCAGCCCATACAGCACAGCCACGCCCAACAGGCGCAGCAATTCAGTCGCGCTTTGGGGAAAATTGAGTCTATTCATCGTTTATGGCACCAGCCCCCGTGGAATGTGCGGTTTAAGC
>JBAWYQ010000361.1:0-2619 GCA_037143475.1 Burkholderiales bacterium | reverse complement strand
CAGGGACCTACGGATTAACAGTCCGGCGCTCTACCAACTGAGCTATCGAGGAATGAAGCCTCAAATTATAGCGTGGAAATCTATGCTTTTTGGCAGGGAGAAGACAATTTTGAAAAAACGCAGATCAATCGAAAACCGGCGATTCCACACCCAGCACCTTGTGCAGTTTGGGGCTGGTAGTGGTGTACTGGAGAAAAACTTTCTTTTCTGGAAAGATGATAGGCATGGCGCCAAAGGCCGCCAATGCGCATTCGTGAAAGCCGCTCAGTATGAGCTTCTTCTTGCCTGGGTAGATGTTGATGTCGCCTACCGCAAAGATCCCGGGCACGCTGGTGGAGAACTTCTCGGTGTCCACTGCCAGTTGCTTTCGGTCGATATTGAGCCCCCAATTGGCGATGGGGCCGAGTTTGGGTGACAGGCCAAAGAACACCAGCAGCGCGTCCACTGGAACGAGGCGGGTAATGCCGTCTGAACCGGTGACTTTGAGCTCACTCAGGCGTCCACTGGCTTCTTCAAATCCTGTGATTTGGCCGACTAAAAATTGCATTTCCATGGCCTCGCACAGGGCGCGCATCTTGGTGACGTTGGCGGGTGCGGCCTTGAAGCCGTCGCGGCGGTGGATCAGGATGACGCTCTCGGCCTTGTGCGGGTTGCCGTCCTGGTTGGCAGCGCAAAAATTCAGCGCCCAATCCAGTGCCGAATCTCCCCCTCCGACGATGACCAGATTCTTGCCAGCGTAGTCGGCAGCGTTCCTGACGTGATAGGACAGTTGGTCGCCTTCAAACTTTTCAAGTCCTTCCACTTTGATAGTGCGCGGTTGAAAGGCGCCTACCCCTGCCGCAATGAAAATGGTCTTGGTGAGGAAGCGCGTGTTTTGAGTGGTTTCGACCAGAAATCGTCCGTCTGGCTGCTTTTCGACCGTGGTCACTTCCTGTCCGTAATGGAAGGTTGCGCCAAAAGGGGCAATTTGCTTGAGCAAACTGTCCGTCAGTTCCTGGCCCGTGCAAACGGGCACTGCGGGGATGTCGTAAATCGGCTTGTCAGGGTACAACTCCACACACTGGCCACCAGGGTGGGGTAGGGAGTCAATGACATGAGCCTTGACTTCCAGCAGGCCCAACTCAAACACCTGAAACAGTCCCACCGGGCCTGCGCCGATGATGACGGCATCGGTTTCGATGGTCACTGAGGCGCGCTTTAGCGGATCAGGAATTGCAGCTTGCCCGTCTTGTCTTTCCACTCTTCAGCTTCTGGCAACTCGGCCTTTCGCTTGGTGATGCTCTTCCAGGTGGGTAGCTTGGCCAGATCGGCGTTGAGCTTGGTCATGTGGCGTTGGTCAGATGGAACATCTTCTTCCGCATAGATGGCGTTCACCGGGCACTCAGGGATGCAGACCGCGCAGTCAATGCACTCATCGGGGTCAATGGTCAGAAAATTAGGGCCTTCGCGGAAGCAATCCACGGGGCATACGTCGACGCAATCGGTGTATTTGCACTTAATGCAGGCTTCTGTGACGGTATGGGTCATTTTGTTTTCTAGGGCAGGGAAGTATTAGCAACCCCTTCATTTTATTGGCATTTGCTTACCGAACCTGTCATTGACGGTCGTCAGTAAGGGCATTACCGCAATAATGCTTGCTGCAAGTCAATTCAAGAGCAATGCGCCGGACGTTTTGTGGCTGGCTGTATCGACCAAAATCAGAGCACCCAAAATCCGGGATTGGGCGTAGGGCAGCGCGGCAATGGGTTCTTGCAGTGTCAGTTCGATGTGACCAATCGCGTTGGGTTCGATCTGGGTGGCGTCATGTTCTTCGAGCGTATTGATGTCCAGACTGTGCACGATGCGTTTGACCTTCGCCTTGATCCAGCGGTGCCCATGCAGCGCCAAATACACGCGGCCAGCAACCAGTGGTTCGTCATCCATCCAGGCGACTGTTGCCTTAACGTCACGGGTGGTGGTTAAGTAGGCCTTGGGCTTGGGTGTGTCGGCAAACTCGTCGTCACTGGCGTCAGGCGCAGGCGCTTGTGCCAACAACCAATCTCCGCGGGACACGTCAACCTCACGGTCCAGCACGATGCCGGCACCATGTCCGGCGGCCACATTCTTGGGCGCGCGCGCATGGTTCAGCACCTGAGCCACGATGGCAGTTTGACCGCTGGGCAGAATGGAAACGGTGTCGCCTGGCTGTACGTGGCCCGTGGCTACGCGGCCCCAGAACACACGGCGACCCTGGCTGGTGTCACTGGAGGAGTGGAATTTTTCTACCCATTGCACGGGGAAGGAGAACGGTACGTTCGTCTCTGCCGCGGTCACGGGCAGTTGCTCCAAAAGGCTCAGCAGGCTGGGACCGGTGTAACCGCACCAGCCTTCAGTGGCGCTCACCACGTTGTGGCCTTTGAGCGCGGAGATCGGGATGGTGGCGCTCACGCTAATGCCTGCGTGCTCGGCAAAAGCTCGCAGTGCGGTGCTGATCTTGTTGAACGCCGCCGTGGCGTCGTCACCCAGTGCGTCGAGTTTGTTTACCGCAAACACGATGCTCGGTACGCGCAGCAGATTCACCAACAGTGAATGGCGCCGGGTCTGGGGTAACAATTCCACCAGCCCATCGACTTGCCACTT
>JBAWYQ010000360.1:0-2623 GCA_037143475.1 Burkholderiales bacterium | reverse complement strand
AGCAAATTGATGATTTGCGCCTGGATGGATACGTCCAGCGCCGACACCGGTTCGTCGCAAATCACCACTTGGGGTTTCAAAATCAGGGCTCGGGCGATACCAATGCGCTGGCATTGACCTCCCGAAAATTCGTGTGGGTAACGGTTGATTTGCTGTTCCGTTAATCCTACGCGCAGCATCATGGCCAGCACACGTTCGTCGTGCTGTGCCGCGCTCAACTCCGGGCAATGCGTGCGCAAGGGCTCGCCAATGATTTGCGCCACCGTCATGCGTGGGTCCAGCGATGCCAAGGGATCCTGAAAAATCATCTGCACCGATTTGCGCTTGGCCTGCCAAGCCTGCGCGCTGGCACCGCGCATCTCATCGCCGTGCCAGCGTATGCTGCCATCGGTTAAAGGCACCAGATTGAGCAGGGCTCGGGCCAGGGTCGACTTGCCACAGCCAGACTCGCCCACAATGCCCAAGGTCTCGCCGGCATGCAAATCAAAGGACACGCCGTCTACGGCTTTGAGGGAGCGCGTCGGAGTCCAGGGCCACGGGCTCTCACTGCGAATCGCGAAATGCACCCGCAGGTCTTTGACCGATAACAACGCAGGGCCGGAGCGAGGTGCGTTCGTCATGCCGCAACTCCGTGTTCCGCCTTCAGGCGCTGCAGGTTATGTGTCACGTCTTCAATCGGGAGATGGCAGGCCCGCAGCACTTGCGCATCATGGGGCGCCGCGCCAAAAACGGGGCGCACGGTGCCGCACTGCGGAAGTGCCATGGCACACCGTTCCGTAAATGGACAACCCACCGGCAACCTGGCCATGTTGGGCGGTGCGCCGGGGATGGCGAGCATGGGGGCGTCGCCCCCCTCCAGCCGCGGCACAGCAGCCAGCAGACCGGCGGTGTAGGGGTGTGACGGTTTGTAAAAAATAGCCTCTGCATTCCCCTGCTCCATGACCTGGCCGCCGTACAGCACCATCACGTCATCGCACAGCCCGGCCACCACACCGAGGTCGTGGGTGATCATGACAATGGCGGTGCCAAAATCGCGTTGCAACTCGCGCATCAGAATCAGAATCTGGGCCTGCACGGTTACGTCCAGCGCCGTGGTGGGCTCATCGGCAATCAGTACATCGGGCTCGCAGAGCAGCGACATGGCAATCATGACCCGCTGGCGCATGCCGCCGGAGAACTCGTGCGGATACATCATGATGCGCCGGGCGGCCTCTGGCATCTTGACCGCATCGAGCGCCTGCACTGCTTTTGCGCGTGCGTCTTTACGGCTTAGCCCCTTGTGAAACTCCAGCACCTCGGTCATCTGCCTCTCCACCGTCAGGTACGGGTTGAGCGAGGTCATGGGGTCCTGAAAAATCATCGCAACCCGATTGCCGCGAATGCGGTTCAGGTCCTCGGTGGGCATGCTGATCAAATCCTGGCCGTGGTAGAGCACCTGGCCCGTCGCGCGGCCATTCGTGGCGAGCAGCCCCATCATGGCCAGAACCGATTGGCTCTTGCCGGAACCGCTCTCGCCCACAATGCCCAAAGTCTTGCCACGGTCCAGCGTGAAGCTGATGCCATTGACCGCGCCGACCACACCATCGGGCGTTTGAAACTGCACGCCCAGTTGTTTTACTTCCAATAGATGCATGATCGGTTACCGTTCCTTGGGGTCCAGCGCGTCACGCAAACCATCGCCAATGTAGTTAAAGCAATACAGAGTGGTCGACAGTAATGCGGCCGGAAACAACAAAATCCAGGGCGTGGCTTCCATCGTCTTGGCACCATCCTGAATCAAAACCCCCCAGCTGGTCATGGGCTCCTGAATGCCCAACCCCAGAAAGGACAGCACCGACTCGGTCAGAATCACGCCCGGTACCGTCACTGTCGTGTAAATCACCACCACGCCCAGCAAGTTGGGCACGATGTGCCGAAAGATGATGCGCGGAGTCGATACACCGATGGCGCGTGCCGCCTCCACATATTCCATGGAGCGCAGTGACAGCGTTTGGCCGCGCACCACGCGTGCCATGTCCATCCACGAAAAGACGGTGATGGTCAGCACCACCAGATAGAACTCGCGGCCCAAAATGGTCACCAGCAAGATGGCGATCAGCAGATAGGGGATGGCGTACATCATGTCGACGATGCGCATCATGAACGCATCAACCTTGCCGCCCACAAAGCCCGCCGTTGCGCCCCACACAATGCCCAGAGTGACGGACGAAATGGTGGCGAGCAGTCCGACAGCGAGCGAGATGCGTCCACCAATCAGGCAGCGCACCAGCAGGTCACGCCCGGCGTCATCCGTGCCCCAGAAATGGGAGTTGGCAAAACTTGGCGACGCGCTCATGGACTCCCAGTCCGCACTGTCAAACGCGTGGGGCAAGACCCAGGGGCCAATCACACAGGCCAGACAGATCAGCGTCAGAACGACCAAACTGACGATGGCAGCCCGGTTGCGCAAAAAACGCCGGCGCGCGTCCGACCACAGGCTTCGCGGCGGGCTGACCAGGTTCGGGATGAGATCCAGAGTGCTATTCATTTTGTAGCTGCTTGCGCAATATTGACGGGGGCTAGAGCACCATTTGGCTAATATCGAATCTTGGGGTCCAGCCAGGCGTATGCCAAATCCACCAGC
>JBAWYQ010000359.1:0-2625 GCA_037143475.1 Burkholderiales bacterium | reverse complement strand
TTGGTCTGCATTTTTCTCTTCCTTCACTTTCAAACTTTTAGGATGATCAGCGGCCTGGTTGACGACAATTACCTTGGCCGGTTGACGACAACTATGTTGGCCGGTTAGAGGCCTACACCGGGCGGGTCCGGGAGGCGGGGCTACCGTTGGTCCTTCGAACACAAATCGAAGGTAGGCGGAATGCCCGGCAAGAGAATCACGGACCACCAAGTGCACAAGTACAAGCAACACCGCAACAAGCTCAGTCAAGTAGCTTCTGCCGCCAAAGCCGGAATCAGCGAGCGAAGCGCCCGGCGTATCGAAGATGCGCAAAGCCTGCCCTCACAGCGCCCGCCGCGGAGCTGGCGAACCCGAGAAGACCCATTGAGTGCCGTCTGGAACAGCGAGGTCATTCCTTTGCTGCAAACCGATGCAAGACTCAACGCCGTCACCCTGCTCGAAGAACTTCAGCGCCGCTATCCTGGCCAGTGGGACACCAGCGTGCTGCGCACCCTGCAGCGACGCATCCGCCTGTGGCGTGCCAAGTTTGGAGCCGAACGGGAGGTCTACTTTGCGCAGGAACATCCACCTGGGCGCCAAGGTATCTCAGACTTCACCGTGGCCGATGAACTCAACGTGGAGATTGCTGGCGTGGCATTTGCTCACCGCCTGTACCAATTTGCTCTTGCCTATTCCGGTTGGCGCCACGTCACGGTCATCGACTCCGGCGAGAGCTTCATGGCACTGTCGACCGGCTTGCAGGCTGCACTCTGGGCATTGGGTGGCGTCCCCGAAGAGCACCGAACCGACAGCCTGTCGGCGGCATTCAACAACCTGGCCGAACAAGAGGAATTGACCAAGCGGTATGCAGAGCTGTGCAGCCACTACGGACTGCGTGCAACACGCTGCAACCCCGGCCAATCCAACGAGAACGGCTCCATCGAATCACGCAACAACACCCTTAAGACCGCACTGGACCAGGCGTTGTGCCTACGTGGCACTCGCAGCTTCGATACGCGAGCTGATTACGAAACGTTTGTCGACACAATCGTGCAGCGCATGAATACGCGTGCGACCAAGTTTCTGGTCACCGAGCGTGCCATGCTCAAGCCCTTGCCGGTGCGGCGCACCGCCGAGTTCGAAGAGATTCCTGCACGGGTCAGTAAATACGCCGTCTTCACCCTCAAGGGCGTTCTCTACAGCGTACCGAGCCAGCTCATTGGCCACCGCCTGATGGTGCGTCAGTATGCCCAACACGTTGAAGGCTGGTTGGGTGGCCAATGTGTTGTGACTCTACCAAGGGCAAGGCCTGCTGAGGGTCAACGCGTTGGACGCTCCATTGACTATCGGCATCTGGTGGGCGCATTGAAACGCAAACCTGGTGCATTCGCCCGTTGGGTGTTACGTGATGCGGCATTCCCGCGTGCCGTGTACCGCCAGACATGGGAGCGACTGGCTGCACAAAGGCCGGAACGTGAGGCCTGTAAAACGATGGTTGGCTTGCTGGTCCTGGCCGCCGATGGACATGAGGCCCAACTGGCCCAGGAGCTGGAGCAGTTGATTGAGCTGGACCAATTGCCTGACCTCAACGCGTTGACTCAATTACTGGCACCGCCCACGGGGGAAGTGCCGCAGGTGGTCGTGACATTACCTGCGCTGGCCTCTTATGACGACCTGTTTGAGGTGGCCCTATGAGCGCGGCGTCAATTACAACGGCAACGACGTCAACTACCACCGCCGCCACGTCTGCCCGCCTGGGGATGATGCTGACCGATTTGCGCATGCCCACCATCAAACGACTGGCGGGTGACCTGTGTGCACAGTCCGATGCCGAAGGCTGGCCAGCACACCGATTCTTGGAGGCACTGCTGGAGCATGAAATCAACGAGCGCGAGGCACGACGCATTGACCGCCACCGCAATGAATCGTGCCTGAGTCCTGACAAGCGGCTCTCCAGCTTTGACTTCGCGGCGGTTCCCAGCGTGTCCAAGGCGCAGGTGATGGCCCTTACAGAAGGCACCGAATGGATTGACCGTGGTGCCAACGTTCTGCTGTTCGGGCCGCCGGGGGTGGGCAAGAGCCATTTGGTAAGCGCCTTGGGGCATGCCTTGATTGATGCCGGTCGGCGCGTTCTGTTTACCCGGTGTTCTGACCTGGTGCAACGTCTTCAGGCGGCACGGCGTGATTTACGGTTGCCCCAAGAACTGGCCAAATTGGACCGGTTTGACTTGCTGATTCTGGATGACCTCAGCTATGTGCGGCGTGACCAGGCTGAAACTTCTGTCTTGTTCGAACTGATATCCGAACGCTATGAACGCAAGAGCTTGGCCATCACTGCCAACACACCGTTCTCGCAGTGGGGTGAGGTATTCGTGGAACCGGCCATGACACTGGCGGCGGTGGACCGACTGGTGCATCACTCGACCATTCTGGAGATGAACGTGGAGAGCTACCGCCGTCGCGCCGCACAGGCGGGGCATGCCCCGCCTGTGCGAAAGGCTCGCTCAACCAAGTAAACAAGCAAATTCACTCCCCGCTTCCACCGGCCAGGATAGTTGTCGCCGAGCGGTCAAGATAGTTGACACCGACCAGTCGGGTATGAGTGCTACCCTGGAAACCCGTATCCTTCAAGCCCAGGCTAATGGC
>JBAWYQ010000358.1:0-2643 GCA_037143475.1 Burkholderiales bacterium | reverse complement strand
CCCAAGTCGTTGCTGGCGGGAAAGACCGTGGTCACGTTTGTGCTGGCCAACGCCGACGTCAGTACATCATTGGCGTCAATCGAGCGCTTGGCGACCCGCGCGAACTCACTTTCAAACAATTGCGCACTTTGCGCCACCAGCAGACTCTTCAGCGCTGAAGAACATGTGGTTGAACCAAACAGGGCGCTCTGAATGCCGTTAAACGGGACCGACCCACTGGTCGTGACCTGGTACTGCACGGCGCTATTGCCCGTCAAGTACACGGCATTGCCCGACACGTTGACACAGGTAAAGGTGGAGTTGCCATTGCCAGAGGCGAACAGGTCGCCCATGCGCCCACCCCAACCCGATGCAGCACCTTCCGCTGACGATGCTTGCCAGTAAGACTGCTGGTCGTTGTGCGAAAACAGTTTGGGCGGCAGCCGCACGGACTTGCTGGTGTACTGTGCCTTGGTGGTCGGCTGCACCAGGGTGCCAATGTTCAACACAACTGACATCTTGCCTGCGTCAAAAATGGGCATCAAGAGTGCGAGTCCCGGTGCCACGGCAAATTGGCGGCCATTCGGTAGCGCGATCGTGGGTGACAACACGGTTGGGCCCAACGTGGTACGGTCTATGGCAATGTTGCTTCGAAATCCAGCATACGTATCGTAGCTGACCTGGTCGTATGGGACCAAGGTATTGGCATAGTCGTTGCCGCCGTACAAAAACACACACACCAGGGCTTTGTAGTCGGTAGCCGTTGCTGCAGCAGCCTCACCCATGGCAGCCAGGGTCATGGCCCAGGGTGCGGCGCTTGCCGCCACGGACAGGGCGGTACCGCGTTTGAGGAAAGCACGCCGTGAGGCGTTGTCGGGTGCAATGTCGGTGAAGTGGTGCATGGGGATACCTCTCACTTTTGGGCGATGTAGGCTGGTGAGGCCATGACGAGGAGGATGGCTGCATAGACGCGGTTGTTCTTGCCGGCATCGGTGGCAATGGCAATGGTGTCTAACGCAGTCTTCAATGTGGTGAGTGTCGCTACTGGAATTTGATTGCTTGCCAGCACCAGATTCAGTTCGTTGAGTAAGGCAGAGGAGTCATTGACCAAGGCCAACAAGGAACTGTAGTCCGCCCTCAAGTCACCCACACTGGAGCCGCTGATGGCCTTTTGCATGAAGTTCACGTAGCCGGGTATGGACGACTCGTTGGTGATCTGGAATTCAGGGGCAGTCAGTCCTTGGGTAGACAAATCACTACCCGGCGGTACATACCCTGGACGGAAAAAGTTGAAGACCGACCCTGAACGCATGGGGCTTTGACCCAGCCGTGTGGCGGGGTCAGACAAGTCGCCAATGGCCCAGGCATCGGATGCGGACGTGGCCTTGAACGCACGGGCCCAGTTCAAAAAGCGGGCCACAGGCTCTCGCAGTTTGCCAGAGTTGCTGGCGCTAACCCTTGCCATGTCACGTGCCTCGGTGTCGAGCAAAATAGCTTTGACAACGGCTTTGAGATCGCCCCGCACGCCGCTTCCGTCATTGGCGAAAACGTTGGCCACCCGTGCTACAAAGGCGCTGCTGGGGTTGCTGGTGACCATCCGCTGGATCAACTGCTTGCAGATGAAAGGTGCCGTGTTGGGGTGGTTGAATACCGTGTCGAGCGCAATCTTGAGCGAATCCACTGCGCTGGTACCTGCTGGAATGGTTGCGCCGAGAAACGTCTTGCTCCCCGTTTCGTAGCGGCTGGCGATCTGCACCATGGGGCGGGCCATGGAGTCTGGGCCATACCCACCAATGAAGCCGGTGGTGTCAAAGTCCCACCCCGTCCAGACCCGTGCCATGCCGCTTACGTCGGCCTGGGTGTAGGTTTCGGTGGCCACACCATTGGTCAATTTGATGCTTCCGTCTGGGTTGAGCAGTTGCAGCCCGACGGTGAATAATTGCATCAGCTCGCGCCCATAATTCTCATCTGGCTGGCTACCTGTCGTGGCGTTGGCCTTGACGTTACCCCTGTAGGTCAGGTAGACCCCCATCGCCGGGCTAAGCGAGACTTTTTCGAGCAAGGTGCGGTAGTTACCAAACGCATTCACTTCCAGAATGTCCATGAAGTTTGCCACCGCAAAACTGCGCCAGTTGATGGCAATGCCTTCAGCGGATGCCACCACGATCTCTGAAAGCGCGAAAGTTACCTTTTGGCGCAGCGGGTCGTTGGCGGAGATGAGCTTGTGCCACAGAGAGTTGTCCAGCCCGGCGTAACTGTTGATGTAAACCGGGTCATTGAAGCCTTTGGTATTTAACCAGTCGAAGTGACTTTGGCTTTGTGCAATGGCAAACTGAGCATCGATCCAGGCCGCATACGTGCTGCTTTGAAGTGCAGAGATATCCGCTCTTGTCGCGCCCAGGGTAGCTTGCGCCAGGAAGCGAGCCGCTTCCGTTGCATTGACTGGGCCCGCTCCGGTGGCGGGACAGCTTTGCGGGTACACCGTACAGAAATAGTCGGCCAAAACTCCGTATTGCTTCAGCTCATTGCCCGTGAATGCCCCCAGCACATAGACCTTTTCATCGGAGGTGACGGCCAAATAGTTGTACAGACCATTGACCAGCGGGTAATAGCGGTAGACGTAGTTGATGCCGTTTGTGCTTGCACTGACCGAGGTTTGTGGTC
>JBAWYQ010000357.1:0-2695 GCA_037143475.1 Burkholderiales bacterium | reverse complement strand
CGTATTCCAGTTCGTACTTTTCCAGAACGCGCGTCAGTCGCATTTGCAATGATTCCGGTGTGGACTCGGTAGAAAAACGAAAATTAAAGTCAATGATGACTGCGCCCGGAATGACATTGCTGGCGCCTGTTCCGCCATGGACGTTGCTGATTTGCCAGGTGGTAGGCGGGAAGAATGCATTGCCTTTGTCCCACTCGACCGCCACCAACTCGGCCAACGCCGGGGCCGCCAGGTGAATAGGATTCTTGGCCAGGTGGGGGTAGGCAATGTGGCCCTGCACACCTTTGATGGTGAGCTTGCCGCTCATGGTGCCTCGGCGACCATTTTTAATCATGTCTCCGGTGCGCTCGACCGAAGTAGGCTCGCCAACAATGCAGTAGTCCAGCGTCTCACCGCGTGCCTGCAGCAGGTTGCACACGATGACTGTTCCATCATTGGCAGGGCCTTCTTCATCACTCGTCAGAAGCATGGCCAAGTTGAGTTGGGGCTCAGGATTTGTGGCTAAAAACTCTTCTATCGCGACAACAAACGCCGCCAGTGACACTTTCATGTCGCTGCTGCCGCGCCCGAACAGTTTGCCGTCCCGCTGGTTGGGCGAGAAAGGCGCGCTATCCCATTCTCCAACGGGGCCAGTCGGTACGACATCGGTGTGGCCCGCAAATACCAGGGTTTTTGCTCGGGGCTCGTTTGCTATTGAGTTGATAGCTCCATACGCTTGCTTAACGGGGGTTGCGGCCCGTTTCGCCCAAAGGTTTGTAACGGAAAAGTCGGGCGGACCGCTAACAATGGTTTCGCATTGGAATCCGATGGCGTGAAGTCGACCGGCAATCAGCTCCTGGCATCCAGCGTCTTTGGGGGTGACTGAGGCGCGGGCAATGAGTTGTTCAGCTAAACGTATCGTTTCGTTCATCAATGCTTGACGTCCAAAGTGATTTCGGTGAACGACGCCTCTTCGTGCTCTTCCTGCGCAGCCACGGGTTGTGTGGCCTTTGTGAAGTCGTTTTGCAAGCGCCACATCAAATTGGTGGGGGAATCGGCGTTGGCCAGGCCTTCTTTGCGGTCAACCACACCTTCAACGATGAGGCGCGCAATGTCGTGCTCGAACGACTGCGAGCCTTCTGCCATGGACTGCTCCATCGCTTCCTTGACCCCGGAGAAATCACCTTTTTCAATCAGTTCGGAAATCAGCTTGGTGTTGAGCAGCACCTCGACTGCGGGAACCCTGGTCCCCGCCGTATTGCGCATCAGGCGCTGCGACACAATGGCCTTCAAGGCAGCGGCAAGGTCACCCAACATGGTCTGGCGCACCTCGACCGGGTAAAAGCTCAAAATACGGTTGAGTGCCTGATAGCTATTGTTTGCGTGCATTGTGGCCAGGCAAAGGTGACCCGACTGCGCATACGCAATCGCTGCTGACATGGTTTCACGATCGCGGATTTCCCCAATCAGAATCACATCGGGTGCCTGGCGCAATGCGTTCTTCAAGGCAATAGCCAAGGATTTTGTGTCGGTTCCCACTTCCCGCTGGTTGATGACAGCCTTTTTGTTCTTGAACAAAAATTCGACTGGGTCTTCGATCGTCAAAATGTGACCCGATACCGTCGCGTTGCGGTGGTCGATCATCGATGCCAGCGTGGTGCTCTTGCCCGCACCCGTTGCTCCGACCATCAACATCAACCCCCGCTTTTCCATGATCAGGTCGCCCAATATGGGTGGCAAGAACAGGTCGGCCAGCGCCGGCACATCAACAGCGATATAGCGAAACACGGCGGCAATGCTGCCACGCTGGCGCATCGCACTGACACGGAAACGCCCTACGCCGGCAATCGGGAAACCCATGTTCAACTCTCCCTCAGCGTCGAGCTCTGCCATCCGCTCGGGTGACAGGATTTCAGCCAACAGGTTTTTGGGGGCGTCAAACGGCAGTGACTGGTTGTTGATGGGCACGCACTGTCCATTAATCTTGATGAGCGCGGGCGAGTTGGCGGACAGGTATACGTCAGACGCTTTCTTCTCCGCCATCAGGCGAAGAATGCGTTCCATGGTTCCAGGTGCGCTTGTCGTAGCCATAGTTCAGCCTCGGTTGGACGTCAAAAGTTCTTAGTCGCGCAGGAGGTCGTTGAGTGACGTCTTAGCCCGGGTCTGGGCGTCGACGCGCTTGACGATGATGACGGCATACAGGCTGTACTTGCCGCCATCTTTGGGCAAACTGCCGCTGATAACCACGGAGCCAGAAGGAATCCGGCCGTAGCTCACTTCGCCGGTGGCACGGTCGTAAATCGGCGTGCTCTGGCCGATGTAGACGCCCATGGAGATGACGGAGTTCTCTTCCACGATGACTCCCTCAACCACTTCAGAGCGTGCGCCGATGAAGCAGTTGTCTTCGATAATGGTGGGGTTGGCCTGCATGGGTTCAAGCACCCCTCCAATGCCCACTCCACCGGACAGGTGCACATTCTTGCCGATTTGCGCACAGGAACCCACGGCGGCCCAGGTGTCCACCATGGTGCCTTCGTCCACATACGCGCCAATGTTGACAAAGCTGGGCATCATGATCACACCCTTGCCAACAAAACTGCCTCGCCTGGCTACGGCGGGTGGCACGACACGCGCACCAGTGGCACGCATTTCCTCGGCTGACAGGTCGGAGAATTTGGTTTGTACCTTGTCATAGAAGCCGAGTTGACCGGCTTGA
>JBAWYQ010000356.1:0-2698 GCA_037143475.1 Burkholderiales bacterium | reverse complement strand
ATGCATAGAGTCTGGGCAGTTTTGACCCAGATGGATGTTCGTGTGCGCGCCACCACTGCATTTGCTCTGGTCTTTTTACTTCAAGTCGGCCTAGCAGTCGTTGCGCACGCCCAGCAGCCTGGTGCCTCGTTTGATCATTTGAGTACGGGTTTTGACCTTAGTGGGTCGCATCAGATTGTTCGATGCGAGACCTGCCACATCGACGGCGTTTTTAAAGGAACCCCGAAGGACTGCGCAACTTGCCATGCGCAGGGCAACCCGCGCGGTGCTAGTTCTAAGTCAGCCAAGCACATCCCGACCAATGCCACCTGTGAAACTTGCCATTCAACAGGGCTTACCAGTTTTTCGGGTATCGTTTTCAGCCATGTGACTGTTCAGGATGGCACGACGTGCCAGAATTGTCATGATGGTGTGCATGTGGCGGGCAAGCCGGCAACCCACATTAAGACCACTGAGGCTTGCAGCGCTTGCCACAACACGACTAGTTTTGCCGGTTCCGCGATTCCGGCAAACCATATCCCGACATCGCCACAGTCAACGTGCAAGGGGTGTCACGTCAGTTCAGATTTCAAGGTGATGCCGTCTATAGAGGCGATCCACGCCAACGCACCTTCCACAAGCGCAAACTGTGCGCAATGCCATAGCAGTGCCAATGCCGCCGCGCTGGCCCTGCCCGGCATGCTCCCGCCCCTTGTCGCGCCGCCAAGCAATCACATCGCGATGGGCACTTTGGGTTGTGAAAATTGCCACTTGGGGCCAAACAGTAGTCTGCAATTGCCGGTGCAAAATGGTGCAAAGTTCAGTAACTCCGCGTTCAATCACAGCGGAATAACTTCCGGTTGCGCGAGTTGTCATGGCCCCAACGTGACCAACAGCAGTTTCTTCGGCATTGGCAGCATTGTTGTGATGCCCACTGCGGGTGGACCAGGCCCAAACGCGCACTTGCCGACGTCGATCAACTGTGAAAATTGCCATCTGGCTAGTGTTCCGTCAGGGCTGATTGTCAGCAGGGCGACCAAAATCACAGGGCCCGGGACTGGCTTCATGTTGCCGGCTCCTTCGGCAGCAATGATTCATGCCGGCGCCGCAGGCAACTGCGCCTCGTGCCACGAAACCAACGCCGTATGGCTCGGCATGAATCAATATCCTATGAATGGTTTCCTTGGGTTTCAGACGCGACCTCAGGCAGCAGCGGGCCAGTTCAATGTGGCGGACCCCTTGCACCCGGCCAGTGGCGAATGCTCACAGTGCCACGTCGGTTTTTCTTTTGACCCCACCAACTTGCTCAAACCCGCGAACCACATTCCGACAGCGGCTGGCTCCGCCTGTGTGGCGTGTCACACCAACCCCAATTTGTCTGTGATGCCATCCATCTCGGCTATTCACGCCAACGCGCCATCGAGTAGTACAAATTGCGCGCAATGCCACAGCACTGAAAATGCGGCCGCGTTTGCCATGCCAACCATGAGTCCGCCCCTGGTTTCACCTCCGAGCAACCATCTGCCAACGGGGGTTATGGCTTGCGAAAGCTGCCACGTCGGGCCAAGCAGCAGTCTTCAGTTGCCCGTTCAAAATGGCGCCCGGTTTAGCAACTCGGCGTTTAGTCATTCAGGCATAGGCTCAGGGTGTGCAAATTGCCACGGCCAGAATGTCACAGCCAGCAGTTTCTTCGGCATTACCAGCATCGTGGTAATGCCACCCAGCGGTGGACCCGGTCCGAACGCTCATGTGCCAACTTCTGCGGGTTGCGAAGTTTGCCACCAGGCAAACACTCCAGTAGGTCAAATCTCCAGTCGTGCGGTTAAGACTACGCCCACAGGTACCGGATTCATGTTGCCTGCACCAACCACTGCAATGATTCACTTGGGCGTCGGGAGCGGTTGTGCATCGTGCCATGAGACAAATTTTGTATGGCTGGGCATGGGTCAGTACCCCATGAACGGTTTGATCGGCTTTCAAACAAGGCCGCAGGCGGTCGCTGGGCAGTTCAATGCAGCGGATTCTGCACATCCGGCAAGTGGTGAATGCTCGCAGTGTCATGCAGGCATCTCATTTGGTACTGCAGGTCTGGCCAAGCCTTCGAACCATATCCCTACGTCAGCAAGTGCCATGTGCACAGCGTGCCATATCACTGGTGACTTTTCTGTGATGCCGACAATCACAGCGATTCACGCCAATGCACCGACAGTCGGTTCGAATTGTGCGCAGTGCCATAGCAGTACGAATGCCGCGGCCTATGCAATGGCCACCATGAACCCGTCCATCGTGTCCCCGCCTGTCGGACACGTGGCTATGGGTTCTTTGGGCTGCGAGAGTTGCCACGTGGACTCAGGAGGCAATTCCAGTCTGACGTTGCCGGTTCAAGATGGCGCAAAGTTCAGCAATTCAGCATTTAGCCACAATGGCATCACTGCAGGTTGCGCAAGTTGCCATGGTGGCACGTCAACCATTTACGGTGTGACGGTCAAGACCATGAGTGGTCTGAATCCGCAGCATGTACCCACAACCGGTGCATGTGAAAACTGCCACATCAACAGTGTGCCCCCGAGCCTCATACCGTTGACTGGGGCAAGTGGTGGCATGACCACCTTTGGGAACGCTCAGTTCAGTCACAACGGGATCTCTTCTGGGTGCAGCACATGTCACGGTGCAAATGCCAGCAGCTTTTACGGGATTAGCAGCATTGTCTTGCAGCCGC
>JBAWYQ010000355.1:0-2709 GCA_037143475.1 Burkholderiales bacterium | reverse complement strand
CGCCCCATACCGGTCTGCAACAGTATTTTTGGAAACCAACCAAAACACCTTCTGGCATCAGCCTATTTAATATCAAATGAGGAGCAGTTCACGAAAATTTCGCGGGGGCTACAGGCCATTGTGTATATTTGAGCTTCCATTTTTAGCCTCGGGTTATTAGGGTCAGAGTCCAAAATTGCCCGGCCTTTGGCCGTCCCTTCGGGTGCTGCGCAGCAATATTGGAATCCGACCCCAAAAACCCTGCGTCGCGCATCCTGGTAGCCACCGCCAACTCAGTCACCTGCGTGCGCCACAGGGATCTTTGCGCCCAACCCAGCCATAATGAAATCTTTTGGAGACTGCAGTACATGAAACTCAGTGCGTTGCTGGAGCGGCAGTTCAACCTGCCCAGCATCCCCAAGGTGGTGGCTCTGCTGCTGACCGAACTGAATCGCGCCGAGGTTGACCTGAGCAAAGTCACGCGGCTCATCAGCACGGACCCGGCGCTGACCACCCTTTTGCTACAGCTTGCCAACTCCAGTGCATTCAAGCTGTCGGGCAAGATCAGCAGTGTTTCCGAGGCGCTGGCCCTGCTTAAGTTGTCCGACGTCAACACCATGGCCCAGGCGGCGGCCAGCGTCACCTCGCCCAAGGCGGTGCCGGGGATCAATCTGCAGCGTTTCTGGGAATACAGCCTCAACGTGGCCAAGGTGTCGCGCGCGCTGGCCGGGTTGGTGCGGCAAAACCAGCAAGCCGCGTTTACTTGCGGGCTGATCCACGCCGTTGGCGAACTGGCCATGCACCTGGCCATGCCCGAAGAGATGGCGTTGCTGGACAAAGAAACCCCTGCGCTAGATATGCGCCGTGCCAAAGCCGAGCGTCGGGAACTGGGTTATTGCTACGGTACCGTCGGGGCCGGGTTTGCCAGAATGTGGCATTTTCCACAGCCGATGGTTGACGCACTGGAGCACCAGTACGCCCCGTTTGAGAACAATGTCTACGAGCCACTGGCGGGCGTTATTCACCTCGCAGCCTGGCGTGCACGCGCCAAAGAAGCCGACATGAATGAGCGGGCGATGGCGGGTAGCTTTCCCGATTCGGTTGGCGTGGCACTCGACCTGGACGTTGACGCCGTACTCCAGCAAGACCCGTTCGACTGGGCGGCACACGGCTGACGTATGAAAGCACTCCAAATTTACGCCGGCCCTGTTGCACGCCAAGCCATCGCCCAAAACGGGTTGCGTCCGGACGATATTCGGACCATTCCCGCTGCGGCGGGTGGCCCCAAGGGGCTGTTGCTCGGCGCGATGGATCGGTTCATTTTTGGCGAGTGGCTGAGCGGCTCTACCCAGCCCATCGATTTGGTGGGTGCATCCATCGGCGCCTGGCGGATGGCGACCGCTTGCCTGGACGAGCCCGTAGTCGCGTTTGAGCGACTGGAGCACGACTACATCCACCAGCACTACGAAACCACCCCGGGGCAGAAGCGACCTACTGCTGCCATGGTCAGTGAGCTGTTCGGCCAGAACTTGCAGGCTTTTTACGCCGGGCGGGTGAGTGAAATTTTGATGCACCCGCGTTACCGACTGCACGTCGTGACCTCACGCGGACGCCACGTGCTGCACACCGAGCATGGTCTGCGCACGCCACTGGGCTACTTTGGCGCTTTCCTGACCAATGTGGTCCGACGCAAAGCCATGGGTGCGTGGCTGGAGCGGGTGGTGTTTTCGCAACCCAACGCAACAAGCGTGGGCTGCGTAAGTTTGCCGTTCGCCACAGACGACTACCGTACCCGGCAGGTTGCCTTGAGCGAGGCCAACTTCAACCTGGCCTTGCAGGCCAGCTGTTCGATACCGTTTGTGCTCAAAGCCGTTCACAACATACCCGGCGCACCACCTGGAGCCTATTGGGACGGTGGTATTACCGACTACCACCTGCATTTGAACTATCCAGGTGCCCGACAATTTGCTATTGATTCAATAGCTGGTCACGCAATGAGTACGGGGGCTAGCGGTTCATTTCATCAAAAGCGGTTGGTCTTGTATCCGCATTTTCAAAAATCCGTGGTGCCAGGCTGGCTGGACAAGAGCCTGAAGTGGCGCCACCACGCGACCCACCACCTGGACACGATGGTGCTGCTGGCACCGAACCCCGAGTGGATTAAAACGCTGCCCAACGCTAAACTTCCTGATCGAACCGACTTCACCCACTACGGCAATGATCTGGCAGGCCGAGTCAAAGCCTGGAACACGGCATGCAGCGCCAGCAAGCAACTGGTGGATGAATTTGCTGCCTGGCTGGAGCGACCGGACAGCAACCAAGTGCTGCCGCTATGAACGACTTTCATTGGCCTTTTGGCAAGATCAAACCCTACATCGAGGCAGCCAGCATCTCGCGGTAATCCTCCGCAGTGGCCAGGCGGGGCCCTGTCTTGTGGCAATGGTCGGCCAGTGCACCCGTGATGACATGGTCAAACTGCGATGCCTGCACGCCCATTTCCGCCAGGCCGGTGGGCAACCCCAGGCGTGCGTTCATGGCCTTGATGGCGGGGCCAATATCTGCGGCCGATGCAAGGCCCATGGCGTGTGCCATGCGCTGCAGCCGGCTCTCTTTGACCATCGACTCGGCGGTGGCGTTGAAGGCAATCACGGCGGGCAGGAACATGGCGTTGAGGGTTCCATGATGCAGGCGCGGGTCCACACCACCCAGGCTGTGGCTCAGGCTGTGCAC
>JBAWYQ010000354.1:0-2716 GCA_037143475.1 Burkholderiales bacterium | reverse complement strand
TGGCGGTGATGTACCAAAACACTGGAAACATTTCGTTGGCCGAAGATCAATACAGAGGTGCACTGAAACTTGACCCCGATTTTTCTCCTGCACGGCTTAATTTGGCGCAAATGTTGGCGGTACAGGGGCGAGTTCGCGATGCGCAGTCCGTTTTGAAAGACGGTTTGACGCGTGTTCCGGCGATTGGGGAGATGCAGTATGCGCTGGGCCTGCTGCTAGCCCAGGACGGCCAGACGAAAGACGCGGTTGTGGCGCTTCAAAAAGCGGCCAGACTCTTGCCGCTGCGCGCACGGGTGCAGTACAACCTGGGCCTGGCGTACCAGCAAACGGGCCAGACCAAGGCAGCTGAGCAGGCATTACTGGCTGCGGCGCGTGTAGACGAGAGTGACCCAGACGTGATCTATGCGTTGGCTGCGTTTTACTTCCATGGACAGCGGTTGAAAGAAGCCCGTATCTGGGTCGACAAACTGCGGCAGGTACAACCGGGCGACCAGCGATTGGTCAATCTGGAGAGTGCGCTGGCAAACGTGCCGAGGTGACTCTAAATCTGCACCCGTGTCCCCAACTCGATCACGCAGTTGTTGGGCAGGCGAAAGAAACCTGCCACGCTGCCTGCGTTGCGGGACATGAGTGCAAACAGGGCTTCGCGCCAGTGCGCCATGCCTGCGCCCTTGGTCGGGACAATGGTTTCGCGGCTGAGGAAATAGGACGTCTCAAACAGGTTGATCGGCAGCCCCTTGGCCTTGCATAACTCCAGCGCCTTGGGGATGTCGGGCGTGTTCTTGAAGCCATAGTTCACCTGAACCCGCCAAAAGCCAGGCACCAGTGGTAGCACACTCACGCGTTCTTCGAATGGAATCCACGGCACTTCGTGGAAGACGACCGTCAGAATCACGTTGCGTTCGTGCAATACCTGGTTGTGCTTCAGGTTGTGCATGAGTGCCTGCGGAACAGTGTCGGGGTTGGCGACTGCGTATACGGCCGTGCGGGGCACACGATGGACTGCATCGGACGATAGCGCAGCAATAAATGGCAACAGCTCGGGGTCATCCTGGCGGATGCTGTCGATCAGCAACTCGCGGCCTCGCCGCCAGGTGGCCATGATCAGGAATATGCCCATGCCCATTACCAGCGGGAACCAGCCGCCCTGGAAGAACTTGATGGCGCAGGATGCGACGAGCACGATGTCTAGCGTCAGGAACAGGCTGGTGGCGGCCAGTGCCACGGGCAAAGGATAGTTCCAGCCATAGCGCACCACGAAGAATGTCAGCACGGTAGTGATCAGCATGGTGACGGTAACCGCAATGCCATAGGCAGATGCGAGTGCAGACGAACTGCCAAAGCCAAAGACGGCCAGCAGCACGGAAGCCAGTAGCAGCCAATTCACCTCGGGCATGTAAATCTGGCCCGCTTCCTTGGCTGAGGTGTAGAGCACCTGCATGCGCGGCAGCAAGCCGAGCTGAACCGCCTGTTTGCTCATGGAGTAGGCGCCCGATATCACCGCCTGGGATGCGATGACCGTTGCTACGGTCGACAACACCACAGCGGGTATCAGCCAGCTTGACGGGAACATGCGGTAGAAGGGGTTCTCCAAGGCGGAGGGGTCACGGATCAGCAAGGCACCCTGGCCCATGTAGTGCAGTGCCAACGCGGGCAGAACCAGGCCCATCCACGCGATTTGGATCGGGCGTTTGCCGAAATGCCCCATGTCCGCGTACAGCGCTTCGGCACCGGTAAACGCCAGGACGATGGCGCCAACGGCTACGAAAAGATGCCAGCCTTGGTTGCTCAGAAAAGTCGCGGCGTTCCATGGGTTCAGCGCGGCCAGAATGATGGGTGTTTGGACGATTTCAACCAAACCGGTGGTTGCCAGCACAGCAAACCACACCACGATGACGGGTCCAAACAACTTGCCCACGACGCTGGTGCCAAAGCGCTGCATAGCGAACAGACCCACCAGAACGGCAGCGCAAATGGGCAGCACATAGGGCTTGAACGCCGGGGTAACCACCTCCAGGCCTTCCACCGCACTGAGCACCGAGATGGCGGGCGTGATGACGCTGTCACCATAGAAGAGAGCCGCGCCAAATACACCTATCAGCAGCAGAACCAGTTTGCGCCGCGGGGAACTTCCGCCCACATTGGCCGCCAACGCAGTCAGCGCCATGATGCCGCCCTCGCCCCGGTTGTCGGCCCGAAGAATGAGCAGCACGTACTTCAGTGTGACGACCAGCATCAGCCCCCAAAATATCACGGACACAGCGCCTACCAAATGGGCTTCATCCAGCGGGATGCCCATGGCCGGACTGAAGATTTCTTTCATGGTGTACAGCGGACTGGTGCCGATGTCGCCGTAGACAACGCCCAGCGCACCCAGCGTGAGTGCAGCCATGCTTTCCCTGTGTGCAGTAGCGCCCATACATTCCCAAATTCATTGAACAAGGCACCACTGTCGGCGCATGCGCATCAGGAATGCATAAGGGGTCGATATTTAGGTCGCCGCAAGGCGGTATCCCACGCCTGTCTCCGTCACCAGATGGCGGGGCTCGGCAGGCGTGCGCTCGATCTTGGCACGTAGCTGCCCCATGTAGAGGCGCAGGTAGTGCGTGTGCTCAGTGAATTCGGCGCCCCAGACATCGGTCAACAGCTGCCGGTGCGTGACCACGCGCCCGGCACTGCGAACCAGTCGGGCCAGCAGGTTGAATTCCGTTGGAGT
>JBAWYQ010000353.1:0-2718 GCA_037143475.1 Burkholderiales bacterium | reverse complement strand
CCGGCATCCGTCATGAAAAACCGCGCACCTAAGGTCGGGGGTGATTTCTTCTCCATGGTCTAGTGTATCAATTTTGGTACGTTTTGCAAATCTGAATGATGAGACATCTGAATGATGAGACGCTACTGGCCCACCCTATTTGGAGCGCCACGTTGCCAGCAATCGCGCCTGCAGGGATTTGCGCTCCGGCGACAGTCTTGCGCGTCGGGTGGCAATGCGCTCGGAAATCTCACGTTGACGACTCGGGTCAACCCAAGCATGCCGACAATCAAATCAGCATTTCGCTTGTCCTGTAGCCCATCGCCCGGTATCCAACCTGTCGCTTCACCCACATACGCAGAAGTGCAGGATGACCGGAGTCCACGAAGTCGATGATCTTTACCGTGGTCTTTTCAGCATGGTCGCGGTCAAGGCGACCCGCATATTGCTGGAGCGTGCCCTTCCACGATACGGGCATCGCCAGGACCAGAGTATCCAAAGCCGGGTGATCAAAGCCCTCCCCTACCAGTTTTCCGGTCGACAGCAAGACTCGTGGCGCATTACCGGGCAAACCGTTGAGTGTCTCCACCAATGTGGTGCGCTGTTTCTTTGACATCCGCCCGTGCAAAACGAAGGGCTCAACATCCTTGCCTGCCAGTGCCTTTTGGATTGCCGCCAGATGCTCCGTCCGCTCAGTCAGCACCAGAACCTTCCTTCCCGCCCGATACGCAGCTTCGATTTCTGCCGCGATGGCGTGCGTACGTGCGTCATCGTTTGCAAGTAACTTGAAAATTTCCTGGATTCCTGCATCCTGAACAGTCTCGATCCGGCGATCCCGGTACCGAGGAACCACCTCCAGATCCTGCGGCGCGCTCAGCGGTCTGACAGCCGAGTGTCGAATCGGGCCACATTGCATGAATATGATGGGCTGCTGTCCATCGCGGCGAATCGGTGTTGCAGTTAGCCCCAAGACGTACTTGGCTTTGACCCGCTTCAGGATGGCGTCAAATGAAACGGCACCAACGTGATGGCATTCATCAATGATCACCTGCCCGTAGGATTCCACGATCGGGTTGACCTCCCCTTGGCGGGAAAGTGACTGCATCACTGCGATGTCAATCTTCGCGGTGGGCTTGGACTTGCCGCCGCCAATGACTCCGACATAGCCCTTATCCAGAGTCAGGAAGGCTTGGAGTCGCTCCTGCCATTGCTTAAGGAGCTCGGTGCGATGAACCAATATGAGCGTATTGACGCCACGCTTGGCAATCAGCGCAGCAGCGGTCACGGTTTTGCCAAATGCAGTTGGGGCGCAAAGCACGCCGGCATCGTGTTTGGCCACCTCCTGCACCGCGACCTCCTGATCAGCGCGGAGTTTGCCCGTAAACGTCAGTTCCAATGGACTGCCTTCGGAGCGCTCATCGACTAATTCGCATTGAATTCCGTTGTCCCGAAGCAATTCTCTTGCTGCATCAAGGCAGCCACGCGGCAGCCCGATGTGATTGGGAAAATTCTCTGCGCAGCCAATGACCCGTGGAACGTCCCAGACGGAGAATCGCATAGCCTGAGCTTTGAAAAATTCTGGGTTTTGGAAGGCCGCCAGCCGAATCAGGCGGTTGGCAAGAGCCTGCGGCAATGCCTTCTTTTCAAAATAGGTCAGATTCGACAGCGTTGCTGTCAACACAGACGGCATCGGCCCGGTCAATTTCCTGGACGCTGTGGCCACTTTCTTCCAAGGTTCTTTAAGGTCCTCTTCGTCGATGAACGTCACATCCAGCGGGTGGACCCCTCCGGTTGCCCGCAGGATAGTTGGCTCGATATCCTGAACGACCATCTGAACAACTCCCGCCAAATATGCCCATTGGTCCGGAAATGGCCTGAAGTCAGCATCGACAAATACGCTGCATCCCGACTCACGAGGTGCCTTTTGCAGCGGCAAGGCAATCAGATTACCGAACCCTCCCTTTGGCATGACATCCTGATTGGGAAACAATCGGTCATACGATTCCAGCTTGAGTTGCCGGGTTCTTGAACAAGCATGGCTGATGATGGCGGTCCCAAGACGACGGGCGTCGCGGGCAAATGGCCGTCCAGCAAAGAAAATCCAGACGTGTGCACCTGAGCCGGAGCGAGAAATTTCGATGGCAACCGGTACCCCAAGGTCATCACAGGACTTTTTGAAGGCACTGACATCCTGCCGCCATTCAGCATCATCGAAATCTGCCGCCAGGAAATGACAGGTTTCATCGGTCAGCAACGGATAGACGCCTATAGTTTGCTCGCCCGCCAGGTGGTCATAGAACACTTCATCAGAAAGCTGAACGAACTGCCGATTGCTGCAATCGGCACACTTGATGCGCGGCTTCTCACAAACACCCGCAAGCCATTCGTTGGCGCAGGCTGGTGAGTAGCCGGCTTTGCCACTTGCCTTGCTCTGCCACCGTACAGGGAATATGTCCTGGCGTCCGCGGAAGAGTCTTTTGAATAAGCTAATTTTTTGTTCGGTACTCAGCCGAAGCTGACCATGAGGCGCCTCTATTTTCGCCACTGGAGGAGCCGACTTTCGCCATTCAATTACATTGGCATCAAGCAAAGCAATCAGCCGCGCATTTTCCTCCTCTAAATCTTCAACGGTGACTTGGATTTGTTGGTGAGTCATATCATGACATTTGGTGCTGCCCACAGAATACAGGAGCCGACACATCTGCGGGACAAGTTGAGCCGTTCAAAGGGAAATCGCGG
>JBAWYQ010000352.1:0-2718 GCA_037143475.1 Burkholderiales bacterium | reverse complement strand
TGCGCGATGACGCAGGCTGGATTTTGCATCCGCTAAGCCCGGCGTTTGCCGATGCGCCTCTGGCTGACCTGTCGGCCGTGCGCGGCGTCATCATCCAGAAGGCGCTGCCCGGGCGCCGGCGGGCTTCCAAACACTATATATAACCATGCCCTACTACATCTACCGGGTGGAGGATCGTGTGCCGAATAGGCTTCTAGCCCCCGTAGAATATGCGTGAGTAGCTCATGTTTTTATAGCAGAATGCATCGTTTTTCGTCACAACTGTCAGGGTTTCAGAATTTCCTGAGGCGTGGTTGACCGACCGCGATTGGGCGAGTACCGGCGAATGGCAGCACTCTGGCAGTCAACCGTGCTGCCAATGTGAAGTCAAAGTTGAACTTCGTGTCCCTGCCCAAAGCCGACAGCCACCGAGGCATAACCGGTCATCGGTCGGCTCAAATAATTGGGAAACGATCACTGAATTTTGTCAAACTCGCCACCACAACAAACCGATCCTCAGGTGGCTTTGAACCAATTCCACCATGTCAGTTAGCATCGCAATGAGTTGTTCAGGCGTCAGAGCTTGAATCTGACAGATTCGTTTTCATGCAGACAGGAGTGCACCCATCATGTTGATCTTGCATCAGTTCAGCGCCTCTCACTTCAACGAGAAAGTGCGCTGGGCATTGAATTACAAAGGACTGACCCATAGGCGGGAGACATACCTGCCCGGGCCGCACTTCCCGGTAATCAAGAAGCTGTCTGGCGGGCCGAGCACGACTCCGCTGCTGCAGCATGGTGACGGCTATATCTCAGGCTCGGCCGCTATCATCGACTGGCTGGAGAGCCGCTATCCCGAGCCAGCCCTGATACCAGCCGACAAGGCGTTGTGCACTCAAGCCATCGCCATGCAAACGCGCTTCGATGCCACGGTCGGACCGGCCACGCGGACACTGCTGTTCGAAGTCTTGTTGAACGAACCCAACTACCTGTGCGACACCTTCAGCGTTTCCAAGCCCTGGCTCAAGCGCCTGGCGTTTCGCGCCAGTTTCCCGGCGGCCAAGGGCTTCATCCGCAAGGGCAATGGCGTCTATCCCGATAACATCGCCGGCTCCAGACTCATCACCCAAGCTGCACTGGATGAGGTGGCTGCTGGAGTAGCCCGCACCGGATATCTGGTTGGCAGCCACTTTAGCGTGGCCGATCTGTGCGCTGCCAGTTTGCTGGCTCCATTGACCAATGTCAGCCATCCGGACATGCAACGCATCGAACCGATGCCGTTCGCGGTGAAAGAATTTCTTGGACAGTGGGCGAACCATGCGGCGATTGCCTGGGTGCATGAGATGTACGCACGCCACCGGCCGGTTAAATTGTGAAATCGCCAAGTACTGCTCACCAGATGGCGGCGATGAGAATTTAAAAAACAGACACGATGACAACATTTAGGAGTATTCAATGACCCCTCAAGCCATTTTGGCCCAAACTCTGAAGCTGGCCAATGGCGCGGTGGTCAAAAACCGCCTGTTCAAATCCGCCATGTCCGAAGCCCTGGGTACGCGCCAAGGCGCTCCCACCCCGGAACTCAATCATCTTTACCAGGCCTGGGCCGAGGGTGGCATTGGCCTGTGTGTCACGGGTAATGTGATGATCGACCATGGTGCGCTGGGGGAGCCCGGCAACGTGGTGATTGCCGACGACCGCGACTTAAGAGCGCTCAAGGAGTGGGCCGAGGCCGCCACTCGCAACGGCACCCAGTGCTGGGTGCAGCTTAACCACCCTGGCAAGCAGTCGCCCAAGGGCTTGAACAAAGGCGGCACGGTATCGCCCTCTGCGGTGCCGTTTGGCCGCGAGATGCAGGCCTTCTTTGCCACACCGCGCGAGTTGACCGATGCCGATGTGCGTGCATTGGTGCAACGGTTTGGCGAAGCAGCCAAGGTAGTCAAGAGCGCCGGCTTCAGTGGTGTGCAAATCCACGGCGCGCACGGCTACTTGGTGAGCCAGTTTTTGTCGCCACTCCACAATGTGCGCACCGACGACTGGGGTGGCACGCCCGAGAAACGCCGCCGCTTCGTGCTCGAGGTGTATGCCGCCATGCGTAAAGCGGTAGGGAAAAAGTTCCCAATTGGCATCAAGCTCAACTCGGCCGACTTTCAGCGCGGCGGCTTTACCGAAGAAGAATCGCTCGACACCATTCGCGCCCTGGCCGATGCAGGAATTGATTTAATCGAAATATCGGGTGGCACCTATGAAGCACCGGCCATGACCGGTGTGAAGACCGGCAAACCGCCCGTCAAGGACAGTACCCGCCAGCGCGAAGCGTATTTCCTGGAGTTTGCCGAAAAGGCACGCAAGGCGGTCAAGACCCCGCTGGTGGTCACGGGGGGATTCCGCAGTGCGAAGGGTATGGCCCTGGCGATAGATTCCGGAGCGGTCGACATGGTCGGTGTGGCGCGCATGCTAGCCCTTGAGCCCGATGTGCCCAACAAGCTGCTCGCGGGTAGTGCACCACGGTACCAGGTCAAACCCATCACTACCGGCATCAAGGCCATCGACAAAATGGGCTTGCTGGAGATAAGTTGGTACACCGGACAACTCAAGCGCATTGGCCGAGGCAAGTCGCCCAAGCCCAACGAGCTGGGATTATGGGTGTTTATCAAACAGGCCTGGGGCATGCTGCGCGCTGGCAAGAAAAGTCGTAAACCGACCAAACTGCGGGCCAACTGAGTCAGGAGGCGAGTA
>JBAWYQ010000351.1:0-2734 GCA_037143475.1 Burkholderiales bacterium | reverse complement strand
CTGTTGGTGGACAAGCCTTTTGGCGACAAAAAGTCACACTGCATATTGCTCAACGCAATCCCACTGAGGCACGGGTGGCTTTCGAACGATCTCGAAGAGTCTTGGCTCCAAAAGGGGTTGGGATAGCCGGACTGGCACTATCAGATTGGCTTGAAGCTTGTATTGAGCAACTGGAAGGAAATCACACGGGCGCACGCAGTCGCCTTGAAACGATCATTTCCAAGATTTCCACCTCGCCGGATCGCAACATGCTGCTCCAGTGGGAAGCCAAATTACAGGAGGCATTTGGCGTGTCGCTTGCCGCATTGGGTCAACCTGCCGAGGCACAACGCAGCCTGGAGGCGGCGCTTCAAATCAACAAGGCCATCTTCGACCCCAAGGCCAGCATTTCCGTAGGTCGCGTTGCGTTGCGCCTTGCCGGGTTGCACAAAGCCGCTGGCAGAGCCGCTGTCGCCAAGGCCTACCAAGCCCAGGCAGATGCCATTCGGCGAACCCATCCACTATTCGAACAATGGGTTTTTTAATTTTTCGCATGCCTGTCCGGGTTCCCTGAATAAAACCGTAATTCCCTGTTGTGGGCAGAAATTGTTCTGCACCGCCACATCAGGGGAATACAAATGCGCGACTTCAAATGGCTGCTGGCATCTGCCAGCATGGGCTTGCTGCTTGCAGCCTCATCCTTCAACGCTCTCGCCGATGTGGCTTCGCGGGTGCAGGAATCCAACTCCACTACCCACAAAGGCGTGCTGGCCTATATACACGACACCAGCCCCCAAGGACGCAAGATCGAGCGATCATTCTTTGGAGAAGGCGTGGACAAAGTGAGCGCGGCGGCACCGGGCTTGCTGATTCAAATCGTGGAGCGTGAAGACATTCCCGGTGGCGCGCTGCCAGGCAGTTTCGTCGTTTTGACGCCGACGGGTGATCGGGTTGTTGCGCTGCAACGCGGCTACAACACTTTCGCTGACCTTCGCGCCCTCGTTGCGATAGCAAGCACCGCAATCGCAGGGTCTTCTCAGGTAAAAGACGGTTATTTTGAATACGACATATGAAGCGAACGATGAACAACAGACACAAAATCGTGCTTGCCGTATTGATCAGTGCATCCGCACTGCTGAGCGCCCCAGCGCGTACACAAAACATCGAAGTCACTGTAAATACGCGTTTTGTTGAGGCTATGGATTTCTACCAATTGGGTAAATGGGCCAAGGCCTATGAACGGTTGGCGGCCTTGGCGGATAACAACCACGCGGGCGCTGCACGCATTGCGTTGCTGATGTACCGGTTCAGCCCCAGTCTTTATGGAGTTACATCGAATGCGTCCAAGGAGCAGGCAGAACGTTGGGCAAGGATTGCGAGTCAGCAGTGGGCAAGCCAAATCGACTAATGTGACTGAAATTATCAGAAGCACTGACCACCCGCTAGGGTAGGTACGCCAAATAGCACAACAATTTTCAGGGAGACACTCAATGCCAAAACCGTTCCAACCCACATCCGCCCATCAACTATTGCGCTGGCTGCTGCTGGCGTTTGCTTTGTGGGGAGGGCAAGCCGGGGCTGCGACGCCGATGGTTTCCGCGGGTGGCGCCCACACCTGCGCGTTGCTGGCCAGCGGCGCGGTGCAATGCTGGGGGTACAACGGTTTTGGTCAGCTTGGCAATGGCACTACGGTTAACAGCATGAGCCCGGTAACCGTGAGTGGCATCACTAACGCCATCGCCATATCTGCGGGTGCACATCACGCCTGCGCGGTGCTCGGCAGCGGAGCGGTGCAATGCTGGGGGTTCAACAATAATGGCAATTCTAACGACAGCAGTGGAGCTCTTGGCAATGGCACCACGAATAACAGCACCACGCCGGTAGCCGTTAGTGGAATCAGCACTGCGGTGTCGGTGTCTGCGGGCGACGCATTTACCTGCGCCGTGCTCAGCAGTGGTGCGGTGCAATGCTGGGGGCGCAACTTTTACGGTCAGCTTGGTAATGGCACCCGGGTTGGCACCACTGCGCCGGTCTCTGCAATTGGCATCAACAACGCAACATCTGTGTCGGCAGGGAATGTTCATACCTGTGCGGTGCTTCGCAGCGGTGAGGTGCAGTGCTGGGGCAGCAATAACAGCGGTGCGCTGGGTGCGGACTGGGGCAGCGGCGTCACTCAACTCCTGTCCAGCACAAGTCCGTTGCTGGTCAGTGGCATCAGCAATGCCAAGACCATCTCCGTCGGGCAAAGCCATACCTGCGTCGTGCTGGGTGACGCCAGTGTGCGCTGCTGGGGCGAGAATATTAACGGTCAACTCGGCAGTGTGACCAGCACCTATTACAGCTTCAGCCCGGTGGCGGTGGGTGGTATCAGCAACGCAGTAGCAGTTTCGACTGGCGTTAACCGTTCGTGTGCTTTGCTGACCGCTGGTGGGGTGGTTTGCTGGGGTGACTACGATTACGGGACCGGCAGCATGGTCAACATGGTCAATAACAGCGCACCGGTGGCCATTGGCGGCATCAACAGCGCCACCGCTTTGTCCGTTGGCTATAGCCATACCTGTGCTGTGCTGAGCAGCGGTGCAGTGCAGTGCTGGGGCACCGAGCCTGGGGCCACCGGTGAGCTAGGCAATGGCGCAGACACACCACCCATGGTTCCCCGCACCGTTGTTGGCGCCAATTTCCAAGGCAGTTTGAATTTGTTCGCGGCCTCTGGCATCTACACCGGGTCGTCGGCCTACTCGCCCATCGTGGCCAA
>JBAWYQ010000350.1:0-2737 GCA_037143475.1 Burkholderiales bacterium | reverse complement strand
AAAAATCACCCCCTGACTGGCAAGTGTCGGGTTGACCCGACACTTCATCATCGACCCCTGACGCGCAATTACCCCTGATGTTCAGCGGGCAAAGGTAAAAGCAGGCCTACATTGGTGAGAGATAGGATGGACGTCAGGTGCAAAGTGCGCGGCTGGGCGGCAGGTATGGGCCATCTGCGGATATCGGCTAATGACCGGTAACTTGAAGCGAATAATGGTGCGTCCGGGCAGGAGAGAAATGGATGTCTCAGTCGCGCCATAATAGCAATGCGAAAAATGATAGTATTTATTTTCAAGGGTGTACGGAGTTTCGTCTGGATATGGAAAAACCAACACACTGTCAAGTTTTAGGCATCACTAGCGGCCAGCCCGGCGTGGGTAAAACCACTGTTTCGGTCAACCTGGCCGTGGCATTACATGACATGGGCTACGCCGTCATGATCCTGGACGCCAACTCCAGCTACAACAATGCCCAAACCGCGCTAGGCACAGTCTGCCCCTTCCATTTGGGCAACTTTTTAAATGGCGATAAATCCTTGCGCGAGATTATTTTGAAGCGCCGCTACGGCATCAATCTGATCGCAGGCGCTTCGACCATTGAGGCCATGACCACGCTCAATCCGTCCAAGGCTTCGCGGGTACTCAAACAGTTTGGCGATATGGAAAGCGAGCTCGATTTCCTGATCGTAGATATGCCGCCGGGTACCGAGCAATCGGTGCTGTCCTTTATGGCCAGTACCAGCCGCCGGATTATTGTGGTGCGCAATGACCAAGCCGGCGTGACCGACGCCTATGCCATGATCAAGGTGCTGTGCAGCGATTTCAAGCTCGATGAAATCCACATCATTGTCAACGGCGTGACCACCGAAGCCGAAGGCAAAAAAATGTTTGATGTACTGGACAAGATCAGCCAGCGCTTCTTGACCCGCGCCTTGCATTACCTTGGAAGCGTTACCCACGACGATTTGATCATTGAGGCAGGCCAACACAGTCTGGCCGTTACGGAGCATGCGCCCACCAGCCGTGGCGCACGGGATTTCCGGCAAATTGCCGGCAAGACCAGCCACTTGGCGCTGCAAAAGTTTGTCGATGGCGGAATCGAGCACTTTATTAATCGCCTGCTGCACTTGCATGACCTGACCACCGATACTGCTTAGCGCGGTACCCGCTCTACGCCAGCATGCACTGCCTGTTGTTTGCGCAAAACGGGCCCCTTTTTAAGTCGCATAGGCTAAGGGGCTGACTTGCTTGGGCAAAATTCAATGGGATTTAGCGATGGTTGAATTGGGATTTCAGTCCCTTCATCTTTTTTGGAAAGGCAGCTGGCACTTTATTTCTGTCTTGTAGGAAACTATCGCTATTTCCGAAATTAACGTCGGCATTAGGGCACCCAATTTGCTAGGTGCTAGGACCGCTTTGGGTTGACCATCGATTCCAGTAAGCCAGCAGAGCGTATTTACAAGCGCCATCTGCTCAGGCGTCTTTTAATTGACATCCATCAGCGCTGGGTTGGCAACCAAAATGGCTAAAGACTTGGCGCGCGCAACTGCGACGTTTAGCCTGTTGACTTTTTCATAAACAGCGCGGCAGGTCGCTGTGATCGGGGAAAAGCTGCGGAATTTCCGTATTTCTTGCATATGGGAAATTTTCCCATATAATGAGTGCCATGAACCTTTCACCTGCTTCCCCTCACCCCAGCCAAGGCGTGCTGGATGAGGCGCTGGCGATTGCCGAGCCTTTGGTCTTGTGGATGATCCGCTCCGGCGTTGGCTATGCCGAATTCGCCCAGGCGCTCAAACCCGTGTTTTTGGCGCAAGCCCGCCTGGAACTCGAGCGCAGTGGCCAGCGCGACAGTGATTCCGCCATCAGCCTGCTTTCTGGCTTGCATCGCAAGGACGTCCGCGCCTTCCGCGATACATCTCATGAAGCCTTGGCCCGCGTGAAGGAAGACGGGACCAGCTGGGGCAAGCCCAGCGCAGCAAACCAGGTGGTCACGCGGTGGCTCAGCCGCGACCACTGGAGTGACACCATTCCATTCAGTGGTCAGGCGCCGTCCTTTGAGTCACTGGCCCGCGAGGTGTCCAAAGACTTCCATCCTCGCGCTGTCTTGCAGGAAATGCTACGCCTGGGCGTAGCGCGCGAACTTGACAGTCAAGTGCAGCTGTTGCGCGAGGCCTTTGTGCCGGACACCAAACACAGGGAGTCGCGCGAGTTATTGGCCGGCTCCGTGGCGGACCACTTGGCCGCAGGGGTGCACAACCTCACTGGCACGACCAGCCAAAAATTCCTGGAACAGAGCGTGTTTGCCGATGGGCTGAGTGCCGAGTCGGTGCAAGAGCTCAATTTGATGGCCAACACCCTGTGGGCCCAGGTGCTTCAAGCGGTGATGGCCCGGGCAGTTCCATTGTGCGAGAGTGACCTGAATCACCCGGACCCACAGCGTTTCCGCTTAGGCCTATTCACTTTCGCAGCCCCCGAATTCAAAACCGACAACACCGGAGTGAACGAGTCATGAACATTGCTTTTTTCCATCCAACGCAGGTCCTGCGGCTGGTGATCGTGTGGCTCACCATCTTGTTCTTGTTCGCTTGTGGCGGAGGCATCTCGGTATCTGGAGTGGGAAGTGGTGGCAGCGGCATTGCACAAGGCTCTGTCACCGGTTTTGGCAGTGTGATCGTCAACGGTGTGGAATACGACGACAGCAGCGCAGTCAGCCAGTCCGAAGACGCCACAGGCA
>JBAWYQ010000349.1:0-2762 GCA_037143475.1 Burkholderiales bacterium | reverse complement strand
TGGCGCTGGCGCAACGTGCGTCGCGTCGCAAGCCCCGTACTGCCACGGTCCGGGCCCCCCAGCTGTCGGCAAGTGTTGCGACGCCGGACAAACCAAAGCGTGCACGGCGTGCAGTCAAGCGGACTCCAACCGCTGCTTGAGCGGGAATTTTTTCCTGAATGGGTCGGCTAACTCTGCTAAAGTCATTCCCAAAGTCATTTGGGGTTCCAATTGCGGTGGGGCAACCGGGGCGCATGGCTGACCGGACCCGACAGGCTTTATTGTGGAAATGCATGCGCGAGGTGCGGATTTGGCTACTACTGAACCAGTGAACGGACTATACAAGCCAGGTTTGGCGTTGATGGCCAGACTGAGCGGGCGCAGCAAATTTTGGGCGATCGCTGCCCCCCTATTGGCCGCCATCGTTGCGCTGACAGTTCTGCATGTCATGACCTTGTCCAGCCTGCCGGTTGCGCCCTCGTCGGCTGGTACCAGCCAAGCCCAGTCGAATTTCGAGTTGTGGATTACCTTGCTGATCGCTCTTTGCAGCGTGCTACTGTGGGGCTACGCGGTGCTCAGCTTTTTCAAGAGCAACCAGACCGATCGGCAGCAGATCGATGACGTCATGATTCAAGCCACCACTGGGGATCTTACCGGCACTGCCGGATCGCTGGGTATCGACAGCATGGGCAATTTTGGCAGGCAGTTTGAACTGGTCACTCGGCGCATGTCAGAAATGGTTGCCAACATTCGCAGTGCGGCAGTTCAACTGGGCGACACAGGCAAGAAGCTGGTGGATGACACCCGATCTCTGGCTGAGCGCGCACAGGCGCAAGGCGAGCACCTCACGCAGACCGCATTGCATGTCCGTCGGGTCAGCGAAACGGTGTCGCGCAATGCCGAAGCGTCTCAAGAGGTCAGCGTCATGACGGATATGCTTCACAAAGAAGCGTCTGGTGCAGGTGATGAGATGAAACTGACGGTTAGCAGTCTTGGCCCGCTGCAGTCGACCTCTGGGCGTATGAATGAGATCGTTGGAACCATTGATGCCATTGCATTTCAGACCAATTTGCTGGCACTCAATGCTGCGGTTGAGGCTGCGCGCGCAGGCGAGCAAGGGCGGGGGTTTGCCGTTGTGGCGGCTGAAGTACGGCGTTTGGCAAAGAGCAGCCAAACGGCAGCCGGTGAGGTGAGGGGATTGATTCGGGAGTCTTCGGAAAGAATCAACAACACGGTGGGGCAAATCGAGAGAATCAACAAGGTCATGGAAAGCCTCGTCGCGGGGATTGGTGAGATTGCGACGAATGTCAACGTCATGGCAGAAGGCGGCGCCGCGCAGAGCTCAGCATTACAGGATGTGGTGGCCGCTGTGGGTGATCTGGATGTATTGACCCAGGAGAATGCGGCCCTGGTGGTGCGCGCCAGTGCCAATTCCGATAGCATGACTATTCAGGCGTCCGAGCTGGAAATTTCTGTCAGTCATATTCAATTGCGCCAGGGCTCTGCCGATGAAGCCCGGCAAATGGTGTTTGACGCGTTGGTGGAAATTGGTAAGCGGGGTCTGCGTGAAGCGATTTCTGTATTCCATGACCGCCAGAGTCGGTTCAACTGGAAAGACCTTTATGTATTCATCCTTGATCGCCAGGGCGCCTATGTCGCTTGTGGTTCCGATGCCACCCGTGTGGGCGCTCGGTTGGGCGATTTGATTGGTGCGGTAGGGGAGAAACTCACCACAGATGCCTGGAATGTCTGTGACAAAGATGACGGTGGATGGGTCACCTATTCGATTTCGAATCCCCTCACGCAGGACGTCCAAACCAAGTTGTCGTACGTTGTGCCAATTGATCAGGATCGGCTCATTGGATGCGGCTGCTACGTTAATGCGCAGTGGATCAATTGACGTGGTGTGTGGTGCCTTTTGTTTTTCTAGGGGTTTCCCTAGGTTGGAATGGCAAACACAGGATGCATTATCGCGAGTTAAAAATTAGCTAGAGGTTGGAACTTTCCCCATAACAAAGCTACCATGCAAAATAGAGGTCTATGCCAAATTCACCCATGATCCAGTCCAATGATCCTGCGCACTCTTCCCCTGCCAGTCAGTCCTTGACTGAATTGTGTTTGGGGGTTTTACCGGTCTGGGAGCGGCACTTGGCTACATCGCGTAGCCAGTCAGAAGTGGCGGTCACGCAAATGCTTAAAGCATTTGCCGATATTGGTCCGCATATTGATTTGGCCGAGCGCCAGTCGGAGCAGATTACCGAGGCCCTTAGTCAGTGTGATGCGGGTGTGTCAGGCCTGACGCGGGCCTGCGAACGTGTCCTGGCTCCCGTGTTGGCGGATCCCCTGTTGCCTGCGGCGGCGGGCGCCGCCATGGGCGAGGTTCTTGTTATGGTGCGCCGCGCGGTGGATGCGCTCGAAAATATAGCCAAGCCTTTTGCCCATGAAACCCAAATGGTGGCTGAGCAAGTCGACCGTATGTATATGGGCTTTCAGTACCAGGACCGCATTAGCCAGATGATGGCGCTGATTGAAGGCGACATAGCGCGTTTATATGAAGCATTCGCCTCAGATGGGGTTGGTGCTCCGGCTTTGTCCGACTGGTTGGTGCGACTGGAGTCGCAATATGCCATGACCGAGCAGCACCAGGATCATCAGGCAAAAGATTCTGGCGATTCAGGGAACGACAGTAATAACGAAACTACTTTTTTTTAAGAGGTTGAAATGGCAAAGACGATTTTGGTAATTGATGACTCTGCAAGTCTGCGTCAGGTCGTAAGAATGGC
>JBAWYQ010000348.1:0-2830 GCA_037143475.1 Burkholderiales bacterium | reverse complement strand
AAGACACCTTTTCAATGGAGTGCACAACCCAATGGGGTCAATCAAACGCGCATGGTGCCATGGATTGGATGCCGGGGCTGTCGCCTGGAGTAACCCGGGTTTGTTCCGAGGGCTTTTGTCCCAAACTGTTAGAACGTTTCCCAGTCATCATCACCCCCTTTGGGTGTGGGCTTCTTGGTAGCAATCTTGGCCGCTGGCGCCCGTGCCGCTGCACCTTTGGGGATGCCAGTGTCGCGTCGCTCCTGCCCCTTGAACGGCTCTGCCTTGGGAACATGCGACCGCACAGCCACCTTGGACGGACTCGCTGTGAAGTCGCGCTCACCGAGCTTGAACACCGCCACTGTCTGCACCAGCTCCTGCGCCTGACTCTTGAGACTACTTGCCGCTGCCGCCATCTCTTCCACCAGCGCCGCGTTTTGCTGCGTGGCCTGGTCCATCTGTGTTACCGCCTCGCCTACCTGCGCCACTCCGGCGGATTGCTCGCTACTTGCCGCGCTGATTTCGCCCATGATGTCGGTAACCCGTCGAATCGAACTTACCACCTCGGTCATCGTCTCGCCGGCCTTGTCCACCAGTGTCGTCCCCTGTTCCACCCGCTCGACGCTTGCATTGATCAGGCTCTTAATTTCCTTGGCAGCCTCGGCCGAGCGACCGGCAAGTGAGCGAACTTCGGAGGCCACCACCGCAAAGCCACGGCCCTGCTCTCCCGCACGTGCAGCTTCCACCGCAGCGTTGAGCGCCAGGATGTTGGTCTGAAATGCAATGCCATCGATGACGCTGATGATGTCGGAAATTTTGCGTGAAGATTCGTTGATGCCCTTCATGGTCTCCACCACCTGCGAGACCACGTCGCCTCCCTGCACTGCAACGCTGGACGCGTTTGTTGCAAGTTGATTCGCAGTCCGGGCTGAGTCGGCATTCTGTTTCACCGTGGAGCCCAATTCTTCCATGCTCGCCGCGGTCTCTTCGAGTGCACTGGCTTGTTGCTCCGTGCGAGCCGAGAGGTCGTTGTTGCCCTGCGCAATCTCGGCACTGGCCGTTGCCACCGATTCAGAGCCCTGGCGCACATTGGTGACAATCGATTTCAGTGTGGCCAGCATGTCATTGAGAGCACTGGCCAAGCTGCCATCGTCCCTCACAACATCGGTAAAGCTGCGTGACAGATCCCCTTCTGCAATTTTGTGAGCCAATCGCGCTGCATCGCCTGGCTCCATTCCCAATTGACTCGTGATGCTGCGCGAAATGACAAGTGTCAACACCACCAGCACTGCACCGCCAAGGGCGATAGCGACTAGGACCATCACCCGCGCGGACTTGGCCTGCTCGTCAAACTGCGCGTCGGCTTGCGTCGCTTCCTCGGTCAAGATCTTGCCAATCTGGACCCAGGCGGCATCAAATTTGTCGATCTGTTTGTCTATGGCGTCGTCGACGGCAGCTATTTCATCTCTTGATGCGTCTTTCTTTGCCAGCACCAGGTATTGTTGCGAATAAAGCTTGCGGATCTCCTGCATGGCGTCGATGCCGGGCTGCAATGCGGTCTTCTTTTGCGGTGTGTCGGCAGCATTGCTCGCAAACGCAATAGCTGCGTCAATCTCCTTGTTGATCTCGGCCCATTTCTTTTGCACTTCGTCAAACTCGCGATTGATGAAAGTGTCGGCTACCACACGGTAGGCTTGAGCGCCGAGGTTGGAGTCATGACGCACTTGAGACGCTGCCTGAGTTTTAACGACTCCGCGGTCTTGCAGTTCCGCCAGGCTACTGAGGGTGATCCAGTTGATCAATGCCAGCACCAGCATGATGATTACCGCGACTCCCACGGTGAGAAACAGGCGAGTCGCTACTTTCAGGTTCTTCATGGGATCCAACTTTCAAGAATTGCCGGCATTGGGTCGATCAGACGGGTTCGTTGAATGGTATCGGAAAGCAAAGTCCGTTGCGGGAGGTGGAAGTACTTTGGAAGAACTTCGTATAAACGGTCAATTGGCAGGAAACCGCTGCGCTTAACGAGGGCACCGGTTGACAGTGTTCAAAACGCTATCAAATTGAGAGCTGTCTACGCATAGTTACCGGGGGCTACAGGCCAACTTTGCATATGTGCAACGTCGCATCACAGTGACGTTCGCAGTGACCAGATTTCAGGGAAAAGCACAACATCGAGCATCTTGCGCAAATAGCTTACCCCGCCGGTGCCGCCGGTGCCGCGCTTGAAGCCGATGACCCGCTCAACAGTGGTGACGTGCCTGAAGCGCCACAGGCGAAACGCATCTTCCAAGTCGGTAAGTTCTTCGCCCAACTGGTACAGGTCCCAATGGGCCTTGGGGTTGCGGTAGACCTGCAACCAGGCTTGCTCGACCGCTGCGTCTGCCGCGTAGGGCTGTGACCAGTCCCGCTGGGTGTGGCAGGTTGGCACGGCAATGCCTCGGCGCGCCAGCAGGCGCAGAGACTCGTCATACAGTGATGGCGCTACGTAGGCGGCTTGCACCAGTGCCAGTAGGTCGGGGCGATGTGCGTGGGGCTTGAGCATGGCGGCATTCTTGTTGCCCAGCGAGAACTCTATTGCCCGGTATTGGTAGCTCTGGAAGCCACTGGAGTTGTCCAGATACGGACGAATGGCGCTGTACTCAGGTGGTGTCATGGTCGCCAGCACGTCCCATGCATGCACCAGTTGCTCCATGATCTTGCTCACGCGGGCCAGCATCTTGAAGGCCGCACCCAACTCATCCCTGGCAATGTTCTGGATGGCGGCGCCCAACTCATGCAGCATCAGTTTCATCCACAGCTCGCTGGTCTGGTGTTGCACGATGAACAGCATTTCGTTGTGGTCGGGCGA
>JBAWYQ010000347.1:0-2848 GCA_037143475.1 Burkholderiales bacterium | reverse complement strand
ATGGTTCGGTGTAATCGCCACGCACGAGAAAGCATTGTTTCGTTGGTGCCAGTGACGTGACCTTCTTGGCGGGGACGCACTGTTGAGATTCCGGGTGAGGGTTTTGCTTAGACATTTCAATTTCCTTTCATGATGGTTGCCAAATGGGCAGCCGTACCGCTTGTCAGCGTGACTGCCCATGAGGCTTGGATAAAGCAACTTTTCTTCTGTAAATTCCGCGAGCTGGTTCTGAGCTGTTGCGCATACGCGCCGAATCAAGGTTTCATGGTCAGGTAGATTTTTGCGGTCATCCACTCCTCATCTTGTTCAGCCAGGATGGCGCTCACCAGTCGCAGGCAACTCGCTGAATTGGGGAATAAGGTGGCGACCCGTGTTCTGCGTTTGATCTCCTTGTTGAGTCGCTCCACACCATTGGTCGTGCGCATGCGCACTCGGTGTTCGGGCGGCAAGTTAAACACCGCAAAACCTTCGGCCAGATTTTCTTCAGCCCATGCTGCCAGCTTGGGGTGCTCTTTTTGCCAACCTTGCAGTGCCAAGCCCAGCAAGCGGGTCGCCTCAATGGCATCTGGTGCGTTGAAGATCGAGCGAATCGTGCGCGCCACGGGCACGCGTTGGTCGAGTTTGGAGACGTAGCACTGCGCGTTGTGCTGCAGGTGAAACTGGCACCTCTGCCATGGCACCCCGGCAAACATGGCCTTGCGTGCAGCCTTCAAGCCCGCATGGTCATCGCTGGCAATGAACTTGACTCCACGCAGGCCGCGCTTGATCAAGCTGTCCAGAAACTCGCGCCAGTGCACTTCTGCCTCCGACAACGCCACCGACACACCCAGCACCCGTCTGTGACCACTGGCGGTGACGCCCACGGCCACCAATACGGCGCAGTCCACCACTTGGCCCGCTTCTCGAACGCGTTCATAGCGCGCATCCAACAGCACATAGGGTGTCTCATCCAGCGGGCGGTTGCGCCAGGCCTCAAGTCCCACGTCTAACTTTTCGGCGCAGCGGCTGATCTGGGTCGATGAGATGCTGACCTCAGGACCCACCAGCTTTTGCAGCACTTCGATGACCTTGCGGGTAGACACCCCTTGGACGTACATCTCGGCCAACGCAAGATTGACGGACTGCTCTGAGCGGCTGCCGCGCTCCAGGGCGCTGGGGTAAAAGCCACCGGACCTCACCTGGGGCACCTCAAAGGTGATTTCGCCCATGCGGGTGAGCATGGTCTTGGGCTTGTAGCCGTTGGCTTGGTCAACTCGTTGGGCACTGCGCTCGTAGGGCATGGCCTGTAGATGCTGGGCGCGTTCAATACGCGAGGCTTCGTTGACCAGTATGCGCAGCGCTTCACCAGCGCCATCCAGACCATTGGAGAGTAGACATGCATAGGCTTCATGCAGAGGATGCGAATCTACTTCGAGGTTGGCTCGTTGGGCCATGATATTTCTTTCTGTCGTGAGACCCACGGGGGGGCCTCCGGCGGCCTGGCAGGGGCCTATTTAAAAATTCCCAGAACCGAAAACCGCCAGGTTCAATGCTCGGGGAAATTACAGAAAGGATGTTGCACTAACGAGGCTTGGAACGACCTGCAGGCAGGTCGTATCAGTTTTTAAGCTTCGTCAAACGGGGTGGACCCGTCAACGCAGTGCGGCACCTGGGCGTCACTCTCAAAGCGGATCTGCACGTAGCGAGACCGTGCACCACCCACGCGATGCTGGCTATCGGGCGGCAGGGCAACCAGCTTGCGAAGGCGGGACCAAAACGCACAGGAATCCATCGTCCGCACCTTGTTGCTCGAACACCAATTGCAGTAACGTTTGAAGACGTCGTCCTTGGTCAGCATGTCACTCGGATCGACTCCCACC
Source organism: Burkholderiales bacterium (assembly GCA_037143475.1). Classification (GTDB taxonomy): domain Bacteria; phylum Pseudomonadota; class Gammaproteobacteria; order Burkholderiales; family Burkholderiaceae_C; genus Allorhodoferax. The sequence goes on along the minus strand of JBAWYQ010000347.1, from coordinate 989 downwards.
TGCACACCATGATCCTGCACCCAGCCCGCGACTGGGTCAGAGGCAGTGATAGCCAGCTGCTTCGCATGCATCACCGCTTGGGGTTCGGGCGGCAGGCTGCCACGGATCATCAGACGCTGCAAACCTGCCAGGCACCAGTCCAGAACCAGATGAAGTTCTGTCTCGATGATTTTCTCGTCTAAGCCAGGAACGATGTCCTTGCGAGCAATCTGCTCACTAAAGGGAATGACCACCATGCGACGCCAAAAGCCATCCGAGTTGTCATCGCTGCGTTGGTCAAGGTTGGTGCAAAGCAGCCACTTGGCGGTCGAGCGGTAGTTGATGGGATTGATATATTTGCGATCAATCGAAACCGGATCTCCGCTGACCAGTGCCTTAAAGGTTTGAGTATTTAGTCCGCGTTCGGGCACCTCGTCAGAAAATGCCAGGGATGCACCAACCAATTTGGTCAGGCCAAAGTTCTTGAGATTCTTGAGATCCATGGCAGCAACGCGACCATGCAACGCCGACAAGATCCGCACCATCACACTTTTGCCATTGCAGCCCGCACCTTTGAGCACGAGGGCAACCTGGTGGATGGTTAAGGGTGTCAGCGTGTAACCCATGCCTTCTTGCAGATAGTCCTGCACACCCTGGTCCGGTAAAGAGGTCTTGAGGAACTGGCCAAACAGCGATTGGGCAGGAACGGCTGCGGGTGTGTAGCTCGTGCCACTCATGGGAAGACCCATGTCCAGCACATAGGTTATTCCGAAGGACGGGCTGGGCTTGTGCATCAGGATCTTGCCCTTGTCTGTCACCTCAAGATACACATTACGCAAGGGGATGATGCAGCGTTTGCGATTCTGCTCACACAACACCGTCGCCATGATCGTGGCGGAGTCGAAACAGGACTTGGCGGTCGATTTGTTTACCTGTTCGGGATGGTGTTCTTGCAGTGTCACTGACCGCCGTAATGGAGCCACCGATGTTCGGCGTAATGGCGCCACGAA
>JBAWYQ010000346.1:0-2848 GCA_037143475.1 Burkholderiales bacterium | reverse complement strand
GCGAAGGTGGGCGTACCGTGGGTGCCGGTGTGGTTGCCAAGATCATTGCTTAAGGAAATTATTCATGGCTACCAAGCAAAAAATTCGCATCCGCCTAAAGGCGTTTGACTACAAACTCATCGACCAGTCGGCTGCCGAGATTGTGGATACCGCCAAGCGCACCGGCGCGATTGTCAAGGGCCCCGTGCCATTGCCAACCCGCATGAAGCGCTTTGACATTCTGCGTTCCCCCCACGTCAACAAGACGAGCCGTGACCAGTTTGAAATACGTACCCACCAGCGTCTGATGGATATCGTTGATCCTACGGACAAAACAGTCGACGCTTTGATGAAGCTCGATTTGCCCGCTGGCGTCGACGTCGAAATCAAACTTCAGTAATGGGTGCAATGCAGGCCTGGATGAAAGTTCAGGCTTGTGTTGGTCGCTAACGCGGGTTATACTCGCAGGCTCGGTTGGATAGGCACACGCTTACCTGCTGGGTTTTATTAACAGTCTTTCACGCAAAAACATGGCAGCCAATTGAAGTTGCCGTGGTGGAAGTTACGGAGAAAACAATGAGTCTTAGCAATCACTTAGGGTTGCTGGGTCGCAAGGTTGGCATGATGCGCCTATTCACCGATGACGGGGATGCAGTTCCTGTTACGGTGGTAGATGTCTCAAACAACCGGGTGACGCAGGTCAAAACCCAGGAGAACGACGGCTACGTTGCCTTGCAGGTGACGTTCGGTGCACGCAAAGCTTCGCGTGTTACCAAGCCAATCGCCGGTCACCTTGCAAAAGCAGGTGTGGAAGCCGGAGAAATTATTCAAGAATTCCGCGTAACCGCTGATGCGGCGGCCAAATACGCTGCTGGCGCTACCGTGCCAGTGTCTGATGTATTTGCCGTGGGTCAGAAGGTGGACGTGCAGGGCACGACCATTGGTAAGGGTTTCGCGGGAACCATCAAGCGTCACCACATGAGTTCGCAGCGCGCATCGCACGGTAACAGCCGTTCGCATAACGTGCCCGGTTCCATTGGTATGGCGCAGGATCCAGGCCGTGTGTTTCCTGGCAAGCGTATGACAGGCCACTTGGGCGATGACACAGTCACGACTCAAAATTTGGATGTCTTCCGTATTGACGAGGCACGCCAATTGCTCTTGATCAAGGGTGCAATCCCTGGTTCGGCTGGCGGTTTTGTGACCGTTCGTCCTGCCATCAAGGCTAAATCCGCAGCAGCGAAAGGGGCGAACTGATGCAGCTCGAACTCCTGAATGACCAAGGCCAGGCTACTTCGAAATACGAAGCCCCTGAGACCGTGTTTGGTCGTGAATACAACGAAGATCTGGTGCACCAGGTCGTAGTCGCTTTCCAGGCCAATGCCCGTCAAGGTACGCGCGCCCAGAAGGACCGCGAACAGGTCAAGCACTCGACCAAGAAGCCGTTCAAGCAAAAGGGAACGGGCCGCGCCCGTGCTGGTATGACTTCCTCGCCACTGTGGCGCGGAGGCGGCCGCATATTCCCGAATATGCCGGACGAAAACTTTGCCCAGAAGATCAACAAGAAGATGTACCGCGCTGGTATGGCGTCGATCTTGTCCCAGTTGGCCCGCGAAGGTCGCTTGGCTGTGGTTGAGTCCCTTAAGGTTGACTCTCCAAAGACCAAGCCTTTGGCTGCGAAGTTCAAGGCGATGAATCTGGAATCTGTGCTGGTGATCGCCGACGAAGTCGATGAGAACTTGTACCTGGCGTCGCGCAATCTGGTCAACATCCTGGTGGTGGAGCCCCGTTACGCTGATCCGCTGTCGCTGGTGCACTACCGCAAGGTGCTGGTGACAAAGGCTGCGATGGACAAACTCAAGGAGATGTTCGCATGAGCCACGGTCCCAATTTATCCAAGTTTGACGAAGGCCGCTTGATGCAGGTTCTGGTCGCTCCCATCGTGTCCGAAAAGGCCACCATGGTTGCTGAAAAGAGCAATGCGGTGACCTTCAAGGTGTTGCAAGACGCCACCAAGTATGAAATCAAAGCCGCTGTGGAAATGATGTTCAAGGTCGAAGTCAAGGGCGTTTCCGTTGTGAACACCAAGGGCAAGACCAAGCGTTTTGGCAAGTCGGTTGGTCGTCGCGACAATGTCCGCAAGGCATACGTGACGCTGATGCCAGGCCAAGAGTTGAACCTTGGCGGGGAGGCTGCGTAATCATGGCTGTTATCAAAATGAAACCAACTTCCCCAGGCCGTCGTGGCGTGGTGAAGATTTCGCGTGACCACCTGCACAAAGGTGCCCCTCACGCTGCATTGCTGGAGCCGCAATTCCAGCAGGCGGGTCGCAACAACAACGGCCACATCACCACCCGTCATAAAGGTGGTGGACACAAGCACCACTACCGTGTGGTGGACTTCAAACGCATCAAGGACGGCATTCCTGCCAAAGTTGAGCGTATTGAGTACGACCCGAACCGCTCTGCCCACATCGCTTTGGTGTGCTACGCAGACGGTGAGCGCCAGTACATCATTGCGCCTCGTGGGCTGGAAGTGGGCGCGTCCATCATGAGTGGCTCCGAGGCCCCGATCCGTGTTGGCAACACGCTGCCGATCCGCAATATCCCAGTGGGTTCCATCATCCATTGCGTAGAGTTGCAAGTGGGCAAGGGCGCGCAGATTATCCGCTCTGCGGGAACGTCCGCAACGCTGCTGGCGCGTGAAGGCACGTACGCCCAGGTTCGAGTGCGTTCCGGTGAGGTTCGCAAGATTCACATCGATTGCCGCGCAACCATTGGCCAGGTGGCCAATGAAGAGCATAGCCTGCGTCAACTCGGCAAAGCCGGTGTGAAGCGCTGGATGGGTATTCGCCCAACCGTTCGCGGTG
>JBAWYQ010000345.1:0-2853 GCA_037143475.1 Burkholderiales bacterium | reverse complement strand
AGGTTGCCCATGCAGATGATCTTGGTGCCTGGACCAGCACGGGTAATCAACGTCTTCATTTGCTTGGGCGTCAGGTTTTGCGCTTCGTCAATGATGACGTACTTGTTCATGAATGTGCGCCCGCGCATGAAGTTCATGCTTTTGATCTTGATCCGGCTGCGAATTAGTTCATTGGTGGCGGCGCGGCCCCACTCACCGGCGCTGGTATCGGTCTTGCCGAGAGCCTCAAGGTTGTCATCCAATGCCCCCATCCAGGGCCCCATTTTTTCTTCTTCAGTGCCTGGCAGAAAACCGATGTCTTCGCCCACGCTCACAGTGGCTCGTGTGACGATGATTTCGGTGTATCGCCTGTCATCCAATACCTGTGTCAATCCGGAAGCAAGCGCCATCAGGGTCTTGCCAGTACCTGCTGTGCCGGTTAAAGTGACAAAGTCCACATCGGGGTCCATCAGCAGGTTAAGCGCGAAATTTTGCTCGCGGTTACGGGAAGTCACGCCCCACACTGCATTCTTCAGGTGGGTGAAATCTCGAAGTGTCTTGATGACCGCTGTGCTGCCCCGAATCTCGGTCACCCGGGCATACAGGCTGGGTTCACCTGGAGATTCAAAATACACAAATTGGTTAATCAACAGACTTGGCACTATTGGCCCGTTAATCTTGTAAAACGTGTGCTGGCCCTGCTGCCAGCTTTCCACGGTTTGTCCGTGAGTGGCCCAAAAATCCGAGGGTAAGGCAAGTGAACCGGCGTAAAGCAGGTCGCCATCTTCCAGTGTCTTGTCGTTCTGGTAGTCATCGGTAGCCAGGCCCAATGCGCGGGCTTTGACGCGCATGTTGATGTCCTTGGACACCAATACCACTTCACGGGGTGCCATGGATTGGCGCAGGGCCTCCACCACGCCCAAGATCTGGTTGTCGGCCTTGCCTTGGGGTAGGCTGGTTGGTAGTGCGTAGTTCAGGGGCTGCGTCTGAAACAGCAACTTGCCACGCGCATCACGGTGGCCGGTACTGGCCAGCTGAAAGCCAGCCGTGATGTCCGCACCGGGCGCACCAGCCAAAGCATCCAAAGTGCGGCTGGTTTGCCGTGCGTTGCGTGCAACTTCGGTCATGCCTTTTTTATGGCCGTCTAGTTCTTCCAGAACGATCATTGGCAGATAGATGTCATGTTCCTCAAAACGAAACAATGACATCGGGTCGTGCAGCAGCACGTTCGTGTCGAGCACAAAAAGTTTGCTGGGGCCACTTTGTGCATTTCTGCGGGCTCGGGTTGGTGCTCGATCAACCGCTGGCGCTGTAGTTGTCGTTACAGGAACCTCTGGGGCCGCTGGGGCTGGACTCAATAGAGCAACAGGCGCTTTGCGCTGCGCCTCTTTAGAGGTCCTTTTGGCAGTGACCGGCGCAGCGCTCGCATTCTTTATTGCGTGATCTGCTTCTGGCTGAGGGGACGGGCGATTGACGCTGCGTGCGGTTGCTACGAAAGCTTTGGGAGGAAGACGATCGGCAGGTTTTGTGGGGGCGGGTGGCAGTGGCATGGGGTATGGCTCATGAAAGGAGATGGGATATATCCGTGCATTGCAAAAGCAAAAAAGCCGCCTTGAGCCAAGGCGGCTTTTTGTTGGAACGCGGTTGCGAGGTTCAACGGCATTGGATCATTATGCATGAGCCATGTGACACCAACATCGCGCGGTGTGCCAAAACAACATTGCTGCGTCAGGCGGCTTTTTTGAGGGCCTTGACTGCCTTGAGGACATCATCCACATGGCCGGGTACCTTGAGACCACGCCACTCTTCTTTCAAAGTGCCGTCGGCGCCCACCAGGAAGGTGCTGCGTTCAATGCCTTTAACCTTCTTGCCGTACATGATCTTGTTCTTGACCACGCCAAACATGTGGCACATTTTTTCTTCGGTATCGGCAATCAGCTCAAATGGTAGTTCAAGTTTTGCCTTGAATTCGTCATGTGATTTCATGTTGTCGCGGGAAACACCGAAAACGGTGGCGCCGGCTTTTACAAAATCCTTGTACTTGTCCCGAAACTGCATGGCTTCGGTCGTGCAGCCAGGTGTATTGTCTTTGGGGTAAAAATACAACACCATGGTTTTTCCGACATGGGTAGTATTACTGACTTTGATGCCGCTGGTAGCATTGGCTTCAAATTCTGGTAGGGGCTTGTTGACAATGATCGCCATAGGGTACTTTTAGTCTCGCGTTCTTAGGTGTCAGTCAAAGTTAAGGCATCCAAACGTGACAGCGTTTATTGATCCTCGACTGCAACCCACGATTTTACTCTGAAAAGCGTCCTTCCATAGCCCGGTACGCATGCGCTTACAACAAAAGGGCAGCAACAACCTTACGGCCTTCGCTGGCCAGAAAGTTGTAGGTTCGACACGCCGCGTGAGTGTCCATTGTCTCCACGCCGATTTGGCGCGCGTATAAAGCCTTTAGCAGTTCAGGCTTTGGGAAGCGCAGGCGTTCCCCACTCCCGAAAATGACCAGATCTGCATCCATTTCTGCCAAGCGGGCAAAGTGACTAGTCTGCAGAGCGTCAAACTGTTCGCAGTTCCAGTCAAAACGTTCCCCCGCAGCGCTAAGCACCAGACTGGCTGTAAATTTTTCGCCGTTGATGGCCACCCATCCCGGACCGTATCCGGTGACAGTGGGCCCTTGAGTGGCATCTGGGTGAAGTTTCATGCGCGGTCCTGAGTGAAATTTGAATGCTGCACCGCACTAATTGTGTGAGGAACTGTGGTCAAATTATAAGTTTCGCCTAGTGCGGTTGACTGTCGGAGGGACTTTGAGAACTATTCAAAAATCTGCCAAGCTGGCAAACGTGCTCTATGACATTCGCGGCCCCATCA
>JBAWYQ010000344.1:0-2865 GCA_037143475.1 Burkholderiales bacterium | reverse complement strand
CGGTCGATGGCAGAGCCGACTTGCTCGGTGCTGACCGGGCGCTTTCGTAGTGCCAGCGCAAATGAGCCGCGCAGTTTGGCCGGATCGTAGTCAATGCGGCGCCCGTCCTTTTTGACCACCACCGGAAAGTTCACTTCAGGACGTTCATAGGTGGTGAAGCGCTTTTCGCACGAGCCGCATTGGCGTCGGCGACGAATGAAATCACCATCCTCAGAAATTCGGGTCTCCATGACCTGGGTTTCCGAGTGGCTGCAGAAGGGGCATTTCATGTGTTTTGGGCCGAAGTAATCAAGCTAAATTGGCCTCTAGCCCTCGTGGAATATGCGCAAGCAGCTACTAAAAATATAGCACTCGCGCTCTTCATGGCACTTAGCCGTACACCGGGAAGCGCGATGTCAGCGCGTGCACCTTGGCGCGAACGGCTTCGATGTTAGCCGCATCACGCGGGTTGTCCAGCACGTCAGCGATCAGGTGTGCCGTGGCGCGGGCCTCTTCGTCCTTGAAGCCGCGCGTGGTCATGGCCGGGGTGCCGATGCGCACGCCGCTGGTGACCATGGGCTTCTCAGGGTCGTTGGGGATGGCATTCTTGTTGATGGTCATGTGGGCGCTGCCCAGCACGGCCTCGGCTTCCTTGCCGGTAATTCCCTTGGCGCGCAGGTCCACTAGCATGACATGGCTCTCGGTGCGGCCGCTGACGATGCGCAGGCCGCGCTGGGTCAGTGTTTCGGCGATGATCTGGGCATTTTTGAGCACTTGCTGCTGGTATTCCTTGAAGCCGGGTTGCAGGGCTTCCTTGAAAGCCACGGCCTTGGCGGCGATCACATGCATCAGCGGGCCGCCTTGCAGGCCGGGGAAGATCGCGCTGTTGATGACTTTCTCGTGCTGGGCCTTCATTAAGATGATTCCGCCGCGTGGTCCGCGCAGGCTCTTGTGGGTGGTGCTGGTCACCACGTCGGCGTGCGGCACGGGGTTGGGGTACACACCAGCGGCAATCAAACCTGCGTAGTGGGCCATGTCGACCATGAAGATGGCGCCCACGTCTTTGGCAACCTTGGCAAAACGCTCAAAGTCGATGGCCAGCGAATAGGCGCTAGCACCGGCAATGATGAGTTTGGGCTTGGCTTCGTGGGCCTTGCGCTCCATGGCGCCGTAATCGATGGCTTCCTGGGCATTGAGGCCGTAGGACACCACGTTGAACCACTTTCCGCTGATGTTCAGGGGCATGCCGTGGGTCAGGTGGCCGCCTTCGGCCAGGCTCATGCCCATGATGGTGTCGCCGGGCTTCAAGAAGGCCAGGAACACAGCCTCATTGGCTGACGCACCGCAGTGGGGCTGCACGTTGGCAGCTTCAGCGCCAAAAATCAGCTTGATGCGGTCGATGGCCAGCTGCTCGGCCACGTCCACGTGCTCACAGCCACCGTAGTAGCGCTTGCCGGGGTAGCCTTCGGCATATTTGTTGGTCAGCTGGCTGCCCTGCGCGGCCATGACGGCGGGTGATGCATAGTTTTCGCTAGCAATCAGCTCGATGTGGTGTTCCTGGCGAGCATTCTCAGCAAGAATTGCGGCCCACAGTTCGGGATCGGTTTGTTCAACGAGGATGTTACGGTTGTACATGGCAGTCCTTTAAGACAATGAACCTTGTTTCTTCGAATGGTGGAACGAAATGAGACAAGGGCTGCCCAGGCGAACGGCTGAACGCTGCCACCCGTTCAGGTGGTGCGGCACGCTCCCCTGTGGTGGTCCCACGTCAGCGCCTCAAACCGGTTCGGTTGGGCGCCTATCGCCAGTCGCGTGCGGGGGCAAGTTTAACCGAGCCGCTTTGCGAACGGCTTTACGACGAAAAATAGCTGGCGACTTCTTCTTTAACCGGTGCTGGCACAACAGGGTGGTTGACCGGAACAATCTGTGGTGATGCCAGGGGCACTGAGCGACCGGCAGAGACCAGTTGCAACCGATTGTGTTCAGCCATGACTTTGGCGGCATAGCCACCATCGTCTTCCATATTGCCGGCACCTACATACAGCTTGAGGCCGCCCTCCACAGAGCCCGCGCGGGAAACGCATTCTTGCAGCACCTTGACGCCAACACGGAGGTTGGAAATCGGGTCGAACGCCGCCAGTTTGCCGCCAAAGCCTTGATACTTGTCACTGTGAATCTTGGTCATGACCTGCATTAGCCCTTGCGCACCTACGGCGCTTTGCGCAAACGGGTTAAAACCGGATTCAATGGCCATGATGGCCAAAATCAGTGTAGGGTCGATTTTGGCTCGGCTACCGGCCTCGAACGCTTCCGCTACCAGGGCGCTAACGGGTTCGGGTGCCACGTTGTACTTTTTGCTTAGCCAGTAGGCCACAGCCGCCTGTTGTTTGGGCAGGCTTTGCGGATTAGTGGCTGTGGCGCGGTCGATGGCTTCAACGTCTGTAGCCATGCCAGAGATGGCTGCCTGGCGGGTTTGAAGCCAGCCCATCAGCTCGACTTCGCCTGCCTGGCGGATTTCTGGCCTTGCGGTCAGTGTGATTACTGCAAACATGACGGCCAAGCCCAGCAGGGCAAAACCGTTGTGTGTGATTTCGAAGAAACCTTGGGCGATGTCGCTGGCAAATATTGCCATGCCCTTGGTGAATTTTTCGGTCGCTGTCATAGCTCTTCCTTCTTAGGCGAGGGTCCTTGGCTTTCGCACTGCGAACAGTGCGGTCACTTCAGGCACCACGTTTGGGTTGGTACGCTATCAATATCCTGCGGCGTCGGTTCGACATGTGCAGCGATTTGAATATGCCGGGTTCGGCAGCGGGTACGGGTTATCCCTAGCGGGAACTAGGAATGGGCGGATTCTAGGGGTGTTTGTTATACCAAGTCAACAATATT
>JBAWYQ010000343.1:0-2867 GCA_037143475.1 Burkholderiales bacterium | reverse complement strand
CGGACTTTCAGCGAGCGCCGGGACGAGTGAGCGAGCTTTGTTTCAGTTTCCACAACGACTATCATTCTTATAGCTGCGTGCGCAGCATCTACAGTGCTTTCGGCACTTTTGATAGGAAAACTTCACTATGTTGAAGTCGACCCGTCAGGCTGCCGCCGTTTGTGCCCCAATGTTCGCTCATAGGCTACGGGTACGCAAGGGAAAATTTACTCCTCGATGTCTGGTGAAATTGCAGATTTCGAAGGCGGGTTTGGAGGAGGCAGTTTGTTAAGCGGGTTGACACGGAGATGCCTCCAAGAGTCATCTACGGCAAAAACTCCTATGGCTGCTTCGCCACACTGCCGAAGTAAATCCGGCTCCAAAGCGGTCGTTGATTCTGTCAGCCCTCGCCGGCCCGTGTGGTGTCAAAATGCCTGATCGACAGTGGAGATCAACATGACACATGCACCATTTGCCCGGCGAGTGACCTATTGGGGGCTGCTGTTGGGCGGCGCTCTATTGCCTGCAGCCATGCCTGCCATGGCGGCTGTCACGGAATCGATCGAGGCCACTGTGTTGGCGACTCCCACTCTGATGCTGGCCAGGAACTGGCAACCGGGGCTCGATTCCAAGGCTTATCTGGTGAGCGAAAAGCTGGACGGCGTGCGTGCCTATTGGGATGGCAATGTGTTGCATTTCAAAAGTGGCCGTGTGATTGCTGCACCTGGGTGGTTCACCGCTGCATTGCCAAAAATAGCGCTGGATGGGGAATTGTGGTTGGGGCGGCACAGCTTTGACCGGCTCTCGGGCATCGTGCGCCGCGCGGTGCCGGTGGATGACGAGTGGCGCGAGGTGCGTTACATGATTTTTGATCTGCCGGGGGCTGCGGGTACCTTCGCCGAACGTTCGGCGCGATGGGTCGCCTTGCTGGAGAGCAGTGCGGTCGATTGGCTGCGCCCGGTAGCGCAGTTTCGTGTCGCTGACAGCGCGGCCCTGCAAGCGCAGCTGAAGAGCACTGTAGCCGACGGCGGTGAGGGGCTGATGCTGCACCGCGCACAAGCCCATTGGCAGGCCGGGCGCAGTGCTGATTTACGCAAGCTCAAGCCGATCCCGGACGAAGATGCACGGGTCGCGGCCCACATTGCCGGCAAAGGCAAGCATGCCGGTCGAATGGGTGCACTGCTGCTGGAAACGCTAGACGGCAAACGTTTTGCGCTGGGTACCGGCTTCACCGATGCACAACGCGAGGCACCACCTGTAGTGGGATCCTTTGTGACCTACCGCTATCGGGATCGCACTCCGGCGGGGCTACCGAAATTTGCGAGTTTTTTGCGCGTGCGTGAAGCGGAGTAGCTAAAAAATTTGAGGCGCGCCGGGCGCCGAACTGAAAATCGGGTGTGGCTCGGTCACACTGGTGTGACAACGGTCAAACCGTCAAAATAGTGGCGGTAAAAACCAGCGTCGCACGTCAGCAAAGCGTTGGCTTGTCGCATGGCATGGGCACCAATCAGAAAGTCGGGCGCGACGCGCTCACGCGGCCCTTTGTTGCGGGCATAGCCACGCATGATGCGTGCGGCCTCCAATGCGGCGTCCATGCTCAAGGGGTCATGGTCAATCTGGCAGTCGGTCAGAAAGTCGCGCAGATCTTGCTCGTTGGCAAAGTAACGCCCAAGCTCGGCCACCACAACCGCGCACACGCACACGCCACCTTGGGCCAGGGCGGTTTCCAACGCGGCCTGTGCGGTTGCCGCACCGGGTGCACCTTTGACGATGTCGAACAGTACGCTGGAATCAACCGCCGTTTTCATGCTTTGCTGTTTTTACCGGTGGTTTCGGCTTGCCACGGCACAGCACGCCCGCGCAGCTCAGCCAGGGCTTCATCGCGGCTCAGTCCGTCATCCACGGCTTTGCCTACCCAGCGGGTCAAGTCCAAGGCCACTTTTTTTTCGACCACCAGTCGGTTGCCTTCGATACGGATTTGTAGCTTGCTGCCCGCTCTAAGGCCCAGCGCATCACGGGCTTCTTTGGGAATCACAATCTGGCCGCGTTCGGCCAGTGTTACGTCTTGGGCTTCCATACGGCACCTCGCGTTGTTGAGGCGTTAAGTATGCTCCTCTTGGTATGAATTTTCAAGTATGTTGCAGCTGACCGATAACTAAGGACGGGGCGGCGACTGTACAAGGCGTTTCAGCGCCACCACGGCTACGCGTCGCCTGGTTCCCATTGCAACAGCGCCACGCTGTGCGACAGCAGCGGATAGGACGCAGAGTCGTCTTGCATGACGCCGCCATCTTCGCTACCTGTGGTGTCCAGAAGAATGCGCCATGAACCGGCCGGCAGTGCAAACATGCGGTCGGTAGCTTGCGGGTTGAACAGCAGCAACAGCGGCGCTTCGGCGCGACCCGGATGGCCAATCAAGCAGCCCAGCACCCTGTCGGTCGTGTCGTTCCAGTTCTGCGCATGCATCTCGGCACCACTGCTTTGCAGCCATGACACGTCTGTCAGTCCATTGGCGCAAGGCAATCCGCTGTACCACTGGTTTCCCAAGGGATGCGTCTGGCGGCGCAGAGTCAGCACCTTCGCGGTAAAGGCTATAAGGTCTTGGTCGATCTGACCCCAATCAATCCACGTGGTGTCGTTATCCTGACAATAGGGGTTGTTGTTGCCATCTTGGCTGTGGCCCAGTTCATCACCCGCGCAGAGCATGGGAGTGCCTTGAGCCAAGAGCGCAGTGGCCAGCAGTGCCCGCTGGAGCCTGCTTCGCAGGGTATTGATTGATGATTCGTTGGTCGGGCCTTCAAGACCGCAGTTGTTGCTCAGGTTATCGCCATGGCCATCGGCGTTGTTCTCGCCATTGGCCAGGTTGTGGCGTTCGTTGTAGCTGACCA
>JBAWYQ010000342.1:0-2870 GCA_037143475.1 Burkholderiales bacterium | reverse complement strand
GGCTTTGGGATCATGCTGGATGACCTGGTTGCGGCGGGCTGCGCAGTGCTGGTGATTGCGCTTTGGCGGTTTGTGTAGCCAGCGGCTTCGCCGGATTCAGCAAGCCCAGGTCCGCCAGCGCGGTAGCCGCAGCCAGAGTCAGCGGTGTATGTGGCTCTGGGCCAATCAGTGTGGTGAGTTTGCCATTCGCTAGCGCGTGCGGTGTTTGCCACAGGTAACGCATTTCTAGCAGTGCCGCCCAGGTGGGGACAAACAACGCTCCAAGCCGAATGACGGTCCAGGGCAGGCTGACCCATTTCAGGATCGAGTCCGATGCCAGCCATCCTTGTGCACGCGCCAACGGAGTCAGCACATCCAGCCAACGCTGACCGGTGATGCGGTGACCGGCAAAGTGAAATATTTCAAACGGCTTCAGTGCGGCGCGTTGCTGCGCCACCGCCACAAAAGTGCGGCCCAAATCAGGCAAATAGGCCCAGGCCCGGGAGACGTCGGGTGTGCCGGGGTAGGTGAAAACGCCTTTGCGAATGTCCTTGACCATGGCGGTGTCAAACCACGTTCCTTTTCCGCTGCCAAAGAAGTCCCCTGCGCGAATGACGATGCAGCGCACACCGGAGGCCTGCAGCAGCGCCTCCATGTCGATGCGTACCTGGCCCTTGATGGTGTTCGCAACCTGGGGCGTGTCCTCGCGCAACACAGCCGGCATGGCGGCACCAAAGTTATACACATTGCCAGGCACCATGAGCGTGGCGCCCAGCGCGCGGGTGATGGCAAGGGCGGCCTCTGTCATGGGCAGCACCTGGACCTTCCAGGCCTCATTGGTGTAGGCCGGGTTGAGCGCATGCACCACCACGGTCGCGCCCTGAGCAGCCTGCACCAACGCCGGCGTGTCATTCAGGTCTATGCCTAGCCATTCAATGGCGGTGGTGTCTGGCACTTCCGCGCCAGGACGGGTTTGACCCAAAACACGCCAACCGGCGTCTGCAAACGCGCGGGCGGTGGCGAGGCCAAAGCGGCCCCTGGCGCCCAAAATCAGTACGGTGTTATTCATGGTGTTTTTTCCTTGTGGTTTGCGGAGCATTCATTCGCTGTGCCGCCGGGGTGGATCGATGACGTTATTGTTGAAAATTTCATTGAATTGCACAATTGCATATATATTTACATCAGCTATGCAAATGCGAATACCACCATGCGTACATCTTTCGACTGGAGTCTGATCCGATCCTTCCTCGCGGTGCTCGACCAGGGCAGTTTGCTGGCGGCGGCGCGCCTGCTCAAAACCAGCCAGCCTACGTTGGGTCGGCACATTGCCGAATTGGAAAGTCAGTTCGGCGTGGTGCTGTTCGAGCGCACCGGGCGCGGCCTGATACCCACCGCCACGGCGCTGCAACTGGCGCAATCGGCTCGCACAATGGAGGACGGCGCCCTGCAACTGACTCGCACGCTCAGTGGCGCGCAATTGCAGACCATCGGCACGGTACGCATCACGGCCAGCACGCCGGTTGCGGTGCAATTGATGCCGCCGTTGCTGGCTCGCCTGCGGCTGGCTTTTCCCGACATTCAAGTGGAACTGGTTTCAAGCAACCAGGTCAGCAACTTGCTGCGTCGCGAGGCCGACATCGCCGTGCGCATGGTGCGCCCCGAACAGGGATCGCTTGTTGCCAGGAAAATTGGCAACGTCGGTGTGGGCGCCTACGCACACCGCAGCTACCTGGCCAGGCGCGCACCCCTGAGAGAACTACCCGATCTGCTGCAGCATGATTTGATCGGCAGCGATACAGACACATCCATCCTGCGCGGCTTTCAGGCCATGGGTTATGCGGTGGGGCCAGAGGCGTTCTCGCTGCGCACGGACGACTTCATCGTGCAGTGGCAGGCGGTGCGTGCCGGACTGGGCATAGGGTTTGTCGCCGACTACATTGCCTGCACCGACCCGGATGTGGTGCGTGTGCTGCCGGATGTGCTGAAGATTCCCGACCTACCCATGTGGCTGGCCGTGCACCGCGAGATCCGCACCAGCCGGCGCATCCGTGCGGTCTATGACTTTTTGGCGGAAGCCTTGCCACAGTGCATTGTGGCCACTTGATAACCTGAAATGCTCAGAAGGTTTCCCAATCCTCGTCGCCCCCTGCCGGTGCCGGCTTGGGGGCTGCGGGTGCAGGACTGGTCCTGGGGGCCGCAGCTGGTTTGCGTGCGCTGGCAGTCGCAGCAACCGAGCGCCGCTCAGCCCCCTTGAACGCAGCGCCAGACGATGCGCTGGACCGAACCGCTGACTTGGGCAACCTGGCAGGTTGACTACCACCGGCCACCTTGAAGAAGGCCACTGCCTGCACCAGCTCCTGCGCCTGGCTCTTGAGGCTGCTGGCTGCTGCGGCCATCTGCTCTACCAAGGCGGCATTCTGCTGCGTGGCCTGGTCCATCTGGGTAACCGCCTCGCCCACTTGCGCCACACCCAGGCTTTGTTCGTTGCTGGCGGCGCTGATCTCGCCCATGATGTCGGTCACGCGCTTGATGCTGTCTACCACCTCGGTCATGGTGGTGCCGGCCTGGTCAACCAATGCTGTGCCGTGCTCGACACGCTCGACGCTGGCGTTAATGAGTGACTTGATTTCTTTGGCTGCCTCGGCACTGCGCCCGGCCAGACTGCGCACTTCGCTGGCCACCACCGCAAAACCCCGACCCTGCTCGCCAGCCCGGGCGGCTTCTACCGCAGCGTTCAACGCCAGAATATTGGTCTGGAAGGCAATGCCATCAATGACGCTGATGATGTCCGATATCTTGCGGCTGGAATCATTGATGCCCTTCATGGTGTCCACCACCTGGTCCACAACCTTGCCACCCTGTATTGCCACCGATGAGGCATTCATGGCCAA
>JBAWYQ010000341.1:0-2874 GCA_037143475.1 Burkholderiales bacterium | reverse complement strand
ACCTCAAATTCCCCCACTTATGGCCACCCAAACTCCTCCAGGGGTAAACCCTAGTCATTGGATTTTTTGGATCCCAGAACTGCCTGCGTTTTGTTAGCTTTGGGCTGCCATTTTTGATTTCTTCGATCGGCTATTTGGCAAGCGCAGCGCGTCAGGCCGAAGGCTCCAAGTCGAGGAACGGTGGATAACTGATGCACCGGCACGCAGTGCCGGATGTCCACAGGCTTGCCCTGTGGGCAGATCAGTTACCCACGGTGGGCGCGATGGATGTTTGCCGTGTGCAGTTGTTCATCCAATCGCATCGATGGTGCTCAGGCTTTGCCAGTCAAACGCTCTGCAGCCTGACCCAGTCGATAGCTCTTGCCTTCAAACGCCAGCAGTTGCGAGCGGTGTATCAGCCGATCCAGAATAGTCGTGCTCATGGTGTTGTCACCCAGGTATTTGCCCCAGTCCTCAACGACTCTGTTGGATGTCACCACGACGGAGCGGCGCGTTTTGTAGCGGCGATGAACCAGCGTCTGTAGCAGCTCGGCTGCACCGTCGGAGATGCGCCGGGCCAGAAACAGATCATCAAGCACCAACAGATCGGGCTCCAACATGGTGGTGAGCAGTTTGCTTTGTTCTTTTGGCGAGGCCAGGCAGTAATGCGCAAACGCACTGTCAGCCTCCACGTAGCGCACGTCAAAGCCCTGCAGCGTGGCGTGATACGCCACTGCCTTGGCAATGTGACTCTTGCCGGTGCCGGGCTTACCAATGAGCAGGCCATTGATTCCCTCGCTGATGAATTTGAGGGTATGCAACTCAAAACACGCCTGGCGTGGCACCTTGGGATTAAAGTGCCAATCGAAATCAGTCAGCGTGGGCCGCTCATCAAGGCCGGAAGTCTTGAAACGCCGCTCGGTCAATCGCGTACGACGCCCATCGAGCTCGTCTTGCAGCAGCATGCAAAACGTTTCAAGGAAGGGCTGGCCGTTGGCTTGGGCTTGCAGGATGCGGGTCTCCAGGGTGGCAGTAATTCCGGGCAGACGTAATTCACGCAATGCGCGTTCAATCTCGGTTTTGCTCATGGTCATGGCGTGGTCTCGGTTTGGGTTTGTTGTGTGGCCAGTTCTGGCAAGGTGGCACAATGGTTCGCGCCCAGGGTGAACAGATCAGCGTAATCACTGCCATCGCGGATCAGTGCATGGCTCTGAGTCAAACTCTGCTGGGCCTGTGTCGGTTCATCAAGCAACCTGAGCGCCTCGCTTACCAGTTGCTCGGTCAATGTTTTGACACGGGTGTAGCTGTACACCCCCTCGCTCATGGCACGCTCACAGGCCATCTCAATGAGTCGCTTGGGACTGTGTTTGGCCAAGCCCACGATCCCCCAAAGCTTGCGCTGACCTACGCGCCCCTCACGCTCAAACAGCGTCAGGCACAGCTTGTGCGTGGCCACTCCGATGGCTTTGGCCTGGGCCAGAATCCGGTGCGTCTCGCGCGAGGGGTTGAAGATGCGCTCCTCCATCGGCAGCACCACCGTGCCGGGTCTGTCTGCGCGGGTGTGGATGCGAATGAGTGCGCCACTCTTGAGCTCACGGATTTCCAGGCGGGTCTTGAACAGGCGTACCAGCACCACGCTGCCAATTGGGGCCGGGCGTGCTGCGTAGCTGCTGTGGTCGATGCGTACGCACGAATCGTCGTTGACGGTGCGCGTCTCCTGGGTAAAGTACTGCATGCTGGCCACCGGCAGGGGCAACAAATGGGGTCGCTCGTCTTCAAACATGGCCGCCACCTGGCGGCGTTCGCTTCCATGGATGCGCTGGGCCGCCCATTTGGTTTCCCAGTGTTCGAGGTGCGCGTTTTGCTCCTCGATCGACTCGAAGCGCCGACCTTTGAGGGCCGTGCTTTGGGTGTGGCCGATGGCATGTTCAACCGTGCCTTTGCGGTTGGGGTCACGCACGCGTGCCGGGTCGCCCACGACGCCGTAGTGTTTCAGGGTGGCGGCATAGACTGCGTTGAGCTCTGGCTCGTACAGGTCGGGTTTGATGACCCCCTCCTTGAGGTTGTCCAGGACCACGTAGCGGCAGGCTCCGCCAAAGTAGCGCCACGCCTCTTCGTGCAAGCGCGCCCAGGTCTCCTGGCTGGACTTCCACACCACCCGTCGAAAGCTGCGTCGGGAGTAGCGCAGGGTCATCACAAACAGGCGTGGCTTGCGAAAGCGTGCGGTTCCCGGTACGCGGGTGGGTGCACCTTCGCCGTAGTCGACCTGGGCTTCTTCGCCGGGGGCAAATTCCAGTCGGTCGAACTGTTCCGGCGAGCGTGCACACAAGCCACCGCAGAATCGCTTGACGCTGTTGTAGGCCCCCGCAAATCCATGGCTGTCCACTAAATCTTGGTAGATGGACATGTAGTTGCGCTTGAGCCGCAGCTGAGCTGCGATGAAAGTGCGGTGTGGCTCGCAGATGGAGGCCATTGATTTGGACCCATCCGGTGGCCGGGGTGGGGGAATTTGATCGGTGGTGCCGGTGGCCACCCCGGAGGAGTTTGACTTCTGCTGTTCTATGCGCTGGTGATAGGCGCGAATGGTTTTGCGATCAATACCCGTTACACGTTCAATTTGGCGGTGGCTGTTGCCCGCCTCCAGCAGTGTCGCTATGGTTGTTTGTCGATTTGGTTTCAAGACGTTCAATCCGGTTTCCCTCAAAAGTGAGGGCGTGACGGTAACGTCTTGTCAGGTACTGCCCAACCGGCGAAAAGTGGGCTTAGACCACCCTCACCGCACGACCGGGGTGGGGGAATTTGAGGTGGCCACAGGTGGGGGAGTTTGGGTGGCCATCAGGGCTACCTCAAGGTCTCTCGGGTCGTACGTGAGGAACATGTCTTCAAGCAGGCCCG
>JBAWYQ010000340.1:0-2935 GCA_037143475.1 Burkholderiales bacterium | reverse complement strand
GACGCCAAAGGCCAGGGTGTGGTCAACATTCTGGCCGCCGACAAGCTGATGAACGCACCACGCCTGTACGCCACCTTTTTGCTGTGGATGTTGAGTGAGTTGTTCGAGACGCTGCCCGAGGTGGGCGATCTGGATAGACCGAAGATGGTGTTCTTCTTTGACGAAGCCCATTTACTCTTCAACGACGCCCCCAAGGTACTGCTGGAGCGCATTGAACTGGTGGTGCGACTGGTGCGCAGCAAAGGCGTGGGCGTGTACTTTGTGACGCAAAACCCGCTGGATATTCCCGACTCGGTTCTGGCCCAGTTGGGCAACCGCGTGCAGCATGCGCTGCGCGCCTTCACGCCGCGCGACCAGAAGGCGGTCAAGTCGGCAGCTGACACCATGCGCCCCAATCCGGGGCTGGACATTGGCATCGCCATCACCGAGCTGGCGGTGGGTGAAGCCCTGGTGAGTTTTCTGGATGACAAGGGCCGACCTTGTCCGACCGAGCGGGTGTTTGTGTTGCCGCCTTCCAGCCAGATTGGCCCCATCACCCCTGCACAACGCCAGGCATTGCTGGCCGACTCGCTGGTGGCCGGAGTCTACGAAAAGGTAGTAGACCGGGATTCCGCGTTCGAAGCCATCAAGGGACGCACCCAGACACGCCAGCCTGCGGGCGCAACGCAAGCTCAGGTTCCAACGCCCAGTGCATTCAACATGCCCAATGCCCCCACGGCCAGCGTGCCGAACGCGCCCGTAGCTGCACCGGACAAGGGCATCCTGGACAGCATTGGCGACATGTTTGGCGGCGGCACCCGGCGCACCCGCACCAGCGTGGGCGAGCAACTGGCCCGCAGCGCTGCAAGTTCGATTGGGCGCGAGGTGGGACGGCAGATCATCCGGGGCGTTCTCGGGGGTATCTTTGGCGGGTCGCGGAAGTAACACCGTTGTTTTGAGGTGTTTCATGCCAATGGACGGGCGGGGCTGGCGGCAATGTTGTATGTGGTGACTTTCACGCAAAAAAGTTACTTTCAATACGCAAAAGCAAGGGCACTATACCCATGGACATACGACTTATTCAAGCTGGCGAACTTCATGAATTGTTGGCGCTTTACTCCCACTTGCACGACAAGGATGAGCATCTGCCGAAGGCGCCAGTCGTTGATGCAATCTGGCAGGAGTTGATGCAGTCGGCGCGCAACAAGTACTTCGGCTGCTACGTTGATGGCAAGCTGGTTTCGACATGCACCATTGCGGTGATACCGAACTTTACTCGGGGATGCCGGTCATATGGTGTGATTGAAAATGTTGTGACACACGCCAGGCATCGAAGAATGGGATACGGCAAAGCGTTACTTGCACACGCGTTGAAATTTGCCTGGTCTGCCAACTGCTACAAGGTCATGCTGCTCACCGGCCGAAAAGACGCCGCGACGCTACAGTTTTATGAGTCGGCAGGTTTTGACCGCCACGCAAAGCAAGCCTTCTGTGTCAAGGCGCCAGTGTCACAGTGACCGCGCCATTGGCTTCACCCAGTAAGAAGTGACTCTGCTCTACAAAGGAATTCATAATGGGGAAGCCGATGAGGCTTGGGCTGCATTTTGAAAGGGACAACATGGAACCAATCGACAAACGCTCCGATTCAAGAAGCTTATTCGTAGCAGCAACCCCGGCACAGGTCTTTGCGGCGATGAGTGACCCGATTCGAGTTGCCCGTTGGTGGGGGCCTGACGGCTTCAGAAACACGATGCACCACTTCGACTTTCGGCCAGGGGGCACCTGGTTGCTCACCATGCATGGGCCCGACGGCAAGGACTACCCCAACGAAAGCCACTTCACGCGCATCGTGTCTTGCGAGCTCTTCGAGATTGAGCACCTGTCTGGCCACCACTTCATCCTGTCCGTTGATTTGATGCCATTTGAGCAAGGTACTCAGGTCCATTGGCGCCAAACCTTCGACACGATTGAGCATTACCAACAAATCGCAGCATTCGTAGCGACGGCCAATGCGCAAAATTTGCAGCGATTGGCAGCAGAGGTCCTGTCAGCTTCGTCCGAGGTTCAGACATAGCGTGGCTGCGAATTGCCTCACGGTTTGAAAAGCCTAAACTCAATCCATTCCAACTTTCACCGCTTTGCACCATGACACCCCTATCTCCTGAAGCCCGCGCCAACGTCCACCTGATCGACCACCCGCTGGTGCAGCACAAGCTGACCCTGATGCGCAACAAGACCGCCAGCACCAACAGCTTTCGCCGTCTGCTCAATGAACTCAGCAGCCTGATGGCTTATGAAGTGACCCGCGATATGGCCACGCAGCCCGTTGAAATCGAAACCCCGCTGGAGACAATGACCGGCACGGCAATTGACGGCAAGAAACTGGTGTTTGTCAGCATTCTGCGGGCGGGCAACGGCATTCTGGACGGCGTGCTGTCCGTGGTTCCCGGCGCACGCGTGGGCCACATCGGCCTATACCGCGACCCTGCAACGCTTCAGGCTGTTGAGTATTACTTCAAGATGCCCAAGAACATGGAAGAGCGCGACATCATCGTAGTGGACCCCATGCTGGCCACCGGCAACTCCGCCGCCGCTGCCGTAAGCCGGCTCAAGGTATGCAAACCCAAGTCCATCAAGTTCCTGTGCCTGCTGACCGCCCCCGAGGGCATTGAAGCCATGTACAAAACGCACCCGGATGTGCCTATCTATACAGCGGCTATCGACCGAGAACTCAATGACCATGGATACATTCTGCCGGGCCTGGGCGATGCGGGTGATCGCATCTTCGGCACCCAGTAAAACGGACTCCGCCCATGCTGGATTTACTGATACACAGTGCCTGCCTGCCCGACGGACGCCAGAACATGTCCGTTGCCGTGCAAGACGGCCGCATTGTTGAGGTAGCACAGGGACTGCAAGCCCCCGCAGCTGAAACCGTGGATGCGGGCGGCCTGCT
>JBAWYQ010000339.1:0-3023 GCA_037143475.1 Burkholderiales bacterium | reverse complement strand
AAAGCGTGCGAGGGGTAAAACCCTCCGCGGGTTCGAATCCCGCCTGTTCCGCCAGTGATAAGTCTTTAACGGTCTCCAACCGCTTAAAGCAACCCCCTAGAAGCCCTTGTTTCTCAGTGAAGCAGGGGCTTTTTTGTTTTCTTGCGTCTTTTTTGATATTCTTAAAGCCACGGTCTGGCGTTGGTCTTTTTGTTGGTATGTGCGCTGGGGCCTGTTGGTATATTGAATCAGCCTGCCAGAAGAAGTCAATCGGTGGTATTTCGGCGTCTTTTGTTAGGTTGCTTGCGTCAGGTGGCGCAGCAAGCCGTCGCAAGCATCTTCGACCAAATCCAGGACATGATCGAACCCTCCAGGTCCACCGTAATAGGGGTCCGGCACCACGGGGCTGTCCATGGTCAAGCAGAACTCGGTCAGCCTGCGCACCTTGTGCTTATGCTCTGGCGGGCAAATGTCCTCGACAAGCGCCAGGTTGTCCCAGTCCATGACCAGAATCAGGTCGTGTCGATCAAAGTCAGCATCGTCAATCTGTCGTGCCCGCAAGTCGGACAGGTCGTAACCCCGTTTTGCGGCATGATCTTGCGAGCGCTCATCCGGCGGGCTGTTGGGGTGGTAGTTGTGGGTGCCTGCGGAATCCACGCCTATGGTGCGCTCCAGACCCATTTGCGTGACTTTGTGTTGGAACACTCCGTGGGCAGTTGGGCTACGGCAGATGTTTCCCATGCAGACAAACAGGATCGAGCAAGGCTTCGTCAAAACAGGGCTCCTTCATCGGGTGCGGGTGCGCTCGCCGTGAGTAAATCGGCGGGATAGGGCTGCATGAAGTCAATGCTGTTGGCACTGGGCGCATCCAACCATGCCGTGTATTGGTCTGGCTCCAGAATCACCACCATGCGCTTCTCATCAACCGGCTTGTGAAACTGGCGCATCAGGTCGTGCGCGTCGGCATTGATGGTCAGCATGGTGTAGCTGAGGACATCCCCCTTGGGCGACGTCCAGCAAGACCACAGCCCGGCAATCCCCATCGGCTCGCCGTCTTTACGCGCAATACGGGTGGCAATCGCTTTGCCGCTACGCCAGTCCGGCTCAAATATGGCGTCCGCAGGAATGATGCAATGCTGACCGCGCTTCCAGGCATCGCGGAAACTGGGTTTCTCGGCCACGGTCTCGGATCTGGCGTTATAGGTGTGTTTGGTGATCTTTGTGTCGGTCGACCAGTGTGGAACCAGACCGAACAAGCCGTTCAGGGCCTCGCGCCGTGGCACAGCCACATCACCCACCTCAGCCAATGGGTGGCGTCGAACAAAGCTGCCCAGGTAACCGGGCCACAGGTCGTACTTGCCCTGGTCGCCAGGCGGCTCCACGCCAAACTGTCGTATGTAACGCTCGCGTTCCTTGACGCCTTGGTAGTGACTGCACATGGGTACATCGTAGCCAAGTTGTGCAAGTCTTGAAGGCTACAAGGCAATGGTGCTGGATTGTTGAACGTAGCAGGCTACCTGGCAGCGCTGCCTGTGGAGCGCACGCATCGGCAGCCACATAGCCAACAGCCCTGATCGAGCCGTCGGCGCGTCGTCGTGCACGCTTACACTGGATCATCAGTGCATCAACTCGCCTGATGGGGCTAAATATGAATGTTTCCAGCACTACTACAACACAGGTAACGACTTCCCTCGGTCAAAGTGACACGGTTGACGCTGTCAGTATTGCTGTCCTGCGAAAAGCTCTAGACCTCCAAGGGTCTTCGGCGGTGGCTCTGATACAGGCTCTTCCTCAACCATCGCTCGCAACGCAAGGAAGCGTGGGAACGAAGGTCAACACGTTTGCCTGACGAGCCCCAATAGCGGTGCCGCAATTCAATTTACCGTAACAATGGGTTTCGGATTGGCCAGGGCAGTAAGCCAACTAGCAACAACTGACCACATCAAACAGGTGGCAAGTCTCACTGGGTTGTGGTGTGCTGACATTCGTCCCATGGGCGTACATCGCATCCACAGCGCGCCACCGCAAAGGCTGACGTGGTGATGACCCCGGCGGAGCGCCTGATCAGACCAACTTCCGTCTGTTGGGTTTGTTGAGCGTCGCTGCCGGCCGCAGCCTGTTTGTCGGCTTCCAAATTGGGAATCCAACGCTGGAAGGGTGTGAGGTCTGCAACATCGACGATGTACCAGAGCTTCTTCGTGGAGTCCCAACGTGCGCCCAGTGCCTTGGCGGCATCCTTCTCAGCGAATGGGGTAACCAAATTGATTCTCATGGGACCAATTATTGTGGACTCACAGCAAGGATATTCAGACCTTCTTCTTAGCTTTGGCAGGCACCTTGGGTGAGGAAGTTGCACCAGGTTCCTTGCCTTCGGTTTTGGCGGGAACACTTGTGTCTTCTTTCAAAACTTCTTCGAATTCAGTCAATTCTTGAGAAATAGCCGCATATTTCTTGCTCTTGGCTTTGTTGTCGATCCATTGGAGCGTGGCCGCATCCAGGTCTTCCTTGAAATGCGCAAACGCTGAATCCTTGATGGCCTGGGTTGGCGTCTCGGATGACCAGAACTCGATCAGATCGGACAGGCCGTTGTCGAAATCGTCGAAGGTCTCAAGGTGTGGCCATTGGCCGCTTTTGTCAAACATTTTGTATTCCTGTCATTGCGTGGGTTCAGTTTAGCGGGGAGGGTGGTTAATTCGCAACAGGCAGTTCGAGTCCATCGGCAACGCCCAGTGCCCATTGTCGCCACTGCTGCTCCTCATTTTGGGTGGCGTCGGATGCCTGGATGGTCAAGTTGCTCATGGTCGCAGCGACCATGCCACGGATGTGCTCGGCGATGTGGCCTTCGTTGGCAGCATCACGCAATGTGTCAATCTGCCGCGTGTTCTCTTTCTGGGTCGGTGGGGGTGGAGAAAAATGTGCGGCGGTAGTGATGTGCATGGGTGACCCGGAAAATAAAAAACCCACCATCTTTCGACAGTGGGTTTTCAAATTTTGGCTCCTCGACCTGGGCTCGAACCAGGGACCTACGGATTAACAGTCTTCAG
>JBAWYQ010000338.1:0-3085 GCA_037143475.1 Burkholderiales bacterium | reverse complement strand
GGTACTGGGCAGCAGCCACGTCCCATGAGAAATTCTGGGCCATGCCACGCAGCATGAGTTTGCGCCAGAGCGCAGGGTTGCGATAAGCATCCAGCGTGCGTGCCAGTGCCTGGTCCAGCCCCGACGCAGTAGCCGGGCCAAACATAAAGCCCGTGGCCGTATCGGACTGAATGGTCTCGGCGGTCACATCAACCACCGTGTCTGCCAGACCACCCACCTGCCTCACCACCGGCACAGTGCCATAAAGTAGCGCATACAGTTGCGTCAACCCGCAGGGTTCGAACCGTGATGGCACCAGCATTGCATCGGCACCCGCCATCATGCGGTGGGCCAGTGCTTCGTCATAATGCAACCACACGGCTACCCGCCCTGGATAGCGGGCCGCAGCCGCCGCAAATGCGGCTTCCAATGCCGAATCACCATTGCCCTGGACGGCCAATTGGGCGCCACCGTCCGCTGAACCCTGCATGAGTGTGGGCAACGCCGCCAGTACCAGGTCCAATCCCTTTTGCGAAGTCAACCGACTGACCACTGCAAACAACGGTGCTTTCGCATCCACCTGCAACCCAAGCTCCTTTTGCAGGGCTGTCTTGCACAAGGCTTTGCCTTTGAGGTTGCGGGCCGAATAGACGCTGGCAATCGACTCATCCGTGGCCGGGTTCCAGACACTTGCATCTACCCCGTTGAGAATGCCACGCACAGACGCTCCGCGCGCCCGGACAACCCCATCCAGCCCACAGCCAAACTCTTCGGTCGCAATCTCGCGCGCATAGTTTGGGCTGACGGTGGTCACCCTCTGGGAAAACTTCAGCCCAGCCTTCATGAACGACAAGTTACCGTGAAACTCCAGTCCTTGCTGCACCATCAGGCGCGATGGCAAGCCCAACAAATGAAAGTCCTGAACGGGGAACAGTCCCTGATACGCCAGGTTATGGATGGTAAAAACCGTCGCAACATGTTGCCCAGGATGGCTGGCCACGTAGGCACAGGCCATGGCCGCATGCCAGTCATGGGCGTGCAGCACCTCGGGCGTCCAATCCATGTCCAGCTCCCCGGCCGCCAAGTGAGCCGCGACCCACCCCAGCAAGGCAAAGCGCTGGATGTTGTCAGGCCATTCGTTCCCATCGCCATCTTGATAGGGATTGCCCGAGCGCCGGTAAAGGTAGGGCGCATCGATTACATAGGCAGAAACGCCGTTGTGGGCAATGCGCCCCAATCGCAGTGTGACGCGACCTGCACCAAACATGGCACCAAGTTCGCATACCGTTGCCAATCCCTCAACGCCAGCCAAAATGGCGGGCAGGCCCGGCAATACCAAGCGCACTTCAGCACCCGCCGAGATCAAAGCCCCAGGTAACGCACCCACAACATCGGCCAGACCGCCAGTTTTGACGAATGGAAAAATTTCAGCAGCAGCAAGCAGTACCTTCATGCCGCAATGTTAGCAACCATGTAAGCAGTCACCAAAATAATGCCGTTGTCACTGCGATGAAATCGCTTTGCGTCCAGTTCAGTGTCTTCACCAATCACCATGCCGTCAGGAATACTGACGCCGCGGTCCACTACCACGCGGGTCAACCGCACCCCTCGACCCACCACCACATCCGGAAGCAGGACAGACCAGTTGACGGCAGAATAAGAATGCACGCGCACACTGGAAAAAAGAACCGAGCGAAACACATGACCCGATACGATACAGCCGCCCGAGACCATCGACTCAATAGCCATCCCGCGACGATCATTTTGGTTATGAACAAACTTGGCCGGAGGCAGTTGGTCCTGGTAAGTCATGATGGGCCAGCGCCTATCGTACAAATTGAGCTGCGGGTCGGTTGCGGTTAAATCAATATTGGCGTCCCAGTAGGCTTCAATCGTTCCCACATCGCGCCAATAAGGCTCAACACCCTCCTTCGCAGATGGAACACAGCTCAAGGAAAACGGGTGTGCTGCAACATCCCCGTTGCGCACGGCATGGGGAATGATGTCCTTGCCAAAGTCGTGGCTGGAACTCGGATCCGCCATATCCCGCTCAAGTTCCCGGTAGAGATACTGCGCGTTGAAGATGTAGATCCCCATACTGGCAAGCGACATATCAGGTCGCCCCGGCATGGCAGGTGGATTGGCTGGCTTCTCGACAAAGTCCGTGACTATCCGGTTATCGTCAATGGCCATCACGCCAAAGGCACTGGCCTCGCTGCGTGGCACGGCGATGCAACCGACCGTGCACTGGCGCCCCTTGTCCACATGGTCCGCCAACATGAGCGCATAGTTCATCTTGTAAATGTGGTCACCGGCCAGCACGACGATGTAGTCGGCTTCATAGCCTTCCAAAATATCGTGATTCTGATAGACCGCATCAGCGGTTCCTCGGTACCAGTTTTCGTTGTCATTGCGCTGCTGTGCCGGCAGCAGATCGACAAATTCGTTCATCTCCGACTTCAAGAATGCCCAACCCCTTTGCAAATGGCGCAGCAGGCTGTGGGATTTGTACTGGGTGATCACGCCAATTCGGCGAATTCCTGAGTTCAAACAATTAGACAGAGCAAAGTCCACGATACGAAACTTGCCGCCAAAATAAACCGCCGGCTTTGCCCGTCGATCCGTAAGACTCATCAGCCGACTACCGCGACCACCCGCCAGTACCAGCGCCACAGCACGCTTTGGCAAATCAAGGCGTTGCGCCTGTTCGGTCAGTTCCATTTGTGTACTCCCAATTCAAACATTTTCCATAGGCAGCGCCATCTTAATCCTCGCCACTGAAATCAAACTGACTGCGTGCGAGAATAAAACCAGTTTGGAGAGAACTCCCTTCATTGCAGGCGACAAATGCGCCACGTGACCAAAAAGGATTTTGCTGTGGCTTCTACCCCCCTGATTGCAAGACATGCGCTGGCCGCCCAGATTGAACAACACCTGCTGAATACCGTAGGCGTTGCATCTGAAGACGCAACCACTACCGATTTGATGTTGGCCGTTGCCCAGGTTGCGCGTGAGCAACTGTCCCAGCGCTGGGTAGAGACCCAGGCGCAAGAGCGCGCGAACCAGGCACGCCGGGTGGTCTATCTTTCGATGGAGTTTTTGATGG
>JBAWYQ010000337.1:0-3093 GCA_037143475.1 Burkholderiales bacterium | reverse complement strand
GACAAAGCCTTGCACCCATGGGTTGGCGAAACCGAGCCGCAGTACACCGATTTCCAGGAAAACGGCAAGTATTCCTGGGTGAAAGCACCCACCTTCTACGGCAAGCGCGCCGAGGTAGGTCCGCTGGCCGACGTGCATATCGGCGTTGCCTCCGGTAACAAGCGCTACATCAAATACCTGGATCAAGCCATTGGCACCATGAAGGCGGTGGGCAAGCTGTCGGATGTTCCGCTCATTGCGTTGCAGTCCACCATTGGACGCCACGCGGCGCGGGCAGTGCGGTGTGCGGTGATGATCGACACCCTGAATGACCAGTGGGAAAAGCTGGTGGCCAACATTGGCAAAGACCAGACAACCTTCAACGCTCCGACGTTCCCCAAGGGCGAGATCAAGGGCGTTGGCTTCCACCAGGCACCGCGTGGCGCGCTGTCACACTGGGTGGTGATCGACAACGGCAAGATCAAGAACTACCAGGCGGTTGTGCCCAGCACCTGGAATGCAGGTCCTCGCGATGCCGATGATCAGCCGGGCCCCTATGAGGCTTCTCTCATGAACAACCCCATTGCAGACCCGGACAAGCCATTGGAGGTGCTGCGCACCGTACACTCTTTTGATCCCTGCATTGCCTGCGCCATTCACATGTTCGACAACGAACAGCGTGAAGTCGTTCAGGTCAAGGCTTTGTAGAGCACTCTGATAGGGCAAGACATGAAGACGACTGGCGAGTTCAAAAATATCCTGGTCATCGGCATGGGCAATGTGCTGATGCAGGATGAGGGCATCGGCGTGCGTGCGGTCGAAGAACTGGATTGCCGCTATGCATTTCCTGCCAATGTCCGGATTGTGGATGGTGGCACCACTGGAATGGAACTGTTCGAACCGATGCGCACGGCCGATTGCCTGATCATTGCCGACGCCGTCAATTTTGATCGGCCTGCGGGCACTCTCATTCGTATCGCGGACAAAGAAATCAACGCCTTCTTTCAGACCAAGATTTCCAACCACCAACTTGGCCTCTCTGATCTGCTGGCGCTGATGGCCATGCGGGGCGAGACACCAGAGCGTGTAGCCATCATTGGCATGGTTCCGTACGGACTGGAAAACCGCCTGGGCCTAAGCGAGCACGCGGCTGCAGGTCTGGACGCCATGGTTGAAATGCTGGTCAAGGAACTGGCATTGGCCGGAATAAGCGCCATACCGCGTCAGGAAGTTCGCATCGGGCATTGGCACCACCAGGCCGATCTGGAGGAGCAGGCGGCATGTGTGTAGGCACGCCCGTTCAGGTCATGCAGAGCCACGAGGTCATGTCCGAGTGCCGCGGTCGCAATGGCATTGAACACGTCAATATGCTGTTGATCGGTCAGCAGCCGGTTGGCACCTGGGTACTCGCATTCCTGGGGTGGGCGCGCGAGGTGATTGACGAGCAACAGGCAAAAGACATCGACCTGGCGCTGGACGGACTGCAACAAATCATGGATGGAGCTGACACCATTGACGTACCCCATCACTTCCCGGGACTCGGTCAAACCCTGGCAGAGGCGGGCCAATGAATACAGCCTTCCCCCAGCTGATCGAGACACGTGTAGCAAACGTCTTTGAGCGTATTTGCCGCGAGCAGATGGCGGGTCTGCCCTTGCTGAACAAAGCGCTCAGCGTAGCGACGTTGGGCTTCCAGGAATTCGAAGGCCGCATATTGGGCATGTTGATCACGCCCTGGATGATGAGTCTGGTACGGTTCCCCGGACCGCAGGACGACTGGCAGTCACAGGCTCTGGGAAGCAAGCATTCGGTCACCTTCCCCAACGGAAATTACCGGTTCTTGATCAATGTAATTGACGAATTAGGCGTCTGCCAGATGCACTCTCTGCATTCGCCGATGCACCCATTTGGCAACCAGGCAGCGGCCATCGCAGCGGCCACCGCATTCATGGACAAGCTGTTGGTCATTCCACCGGGAGGCGTGCAACATGACCCGGTCGATGAAGAACTGCTCGGCAAGATTCTGCGCGGCGAGAAGGTGCCCGAGATGGACAAGGATGGCAGTCTCATTGCAGAGCGCCCATCGCGATTGAGTGAACCCAACCCTAGCCTTACGGAGACTACTTAAATGAAATCCCTGAAATTCCAAGCGGTCGCAAAGTTGGCCGCAACCGGTTTGCTGATTCTGGCAGGCAGCGCGCACGCGCACACTGGTCACGACGCATCGAGCCTCGTTTCTGGCCTTTTCCATCCCATGGGGCTGGATCACATGCTGGCCATGCTGGCGGTCGGTTTATGGTCGGTACGGGTGCTGCCTGCACAGCGCGCCTGGCAAGGCCCTGCCCTGTTCATGCTGGCACTGGTAGCCGGTGCAGCAATGGGCATGCTGGGCTTTCAATTTGCCATGCTCGAACAGTTGATTGCCCTGAGCGTGGTGCTCTTTGGTGCCATGCTGATGATGAGTGTCTACAAAGTTCCCGCCATGCTGGGGCTGGGCGCGGTCGCTGCCTCTGCATTGGCGCACGGCATGGCCCATGGCGCCGAGGCGCCCGTCAGCGGATTTACTGCCTATGCGCTGGGCTTCCTGGCCACCACAGCAGTGTTGCATTTCGGTGGCGTTGCCGCTGGCTTGGGTTTGCAAAAATTCATGGCGCGCAAAGCCGCTACCGTGGTCGTCACGCTGGGCTCAGTTCTGGGGCTGACCGGTCTGTATCTCGTGAGCCAGGTATGAATATAGATGAGCCTTGCTGGTCAGTATCTACTGCATCCCGGTAGTCACCCCAGCATCGTCGGCTCACGCCCCGTCATGGGCGGCGCGCGCTTGGGGCGCCTGCTGCGTGGGCAGCAAGGCGATGGCGTGGTCAACATGCTGGGCAACGTGCTCACGCTTTGCGCTCACGCGCAGCGCCGCACAGCGCGTATGGCCCTACAAGCGGCAGAGCAGCAGGAGCACGCGCAGGTAGCGCCTGAATCGACCCGTTCCCTGCAACTGGAAACAGCCCGCGACCATTTGCGCAGCATGGCGCTGGATTGGCCACAGCGCCAATCTCAGTCACTGCAACCGGCCCAACTGAAATGGCTAAGCAGTTGCCCGTTCCCTCTGGCCACGCCGCC
>JBAWYQ010000336.1:0-3103 GCA_037143475.1 Burkholderiales bacterium | reverse complement strand
TGCTGTTTGGCGGTGGCGCTCTGATCAGCGCCCTGCTGGCAGGCCTGCTGCATCAACAGGTCAGCGGGCGCCGTCGTGCAGAAAATCTGGCGCAGGCCATGACCCGGGAATTACAAACGGCCCTGCGTGACAGCGACGCCCTGTTGACCACGCTCAATCTGCACGCCATCGTATCGGTCGCCGATCGCGGTGGGTGCATCGTTGAAGCCAACGATGCGTTTTGCACCATCAGTGGGTACACCCGCGCGGAGCTTGTGGGACAAAACCACCGCATCGTTAATTCCGGGGTGCAGTCTGCCCATTTCTGGGAGGAGATGTGGGAAGTCATCTCCAGTGGCATGCCCTGGCGCGGCGTGGTGTGCAACCTGGCCAAAGACGGACACCTCTATTGGGTCGACACGCTGATTGCCCCCTTCATTGGCAACGATGGCAGTATCGAGAAATACATCTCCATCCGAACCGATATCTCTGCCATCAAGAAGGCCCAGGAAGAGGCTTTGCAAAGCTCCAATTTATTGCTTGGCTCGATTGAGGCCATTGATGAAGCGTTTGTCCTGTATGACCCGCAAGACCGGTTGGTGTTGTGTAACGAAAAGTACCGTCAAATCTATCAGGAAGTCGCCCACCTCATGGTGCCTGGCGCACGGTTTGAGGATCTCATTCGCAGTGGTGCAGAGCAGGGGCAATATGTTGCGGCTATTGGGCGGGTAGATGAGTGGGTGGCAGAGCGGGTCGCAGCACATCAGTCAGCCAACATATCACTGGTACAAAAGCTGGCGAGCGGGCGGACCATGCGCATCATTGAGCGAAAGCTGGCGGATGGCCATATTGTTGGTTTCCGCATTGACATCACCGAGTTGATACAGGCCACCGAAGCGGCCCAGAGCGCGTCGCTCTCCAAGAGCCAATTCCTGGCCAACATGAGCCACGAGCTGCGCACCCCCATGAACGCGATTTTGGGCATGCTCACGCTCCTGCGCAAGACCGAGCTCACCACCCGCCAGGCCGACTACGCCGCCAAGAGCGATGGTGCTGCCAGATCATTGCTGGGACTGCTCAACGAAATTCTGGATTTCTCCAAAATCGAGGCCGGCAAGATGACGCTGGACCCGCACCCTTTTGCCGTGGACCAGATGCTGCGCGACCTCTCCGTTATTTTGTCGACCAGCGTTGGCGAAAAACCGGTGGAAGTGCTGTTTGACATTGACCCCCTGCTGCCCCGCCATCTCGTGGGGGACGCCATGCGGCTCCAGCAAGTCTTGCTGAACCTGGGCAGCAACGCCATCAAGTTCACTGCGCAGGGCGAGGTGGTGCTCTCCATCAAGGTCATGCTGTGCACCGATGATGTGGTCACCGTGCAGTTCAGCATGCGCGACAGCGGCATCGGCATTGCCCCGGAAAATCAGGCCCGCATATTTGGCGGTTTCACTCAGGCCGAGTCTTCCACCACGCGCCGCTTTGGCGGTACCGGCTTGGGCTTAGTCATCAGCCAGCGCTTTGTGGCCCTGATGGGCGGTGAATTGGAGTTGGAGAGCGCTCTCGGCAAGGGCAGCCGTTTTTACTTCACGGTGACCCTGCCTGTCGTAGCAGTGACCGATGAGCAGGAGCGCCAGCGCATGCAGGACCGCGCAGAAGGCGCTTCATGGCGCACCCTGGTGATTGACGACAACCCCACCGCACGCGAAGTGCTGGCGCACATGGGCCAGTCCCTGGGCTGGCAGGTCGACTTGGCCGAGAGTGGCGAGCAGGCGCTTCAAATGTTGCAACAACGCAGCGCGCAAGGCATCCACTACCAGGCCATCTTTGTGGACTGGAGCATGCCCGGCATGGACGGCTGGCAAACCAGCGAACACATCCGCGACCTACAAGCCAAGCAACTAAAAGCGGGCGACACTCACAACGCGCCGGTGGTGGTGATGGTCACCGCGCACGGGCGTGAGACGTTGTCTCAGCGCAGTCCAGCCCAGCAAGCCCTGCTGGACGGTTTTCTGGTCAAGCCGGTCACAGCCTCCATACTGTTTGATGCGGTGATTGATGCCCGTAGCAGCCACGATCACCCTCATCCTTCGCACGTGACTGCACAGTCGACCGTGCGCCGACTCGACGGCATGCGCTTGCTCCTGGTCGAAGACAACCTGAACAACCAGCAAGTGGCCCGTGAGCTGCTGACCGACGAAGGCGCCCTGGTACAGGTTGCCAACCACGGGCAAGAGGCAGTGGAAGCCATTGCCGCTTCCGACCCCGCGTTTGATGTGGTGCTGATGGACCTGCAGATGCCGGTGATGGACGGTTTTGCAGCCACCAGGGTCATCCGCAACGACCTGGGGCTGACCACACTGCCCATCGTGGCAATGACCGCCAATGCGATGGCTTCGGACCGCGAGGCCTGTCTGGCCATTGGCATGAATGACCATGTGGGCAAGCCGTTTGACATCAACGACCTGGTGCGGGTGCTGCGCAACCAGGTGCAATGGGGTAGCGTATTGGCGGCACCAGCCGGTGCAGCGCTGGCGCTGGGTCAGGGCGTGGTGCAAGCCGCCGCCGCCGCCGGGGTGGACTTGTCAGCAGCACTGCACCGCTTGGGCGGCAAGCAAGAGGTCTACCGGCGCATGCTGACCACCTTTGTGAAAGATTTGCAGACCATGCCCGAGCAGTTGCAGGACTTTGCGCAGAGCCCACAGGCGGGTGGCACGGCGACGGACGCCAAGCGCTTGTTGCACACGCTCAAGGGGTTGGCCGCCACGTTAGGCGCCATGGCTCTTTCAGCCGAGGCGGCCACCGCTGAGAAGGTTCTCGCTGCAAGTCCAGGCGCTGACCAGGCTTTGACTTCGACCCACCAGGCCTGCGCGGCCATTCACAGCGCCTTGCCCGGCTTGCAGGCGTTGTTGGAGGCTTTGCAGCAAGACCACGCCAACGCAGCCGGGGGCGATTCTGTTAGTGCAGCCCCGTCGCTGGACCGGCCTGCACTGCTGGCTGCGCTTGAGGCCATGATGCAATTGCTGCGGGCGGATGACATGGAAGCCATGAACGCCATGGCCGAGCTGCAGCAGCAGTTTGGCGAGGCGCTGGGCGAAGAGGTGGCCGCACTCGAGGCTGCCATGGC
>JBAWYQ010000335.1:0-3123 GCA_037143475.1 Burkholderiales bacterium | reverse complement strand
GGCCCGCCGGTAAGATTCGTGCAAATTCGGCCACTCGGATCAATTCCTATAGCGGCAGGGTTATGCAAGTCGGCATCGACTCGGGCTTTAGGTCGGTCGGATAGTCACCAAATCGCTTGAGCTTGCTGGTGGCATAGGGACTTAGGAATGCCAAATCGGCCGCACGGACATTGATTCCCTGGGATTTCAATGCGTGAAGGGCTTGAGTCTGATCCACCACGTTTTGCAACGCCACGGCATTGGTCACAAGTTCGTTGTAGACAATGGCCTTTTCTTGATCAGCGGGATTGTTTGACCGGAGGTGGCCACCAGCACCGAACGCCAAGTGCTTGGCAAATTTGTGATGCCGCTCAACTTTGGTCGTTCCCTTGTGGACCGTCCGGCGCAAGGATTCATCCATGACCCATTCCAGTAAGTACGTAGTTCGGACCGCCTGGCCAAGTTCCTTCAGGGCCAAAGCGAATCGATTTTTAGTGCTGTAGCTATTGACCCTTGCCAAAACCGCAGAGGGTGCGAGCGTACCGCTTTGGATTGCCAAAGCAAGCTGGATGAACTGAGGATAGTGCTCGTGAATCAGCGCCCAGTTCACAGTTCCAGAGAACAACGAATTGATCCTTGAATACTTGCTGCCACTGTCAGACCGGTATAAATTCAACGTGTGCCATCGCCGAATGCGTGGCATGAGCTCAATTCCGAGCAGATAGGCCAGACCAAAGACGGCCGCCGACTGGCCATGTGTATCAGCATGCACGCGGCTGGGTTGCACATCGGAGAGATTTTGAAGTAGCGCATCCAGAATGTGCGTCGCCTCATAAGTTCCGCATGCAATGAAGCGGCTAAACAGCGCAATGTAATTGTCCGCCACGTGGCGGTAGGCGATGCCACCCGTTTTGCCGTAACGGATGTGATGTTCAGCAAGCAAGTTGTCTTCGTAGGTCTCGAAATGGGTGCCATCTGCTGCGGCGGATTTTCCCGTCCCCCATTGTTGCGGTAGCTCAAACTTGGAATACAGGTTGATCAAATCCGCAGAGGCCGCGCGCAGGTCTTCGATGTCGACATGCCGACGATCGGCAAACGCCAGTTGATCTGCCGAGACCGTTCCGCCGAGATGGCGCGCCGCTTCCGTGGGCCCGAGCCCGCATCCATAAGCAAATGTGGTCAGCACGTAGCGGTGACTAGCATCCTTAATTTGTGGACCAAGTCGAGATGGCAGTCCGAAGTGCCGGCCCCATTGTGCCCAGTGCTCTGTATTTGAGATGGCCTCTAACACCGCCCGCTCGGGCATGTGCGCCATGATCTGGGTTTCAAGGTCGACAGCAGTTGCAGGGGTACCCACTGCCTGAAGCCGACTTACGACTGGCCGCCCATGTCTTCCCCGCTGAAGGTATGCCTGTTGGCCGGTGCCCACGGCGGTATCCAGGAAGTTAGCTTTTTGGTCAAGCGCCCTTTTGACTGCACGGATCAGCCCGTCGGCGCCATCGGTCCATCCACGGGACGCGGCGTATGCCGCGACGGCGGATGAGTCAGCCGCTTCGCATGGCAAGCGATCCCAGAATCTATCAAAGTTCAACGATCCGCTTACGAAAACTTCCCCCGCCTTGATCGCATTTGCCAGTTCAAGAATGGCAACGACCTCCAATTGGCGTCGGTTGAAAACTCGGGTGTCGCTGGCATGGTCATGAACGAGGGCATGCCATTCGCGCGGCAAGGCATTGGGCGCCACACCAGCAATGCTCAAATAGTCACTCTGCGATGCATCACTTTTTAGTGCCTTGGCCAAGCAGAGTAATCCATCGGAGTCAGCTGTACTTTGCAACGGCAAAATCTCGACCAGCTGTACCAAAGCGCTTCGCAATGGAACAAACATTGCGCGTGCAAAGGGACGCCAGTTTTGCTTCTCATGTTGCAGGTGTTCGTCGCAGCTTTGTACCAGTGCATGGTGACCTCCCTGTGCTTTAAACAGCGCCTGCGCCAATGACACCTTTTCCATTGGGTCGACGTCTGATCCGTGAACCACCAGCGAGTCCCGAAATGCGCGAATTAGTGCGTCTGTTTTATTGCGCCGTGTTTGATACCACTCTGTCAGGCTAAGCTCGCTTTTCCATTCGACTTTTCGGGCGAGCCTGAGCAGCATTTGTGTCAGGCCGTCGAGGACTTGACCGCGCGCATCGTGAATCACCGCCATCAGCAATGTGTGGCGTCGTGGGGTGATGTACTCCCGCAACTCCAGTGCATTGAGTCGTTTAGCCTCGTTGGCCCATTGCGAGATTTTTGAATCGGCGATTGACTGCAATGCCGTGGCTGAATTTGGGAGCCCTTGAAGCCACTGGTAGCGTTCAACCAACGCGTTGAGATTCTTGCGTGATGGTCTACCGGGTGTCGCGCACAGATTTGCAAATGGTGACTTTTGCGTCTTCGGATCGACGACCAACAGAGTTTCCAATAGAGCGTGCTGCGCTGAACTGAGACGGCCACACACTTCGGCCCATTGGGCTGTGTTTGTTTTGCTGTGCCAGGTGCCGGCTTGCCGACGTAACGTTGCAAGAGGCGGCAATTCGAAGTCATGACGAATGAGTGCGTCAATCGCCGAATTCATGATGTCAGCTGGATCGGTACGCGCACGAGCAGTTTTACACATCGTCGCTTGTGCCAAAGCACGGCCCTCGGCTCCCCAAGCAGTTACCTTTAAGCGACTGAGGATCGCCTGGCGATGCCGAAAGTGCGTTCGGATTGGGCAAATTAGAGTGGTTTCGGATTCGATGGCCATTTTTCGGGCGACGTACTCAACTGCCGCAAGCGGGACATCGCCGACAGACATAAACCGCCCGATGGTCTGGAAAATCTTCAGATGCACCAGTAATGCCACCTGGGTCTCTGGTGTCCGCGCCACGCTTGGCGCCCACTTACGCTCATCGAAACTTGGATTGAAGAGCTCCTGCAAATCGCCTGGAGTCAGCGGATCAGGTAGCTCTGGATAGATTACGCTTGCCGAGGTGGTGGTCATACGGAGCCCAAAGTGTCAGGACCGCGAACCTTAACAAGACTAAAACAGCGTCGGCGCTATGCCAAAAACTAGAAATCTAGGCTGAGTGGCCGAATTTGCACGAATCTTACCGGCGGGCC
>JBAWYQ010000334.1:0-3138 GCA_037143475.1 Burkholderiales bacterium | reverse complement strand
TGATGTCGGTGAAGCTGCCCACCATGCGCAGGGGCGCCCCTGCGGCGTCGCGCTCTACCACGTCGCCCCGGTCCAGCACCCACACCACCCGCCCGTCGCTCAGTCGCATCCGGTGCTCGCTGCGATAGACGCCTTTACCGTCCAGACACTTTTGCAACCGTTGCATCACCGTGCCCTTGTCGTCGGGGTGCAGCAAATCCGCGAAAAACTCGACCGGGTGTTGCAGGTGTTGAATGTCGAGTCCGATAATTTCGCACCAGCGGCTGTTGTGGGTGACCGTGCCAGTCGCAATGTCCCAGTCCCACACGCCTTCACCCGTGGCATCGAGCACGTAGCGCAGGCGTCGCTCGCTTTCCTCCAGCCGGGTTTGTGTGCGTTTGAGCTCGGTCACATCATTGGCGATGACGAGTATCTGTTTTTCCCCCTCCCGGGTGATCAGTGGCTTTTTGATGGACTGGTAATAGGTCACCTCACCGGTTGCGGCGTTGGTTGACTCTTCCATCACCACTTGGGTCTGCGACTGCGACATCACCTCGCGGACGTTTTGCAGATAGAACGCCACCTGCTCCGCATTGGTGTTGAATGCCCCGTCGTCTTTGCCAACCAGTTCATCGGGGGTCGTTCCGTAGAGATTGGCCAGCGCCCGGTTGCCAATGAGGAACTTGCCATCCCAGTCTTTCATCAAGATGATGTTCGGGTTTTCATCAATCACCGTGCGCAGCAAGGTATTGGGATCAATGGCCGGGGTATTTGCGTTGTCGGTGCTGCGTTTCATGGGTTCGTTACGCCGGTTGTTGGCGTCGGGTTTTGGTCGCCAAGGCAGGCGGGAAACCACAGTGTGACAGTAGTTCCTACCCCGGGTGTGCTTTGTATGTCAATTTTTCCCCGGTGCAGGGTAATGATCTCCTGCACGATGCTCATGCCCAGGCCGGTTCCGGGAAACTTGCCAGAACTGTCGGCCCGGTAGAAACGTTCAAAGACGCGGGCCAACTGCTCCGCTGTCATGCCAATGCCGTGGTCCGAGATGCGGATGCCGAACATCGGTACGGCGTGCGCATCAGAAGGGGAGTCCAGCACTTCGATCTGTATGGCACCACCAGCGGGTGAATACTTGTAGGCATTGGACAGCACGTTCAATACCGCCTGTTCCGCCTTTTGGTGGTCGGCCAGAACGGTCAGCGCAGCACCGTTGCCAACCAAGGTTGGTGCGCTGCGTCCCTCGGGTGGCTTGAAGGTATGAGCCACCTCCTTGACCAGCGCCAGCATCGGGGTGGCTTCAAACACAAAATCCTTGCCCCTGCGGGCTTCAATGCGGGCCAGGTCCAGCAGTTCGTTCAAGATCGACGCCATCAACCCCGATTGTTTATAGATGATTGCCAGAAACTCCCGCTGACTGGGGGTATCAAGTTGTTGCGTCATCAATACTTCTGCGAAGCCGTAGATGCTGGCCATGGGCGTGCGCAACTCGTGCGCCGCGGTGGATAGAAACTCGCTCTTCATGCGGTCCACCTCGGCCTCAAAGGTGATGTCGCGCAGATAGAGGACCTGCGATACGTTGCCAGTCGGCGCCTCACGCAAACCCACTTCAATTACCCGCTTGCTCGCATCGGCCAGTTCACATACCTGCCGCTGGCCTGCGCTACCGCCAGCCCCCATGGCACGCAATGCCATCAGGCCAGGAAATGGTGCGCCGGGCAGGCAAAGGCTGGCCATGCGCTGTGAAAAATCGTTTTCGCTGAGGCCCACCATGTCGTGCGCCTCCAGCGTTGTCATGCGGGTAAACGCCGGGCTCACATATTTGACGCAGTGCGCGGCGTCAAAGGACACGAATCCGTCCGGGCTGAGCTCAAATATTGCCTTGAGTTGCCCCGCGTGGTCGCGCTCGCGCTCCTCGGCGGACCGGCGCTCGGTGACGTCGCTGTGCGAGCCCGACATGCGCACTGCCAGACCCTGGGCGTCCATGAGTGCACGGCCGCGATCCAGAATCCAGATGTAGCTGCCATTCTTGCAGCGCATGCGGTGTTCGCATTGGTAGAAGGCGGTCTCGCCGCGCAAGTGGCGTTGTACCTCGGCCAGTGTGTGCTCCAGATCGTCCGGGTGTATACGGCTGATCCACTCATCAACGTGGCCTCCAATTTCCTCTTCGCCGTAGCCCAGCATCGACTTCCAGCGATTGGAGAAATACACCTCGTTGGTTTGGGGGTTCCAGTCCCAGATGCCGTCATTGGCGCCACTTACAGCCAGTTCCCAGCGCTCCTCGCTGTCGGCCAGGGCCTGTGCGGTGTCTTTCAGTTCGGTGATGTCAATGCGGTTGCCGACAATGTAGCCGCTTGGCGTGCGGTGCTCCACAATCAGCAGCCAGCGGCCGTCAGCCAGTCTTTGCTCAATCACCTCGCCGTTGGCGTTCTGGTGCTGTGCCACGCGTTGCCTGACCCAGGCATCCACATTGCCGATGGCCGCTGGATATTGGCCGCGTTCGGCGCCGGTGCGCACAATCATCTCAAAGGTGTTGCCCGGCACAATCAGGTCGCGACTGGACTCGTAGAAGCTCTTGTATGCCTCGTTGCACTGGACCAGGCGGTCTTCTTCATCGTAGATGGTGAAGCCTTGGGCAATGCTGCTGATCGAATCACGCAACAATCGGCCCGATTTTTCGGATTCCTGCTGCGCCTGCAGGCGGTGCAGGCTCTCGGCTTGCAGCAAATGCCGGTCATCGCCGAGTTGCTGCGCCATGCGGTTGAAGGCCCGCGCAGTCTGCGCCAGTTCATCATTGCCGGTAACGGCAATCCGGTGCTCAAAGTCACCGGCCGCATAGTGCTTGCTGGCCCGCTGCAGGGCCACCAGTTGGCGTGCCAGATAGCTCCCCAGCAGCCAGGAAAAAAGTGCCACCAAGGCGATCTCTATGGCTGCAATGCCGCCCGCCCAGCGCCGGGCCGAGGCCAACAGCACCTTCAGGGGATCAATGGACACGCCAACCCGTACCTCGCCATGGCGAATACCTCCGGCCAGCACCGGTGCGGACCACTCAAAGATGCCATCGCTGACCTGGTCGATGTTGACGTCGGGACGGAATGGACGCGCCAACAACGCGGCATCGCCCTGGCGCGCCAGCACCCTGCCGCTCGCGTCGATCACGCT
>JBAWYQ010000333.1:0-3212 GCA_037143475.1 Burkholderiales bacterium | reverse complement strand
TTACCAAGTAGCTACCTTTGGCAGGTCTATCGCAGCGTATTGGGTGCAGAGGCTGTCCCCCACCACATGCCTTTTGACAAGGCGAGCCTGCAGTGGCGCTTGATGCGCCTGTTGCCAAGGCTCGCCAGTGAGGATGGTGAAGCAGGACTGGTATACGCGCCCCTAAAGCGCTACCTGAGCGGCAGCGCGGATGATCGCAGGCTGTACCAACTGGCGCAGCAAATTGCCGATGTCTTCGATGGCTACCAAAGCTACCGTGCTGACTGGCTGAGTGATTGGTCCACGGACAACAACGCTTTGCGTTCGCACGATGGCAAGCTTGCCGTCCTGGAAGACGTGCACGCTTGGCAAGCCCAGCTTTGGAGGGATATCCGCCTGGATATCGGTGACGAGTTGGCGGATGCTTCACGCTCGGCGGTCCATGCCAGGTTCATGACGAAACTCCGAGAACTGGTCGAGGAACACAAGTCAACCGGTAGAGTTCCTGCGGGAATTCCACCGCGTATCGTAGTTTTCGGGATTTCTTCGTTGTCGATGCAAACGGTTGAAGCCTTGGCCCTATTGGGTCAGCTGAGCCAAGTGCTGATGTTGGTGCAAAACCCGTGTCGGTACTATTGGGGCGATGTTGTCGAGGGGCATGATCGTTTGCGCCAACAAGTTCGCCGGCGACAGCAAGCCAAACTACATCGCACCCCCAATTCCACCTCCATGCCCACTCACCCCCTGCTGGCGTCGTGGGGCAAACAGGGGCGTGACTACCTACACCTGCTCGATGACTTTGACCGGGTGGAAGACTATCAGGGTAAGGTCAAGCGTGTCGACGCATTTGTTGATCCTGCAAGCATTGCGCAATTTCCAACGCAACTGGCGCAAGTGCAGTCCGCGATTCTTCACCTAGAGCCACTTCCCGATGAACAAATAGCCTTGACCCCAGGAGATACATCGATCACCTTGGTCACAACGCATTCGGCGCAGCGTGAAGTCGAGGTGCTGCACGATTTTCTGCTGGGTTGGTTTGAGACCGACCCTGATCTGCATGCACGCGATGTCATGGTGATGGTGCCGGACATGGAAGTCTTCGCCCCACACATTCATGCCGTATTCGGCCGTTTTGCCAGAGGCCAGGCGCGCCATATTCCGTATTCAGTCGCTGACACCACCGCACGGCAGACGCCCATAGTTCAGGCGCTAGAGTTATTGCTCTCATTGCCGACTTCGCGAGTGTCCTTGGTCGACTGGCTGAGCCTTTTTGAAGTCTCAGCTGTTAGAAATCGGTTTGGGTTGGAACCATCCGACATCGAACAGCTTCAAACGTGGCTGACCACCGCCGGCGTTCGCTGGGGACTGGATGCCAAGCATCGCCAGGCATGGGGCGTCCCCACCGAAGTACCAGGCGCTGACCAGAACACCTGGGCGTTCGGCCTGAGGCGGCTGTTGCTGGGCTACGCCGTGGGCCAGGGTACTGCGTGGGCTGGAACCTTGCCGCAGGCGGCGATCCGAAGTTTGGATGCAGCCCTGGTCAGTAAATTGCTGAACTGGGTAGATTCCATCACTTTGACTTTGGCGGAACTTAACGGCGATAAGACACCGACCCAGTGGTGTGCGCTGATGGAAAAAATAGTCGAACGCTTTTTTGAATCGACGGATGATGCACAGGAACGCATCCTTCAGCGGCTGCTTGAGCCCCTTGAGGTCTGGCAAAAGACCTGCATGGAAGCTGAATTCGATTCAGCCATTTCTCTGGACGTTGTCCGGGAGCACTGGCTGTCGCAGATTTCCGAGGGTGGATTGCATCAACGTTTTTTCGGCGGCGGTGTGCAGTTTGGCACGCTCATGCCCATGCGCTCTATCCCTTTTAAGTCGATTTGCTTGCTGGGCATGAACGATGGTGACTACCCCAGGCAGACAGCCCCGCGAGACTTTGACCTCATGGCGCAGAGTTGGAGAGCGGGTGACCGGTCTCGTCGTGAAGACGATCGTTACCTGTTTTTGGAGGCCATTCTGTCGGCACGTGATCGCCTCTACATCAGCTGGCAAGGTCACCGGGCCACGGATAACACCGAGCAACCGCCGTCCGTGTTGGTGGCGCAGTTGATCGACTACTTGAATGCGGCTTGGTCACCCGAGCGAAAACCCCAAAAGCAACCCTTGCAACCCTATTCGGAAGCTTACTTTTTGAAAGATTCACCTTATCTGACCTATGACCAGGAATGGGCACGGGTTCATGGCAGGGCAAACGCTGAAATAGAGTCACCCGACCAAGCAGGTGAAGCCACGCTGCAAACTGCATTGACGCTGGATGACTTGCGGCAGCTGGTGCGCCAACCCGTCGAAGTCTTTTTTCGAGCTCGTTTGCGGGTGCGCTTTGACGAAATGACGGAGGCGCAACAGGAGCTGGAACCCTTCTCCCTGAATGGCCTCGAAAACTTCCAGATCGGCCAATCTTTGCTGAAAGCCACTGATTCCAAACGGGCACTGACCGAGCTCAAACTCAGCGGCAGTTTGCCCATGTCCGCATTTGGAGAGCGCGAATCGACCAAACTGGGACGTGAACTCGATGTCGTTTTGGAGCGCCAAGCCATTTGGCGAGACAAATTTCCTTTTGAAAGCCCTGCGATATCGATTGCTTTAAACATCAACGGAACCCCTGTGTCCGGCACTTTGAACGGGCTTTGGAGCGTGCAAGACAGCAGCAAGGCCTCCGAGAATGCGGGATCAAACCATGCACTTCTGCAAATGAACCAACGCCTGGGGGCTGTACTGGAAGGCAGCGGTGAAGACCAAGTTGCACGTGGGCACATCATTGCCGGGTTGTGGGTCAATCACTTGGCAGCCTGTGCCAGCGGCGTCCATTTGACCAGCGCACAGTTGGGCTTGGATGGGCAGGTCATTTTTGAGGCAATGTCGCAGGCAGATGCATTGGCGATTTTGCAGGAGTTAGTCGATGCCTACTGGGAGGCCTGGAAGCGCCCATTGCCGGTGGCTTGCAAGACCGCATGGGCTTATTTGCAGGCACAGGCCACGGCAGAGCGCGTTGCCCTGGAAAAGCCGGACAAACTCGACAAGGTCAAGGACCCTCATGAGGTGGCACAAGCCATATTCGAGGGCGGGTTCAAGCAGGGCAGTGAATTGACATCTTCTGCCTATCTGGCACGCGCATTCGACAGTTACCAGGACATTGAGGAGGAGTTGCCCCAGTGGGCCCAGACGCT
>JBAWYQ010000332.1:0-3238 GCA_037143475.1 Burkholderiales bacterium | reverse complement strand
ACAGGAACAACAGGAACAACAGGAACAACAGGTACTACTGGCACCACAGGCACCACAGGCACCACTGGCACAACGGGCACCACGGGGACTACCGGCACTACCGGCACCACAGGTACCACGGGGACTACAGGAACCACTGGCACAACGGGTACGACTGGTACTACGGGTACGACTGGCACCACCGGAACCACGCCGCCAACAGTTCTTTTGCCGCCAACTCCTGAAGGAACAGGATCGTCTGGGACTGGCAGCACCGTTCCAAATACTGGCACTCCCGGTGTTGGGCCGAGTTCATCTGGCGCGGGTAGCACTAGCCCCAATACAGGGGCAACCGGTGCTACCGAAGCCGGCGACAAGAGTGCATCCAGCGAGT
Organism: Burkholderiales bacterium; assembly: GCA_037143475.1. Lineage (GTDB taxonomy): Bacteria > Pseudomonadota > Gammaproteobacteria > Burkholderiales > Burkholderiaceae_C > Allorhodoferax. The sequence goes on along the minus strand of JBAWYQ010000332.1, from coordinate 2,865 downwards.
CTGGAAGCGTCGGTAACACGGGTGGTGCGGGTGGCGCTATAACCGTGGCGACGGTCCGCGAGGCATCGGCGGTGGACAACGGAATGATCACCGTTTCGGTGCCCAAGGGAACTGCCACTTCGGGCACTGGCTTCAACTTCCAGCTGCCCGCAGAGTTGTTGGCACTTGACGGGTCAGATGCGGTGCAGGTCACGGGCGCCAACGGTGAACCGCTACCAGCGTGGCTTAAATTTGACTCAGCGACCAATGCATTCATTGCATCCGCTGTGCCTGATGGAAGTTTCCCAATGCAAGTACTAGTGATTATTGGCAATCGCCGTACCACACTGATCATTTCGGAACGCAACGAGTAACACGCACGCCATCATTAGCCATGACCACTCCCTACGACACCGCACTGGAAAATTTTCGCAATCGGAAATTCAGCGAATCAGTGACTGGCTTTCACACGGTGCTGGCGCTGGAGCCACGCCATATGCCTGCTCACTACCACCTTGGACAAGCGCTGTACGAACTGGGTCGGGCGCAGGAGGGTATTGAGCACTACCGAACTGTGCTGAAAAAATATCCCGACTATGTGGAAGCCTGGATCAATCTCGGCGATCTGTGTGGCAAAGCGGGCTTGGCGACGGATGCCATTCACGCATGGCAACAAGCCGTGGCACTTGATCCCGAGAATGTGCTGGCGCTCAACAACCTGGGCCTTACCTGCAGCAACCTCGGTCGGCCTGAGGAGGCCGTGCGCCATTTTCGACAAGCGGCAGCCATCGCACCAGATCGACATGACTTGTGGCTGTCACTTGGCAATGCGCTGATGGGGTTGTCACGGTTCGCGTGTGCAGAGAAGGCGCTTCGGCAAGCCCTGCGGATTGACCCGAAGCATGCGCAAACTCACAACAATCTTGCCGTAACGCTGGGCCATTTAAAGCGTAATGATGAAGCAATAGCTGCATTCAGATTGGCGCTACAGGCTGATCCCGCCCTGGCGGACGGCTTAAACAACCTGGCGTTGGCGCTGTACAAGATAGATGTGCGGGACGAGGCGCTAGCGCTGTTGCGGCGCTGCGTGGAGCAGCACCCCGGTTATGCCCTGGGATGGGCCAACCTGGGCATGGTGCTGCAGGGGATGGGGCAACTGGAAGAGGCAGTGCAGGTGATCGACCGCGCGCTGGCGCTCACCCCCGATCAGGCTGGGTGGCTTTGGAACCAGTCGCTGGCCTATCTCACGATGGGTGATTTCGAACGCGGCTGGAAGCATTTTGAGATGCGCTATTCCAAGGGCAAAGCCGACCCACAGGCGGTGCCGCCCGAGTTGCCGTTTCCGATGTGGCGCGGTGAAAGCCTCGCAGGCAAGCGGATCTTGCTGGTGAAGGAGCAGGGTTTCGGCGACCAGATTCAATGCCTGCGGTTTGCGCAAAACCTGGTAGCACTAGGTGCCGAAGTGGGCGTCTGGTTGCATCCCGCGATGGTACCTCTGGCAGCTAGTGTCGCAGACGTGCACGTGGCAGTAACCGAGGCACCCACTGGCGCCTATGACTTCTGGACCTTTTTGATGAGCTTGCCGGTGCACTTCAACGCGGGACTCGACAATTTGCCTGGGCCTATGCCTTATGTACAAGCCAAAGCCGACAAGGTGGAGGTTGTGCGCCAGCGCATTGAGGCGTTTGCTGGAGGCCGGATGCGGGTGGGAATCAACTGGGCGGGTAACCCGAGTCATCCCAATGACCACAACCGCTCCTTGCCATTGCCTGATTTGGCCACGTTGCTTGACCTTGCCGACATCGCCTGGGTCAGCCTGCAAAACGATCGAGCACCAGCTTCTGACGCATGGGTAGCGCGCGGCTGCTTACTGCCCTTGGGTGATGCGGTCGTGGACTTTTCAGACACCGCAGCCATCATCGCCGCGCTGGACTTGGTGGTGACGATCGACTCGGCCATCGCGCATCTGGCCGGCGCCATGGGTGCGCGCACCTGGCTGTTGCTGCCGGCCAACCCGGACTACCGCTGGATGCTGGAGCGCACTGACAGCCCTTGGTATCCGAGCATGACGCTTTGGCGCCAGCCCAGGCTGGGGGATTGGTCCACCACTCTGGCGCTCATCGTGCGGTCATTGTTGCAAGAGTCCGGTGGACTTACGGCGCCTGTTGGCTTCAGGCGCAGCATGCCTCTTGCGGGCCATCAGCGCATGGTGAGCGGGCGGCACGGCTGGTTTGTTTATAACTACCACGACCAGTATGTGGGGCAGGCCTTGGAGCACTACGGTGAGTATGGGGAGCACGAGGTCGCGCTCTTTGCCCGCATCATGCAAGGCTTTCAAGAATGCGACGCGATTGAAGTCGGATCCAACATCGGCTCGCAAAGCGTACCGTTGTCCAGACTGGCACGAAGACTCTACGCGTTTGAGCCGCAGCCGACGATTTTTCAGACACTGTGTGCGAATTTGGCAATCAACGATGTGCGCAACTGCCAGGCCTTCCCGATGGGTTCAGGCGAGTGCGACGGAACGTTTGTGGTACCTCCTGTGGGCTATGACAGCAGTGGAAACTTTGGCAGTGTTTCCCTGGCGCCAGACGGTCAAGGGACGCCGGTGCAGGTGGTGGCACTGGACAGTTTCATGGCCAGTCTGGTGCCGGACTTGCGCGTGCGGCTTATCAAGGTGGACGTCGAGGGTATGGAGCGCGCGGTGCTCATGGGGGCACGCCAACAGATTGCCAGGGATCGTCCATTTTTGTATGTGGAAAATGACCGGATTGACCAATCGGAAGCGCTCATTTGCAGCATGCGTGAAATGGGTTACCGCTTGTATTGGCACTGCCCGCTGCTCTTTAATGGCAACAACTTTTTTGCCAATGCAGAAAACATTTA
>JBAWYQ010000331.1:0-3252 GCA_037143475.1 Burkholderiales bacterium | reverse complement strand
TCGGAGTCGGAGTCGGAGTCGGAGTCGGAGTCGGAGTCGGAGTCGGAGTCGGAGTTGGAGTTGGAGTTGGAGTTGGAGTTCCGCAGATTGGCATTAAAACGGCGCTCTGGCGGAGATTGTCATCACTCTCGTTTTCCGGTGCGTCGGATTCCCGGCGAATGGTGTCCAGATTGGCCACCAGGCCATCGTGGATGTGGGTTTCCTTGACGTGGTCCGCGTCTTTGGTGGACAGCCCGTTGATGCACTGGCTATTCGCGGCTGACGGGGTGTTCTCCTTGGACTTTTGGATACTGAGCACTAACAGGCGTGCGACATCACCGGCCTTTTTGTGTTCCGCGCTGGTGGCACGTTTTGCGATGAAGTTGTCGAACATCGAAACATTCAATCCGGTTTGGGATTTAACGTAAGTCTCTGCTGCCTGCAGGCTGACTTTGTCGGTGTCCATTTTGGTTTGGACCATTGTGGTCAATGGACTGATCACACTGAGTTTTCCAGCCGGGGTGGTCATGGTGAAAGCAGTCTTGACGCTTCCGCTGTCGGCGTCGGTGGCATCGGTTCCCACTACCGCGATCAGTCGGGCAGTGGATAGATTGGCCGTTGGCACCTCAAGGGTCACGTTACCGTTTGCGTCGGTATAGGCCTGAGTTTCTCCCGCATCACACAGACCGTTGACATTGCTGTCCACACAAACCAGCGCATTGCGAATCAAGCCGTCCATCACCGTCACTGTCACCGCGGTTGTTGCCGCGGCAACCGTGCCATTGCTGCCACTTGCGCCAGAGCCTGCGCTGCCGCTGCCTCCCCCTCCGCAGGCGGAAAGCGTTGCCACTGCGAGGCTGATCAGGCTGAGTGTGAGGTGGGGGATGCCAGGTTTCATGGGGAGTCTCCAGTAAAAAGATGATTTGAATATAGCAAAATTTGGGAAATTTTACCTTAAAACATTCTTAAGAGGATAATTGAATAATTCGGAATAGCAAGCTAATTTGGGAAAAATACCCGTAAAATCAACGTAACAATTTGTGCATCGGCAATGCGCATCTCCACTGAAACAAACCATTTCATGAGCAACACTCCATCCCCCGGTGATTCGGCTGACGAAGTAGCCACACAAGCCGCGGTCGGGCTGCCCGAGCCTGCTTTGGCGGCCGAGGCCATTGCACGCGTGTTGCAACCGCTGGCGCGGCTCATGATTGACCATGGTCTGCAGTTGGCAACAATGGTGGACCTGCTCAAAAAGGCCCTGGTGGATGAAGCGGCGAGGGCCTATGGGCTGGCTGACAAGGGGAGCTCTGACACCCGCATTTCGTTGTTGACTGGGGTGCACCGCAAAGATGTGAGGCACTTGCGCGATGCCCCGGCAGCGCAGACCATCAGCACACCCATGGTGCCGCTGGCGGCGTCGGTGGTGGCCCGCTGGATCAGCGAGCCCCGGTTTTTGAATGCCGATCAGTCGGCCCGACCATTGGCCCGCACACCGCGCAAGGGCCTGCCCGGTGAGGCTGATTTCACGATGCTGGTGGGCGAGGTCAGCCGTGACGTGGGTGCGCGCGCTGTGCTGGATGAACTGGTTCGCCTGGGCTCGGTGGAACTGCGTGAGGACGGCTTTGTGGTCCTCAAGACAATTGGGTTCGTGCCCAATGAAGGCCGCAGCGAGTCGTTTCATTTTCTCGCTGCTAATGTTGCAGAACACCTGGCTGCTGCGGTGCACAACCTCGCGCCTGGACGAGTGGGCCCCCCGAAGCTGGAGCAAAGCGCGTTTTCCCAGGACTTATCGGAAGCGCAGGTCGAGCAATTGCAGCAATTGGCTCGGCGATTGTGGGCCAAATCACTGCAACAATTCTTGCAGACTGCAACGGTCGCCGAGCAGCGTAGTGTTGCGCAGGAAGGCCCCAAATACCGTGTCCGCTTTGGTGTCTATTTCAACGACACGCAGCAGGATGCACCTGTCGCGGACGTGCAGCCGAGCGCCGTACCGCGCAAGAACAAAAGGAAGCCAAAACTATGAAACAACATAACGGGTTGAGCACTCCCGTCAGTCGGCGCAGCTTGCTGGCCTTGGCTGTCAGCGGTTTGGCTGGTTGCGGTGGTGGGGCAGGTGGTGGTCTTGTGGCCGGCTTACCTGGCACGGGTGGCACCGGTCTGTTTGCGCAGGGAACCATTATTGGTTTTGGTAGTGTGATTGTGAACGGTATCCGGTTTGATGACACGGCTGCCACTGTGCAACTCGATGGTGTGACCGCCAGCACGCAGGACTTGCGTCTGGGCATGGTGGCCGATGTGCAGGGCCTGCGTGGCGCTGACCTGACCCTTGGCGTTGCCAACGCGATTGAGGTCTGGTCGGTTGCGCAGGGTTTGGTCTCGCAGGTTCAGGGTGGTCAGTTCAAGGTCGCTGGTATGTTGATGCAAGCCGATGCTGCAACTGTTTTTGACGGCATCAGTTCGGTCGCCGCTTTGGCCAATGGTCAGCGCGTTGCTGTCTGGGGCCTACAGAGCGGTACCGATGGCAGTCGCTGGACGGCAACGCGTGTGGCGGTTGTGTCCGCCACGGTGCTGGTGAGCACCGGTATCGTCAGCGCGGTGGGCACGCTCAATGGCTTTGCACTCTCGGGCCAGAAGGCCGCCAGTTTGGCCTCGGGGCAACTGGTACGGGTTCAGGGGCCGTTGTCGTCGTCGGGCGCCAGCGTGCAAGTCGACAGTTTCAAGCTGCTGGGTTTGCAGAGTGGCAGTTTGCCCCAGGGCGATGTCGAAATCGAAGGACTCGTGACTGCGCTCTTGTCCGGCAGCCGCTTCATGCTGGGCAGTGTCGAGGTGGACGCCAGCAGTGCCAGCTTGGCAGCGTCCTACAAGGCGCTTTCCATTGGGCAGCGCATAGAGGTTGAAGGCAACTGGCAAGGCCGGGTGCTCAAGGCCGTAGTGTTTGGCGTCGAGAGCGACCAAAAACTCGACGAAGCGGAGATTGAAGCCAAGATCGAACAATTCACCAACCTGTCCAATTTTGTGGTCCGGGGGCAGCGCTGCAACGCCAGCAGTGCGACGATTAGCAAAGGCACGGTGGCCGATCTGAAGGTAGGCGTCAAAGTCAAGCTACACGGAACCAAGGCCGGCGATGTCTTGATGGTGACCACGCTGGAGTTCTCCAGTTAGGCTCAATCCCCCGTGCAGTATGCGTGAGCAGCTACTATGTTTGTAGCAACTGCGAGCTGCTATGGAGTTGACCATCGTGCCGTACGGCCAGGTAGCGCACGCCTTGTG
>JBAWYQ010000330.1:0-3252 GCA_037143475.1 Burkholderiales bacterium | reverse complement strand
TACGCAATCACAATCGCATCACTCCTGGCGAAGAACTTGGCACTGTTGCGGGGTGGGAATTTGGCGCGGTCGATCAAGCATCGGTGCGTTTTGCTGCCAAAGTCAAAGCGCGAGAGCTCGCCGAAGAGCAATCGCGCGAGAACGAAGCGCATCAGCGCGGCTTTACCGAAGGCTATGCACAGGGCCATGCGCAGGCCACCTTGGAGGGTCAGCGGCTCATTGCCGGATACATTGAAACGCAGGGGCAGGAGGCCGCACGACAGTTTGGTCAACTTTTTGAGGCGGCCAATGTACAGATCGCCGAGTCGCAGCAGGTGATGGCCAAAGGCGTTCTGGAATTGGCTTGTGAATTGGCACGGCAGGTGTTACGGCACGAACTGTCCAGCAATCCCAATGCGCTACAGCCCGTGATTCGTGAGGCACTGAGCGTGTTATCCATCGACAGCAAGGCGGCGTTTGTCCGGCTGAACCCCATCGACAAGGATGTTCTGGAAGATGTGCTCAAGCAAGAGTTTTCTGGCTTGGCCCTTTCTTTGTTGTCCGACACGACGGTGACACGCGGTGGTTGCCTGGTGGAATCTGCCGGAACAGTGGTGGACGGAACAATTGAAAAACGCTGGAGCCGTGCGGTGGCGAAGCTGGGCTTGGAATCGTCGTGGGAGGTTGCCAATGGTGCAGACTGAAACCAGCAAAAAGTGGGCGGATTACCTGTCTGGCGTCCGGCAGAGCGTGGAGTACGACAGCACACTGGAAGTGCGGGGTACTTTGACGCGGCTGACCGGTTTGGTGCTGGAAGCCAGCGGCATTCGCGTTCCGGTGGGCTCCCAGTGTGTGGTGACGATGAAGTCGCGCCCTAGCGTGCTGGCTGAAGTCGTGGGCTTTGCGGGTGACCGGGCATTTTTAATGCCCGCTGGGGATGTTCATGGACTGTCCAGTGGTGCTGGCGTTGCGCCCGCCGCCGCTTATGTTCCGGTGCCCCGCTTGGGTGAGCCTGCCACATTTGCGACTCAGGGCGATGCCGGCTTGTTGCGGCTGCCCCTTGGAGACGGCTTGCTGGGCCGCGTAGTGGATGCTCAAGGTTTGCCCATGGACCGCATGGGCCCCATCGCAGATATTGTTTCCCGCCCTTTGGACCGCAAACCCATCAACGCCATGGACCGTGCGCCGGTACGCCAGCCACTTGACACGGGGGTCAGGGCTATTAATGCACTGCTTACTGTCGGGCGTGGTCAGCGTATCGGGTTGTTTGCGGGGTCCGGTGTGGGAAAAAGCGTACTGCTGGGCATGATGGCACGCTACACGGAGGCCGATGTCATTGTCGTGGGCCTGATCGGCGAACGTGGCCGAGAGGTGAAGGAATTCATCGAGGATATTTTGGGTGCGGAGGGGCGTGCGCGGTCAGTCGTTGTGGCTGCACCAGCGGATTCACCGCCACTTTTACGTTTGCAAGGTGCCTCGTATGCAACCGCCATAGCGGAGAGTTTTCGAAATCAGGGTAAGCATGTTTTGCTGCTCATGGATTCGCTTACCCGCTACGCCATGGCACAACGAGAAATAGCATTGGCCATAGGGGAGCCTCCAGCGACCAAGGGTTATCCACCTTCCTGCTTTGCCAAATTGCCCCAACTGGTTGAGCGCAGCGGCAATGGCCTGAACGGCGTTGGTTCCATTACGGCTTTTTATACGGTGTTGACGGAGGGGGATGATCAGCAGGATCCCATTGCAGATGCTGCGCGCGCAATTTTGGACGGACATATTGTGCTGTCGCGTCGTCTTGCGGAGGCGGGTCACTATCCGGCGATTGATGTCGAGCAGTCCGCCTCGCGGGTCATGCACAACGTGGTTTCGCGCGAACACTTTGAGTTGGCGCGGAGATTCCGTGCGGTGTATTCCCAATACGAACGCGGTCGCGATCTGGTGCAAATTGGTGCTTACGCTCAGGGTTCGGACCGTGCGCTGGACGAAGCCATCGCTTTGCACGACGGTATGAGCCGGTTTTTGCAGCAGGATATGTATGAGTCCGCCCCTATGAATTACGTTGTGGGCGAGATGGCGGCTGCAACCGAACTCAACGGCGGTGCGACATGACTAGGAAAACTGCCAAGGAGACACCATGTCGCAGTTGAAAAGTGTCCTTCTGGCGATTGAACATGCAACCATTCACCGTGATGAGTTGGCTCAGGGCGCGGCGAGGGTAGAGCGAAATTTGCAGTTCGCACGGCAGCAGTTGGCGCAGTTGGAGGGCTATGCAGCAGACGTGGATGCGCGTTGGATCGGGTCCGCAGCACGGGAAATTTCGGCACAAATTATTTGTCACCAGTACCAGTTCATGGACCGACTTCAGCAGGCCATTGTCATGCAAACTGGCGTCATTGCTGGCGTGGTGGAGCAGCTGACTCAAGCCAAAGCCAATTTGTTGCAGGCAGAATTTCGTTTGTCGGGATTGAATCAAGTTTTGAAGAAGCGCAAGGGCGTCATTTTTCGGGTCGAACAAATACGTGAACAACGTCAGATGGATGAGTTTGCAGCGATGCAGCACGCGCGAAATCGATCGCAACCTATGAGTGGAGAAACACATGACTATTGAAGCTGGCCCCAAGCCAAATGGAGTCCGTCCTGCAGCGGCGGACGCAAGGAACCCAAAGAACAAATCAGCTGCAATGGAGGGCCCGGGGGGCGGCTTTGGAGCCATTTTGGCTTCTCTGGATGCTACGGATGCGGTGGACCAAGCAGTTGTAGCGCCAGGTGATGCGCAAGGCACTGCAATCTTGACCAAGGGATCGCCCCCGTCGGCAACCCCCGGTTTTGAAACATTGGCAAACGACTCGGTCCAACCTGACGCTTCATCCACTAGGCGGGTTGGCACAGGGATGCTCGCTTTTGAGATCGCTGAGCCCGATGTGACCGCCGAGCCGATAGACGGCAAAAATCTGGTGTTCAAGGATCCGTCGGAGATAGGGGTAGTACTGACTCCGCCCGCGGCAGACACCGTGGTTGTATCACCACAGGTGCCCATTGACGCGGCCGCATTGTTATCCCAGTCTGCACAATGGTCGATCGCTCCGGTGCAAAACATTCAGCCTGAAAGTCAAAAAGCTATTGAGGGATTTTCGCAGTTGGCATCAATTAGCGCCAAGTCGACGCCCCTGATAGTCAAGCCAGACGGATTGGCGATAGGTCCGAGTTTGGCGCCTGAAGAGGGATTTTCGCAGTTGGCATCAATTAGCGCCAAGTCGACGCCCCTGATAGTCA
>JBAWYQ010000329.1:0-3260 GCA_037143475.1 Burkholderiales bacterium | reverse complement strand
ATGTCGACCGAAGCGGCCGCCATCAATTGAGCCGGCGTGGTCTTGTCGCAGCCCGTGGTCAGCACCACGGCGTCGATGGGGTAGCCGTGCAGGATTTCCACCAGGCCCAGATAAGCCAGGTTGCGGTCGATGGCGGCCGTTGGACGCCGGCAGTTCTCGAAGATGGGATGCAAGGGGAATTCCATTGCGATGCCACCGGCATCGCGGATGCCGTCACGTACGCGCTTGGCCAACTCCAGATGGATGCGATTGCAAGGGCTGATGTCACTGCCGCTTTGCGCGATGCCGATAATGGGCCGTCCCGAGCGCAGTTCTTCCGGCGTGATGCCGTAGTTCATGAACCGCTCCAGATAGAGCGCGGTCATATCAATGTGATCGGGATTGTCAAACCAATCCTGGGAGCGGAAGCGACGAGCAACATTGGTCATACTAATCATGACGAGAATCCTTCGAAGATGGTATGTTGCGGCAGACCGGGAGTATTAACCCGGAAAGCGAACAACCCACCTGCAAAGGGCCGTTGTGCTCGTTGCTGAGCAGTCAAACCCTTGCAAGCCGTTGTGACGAAAGCAGTACATAAGTCGGTACCGCCGAAGGCGAGTTTGGTAACATTTCCGCAAGGAAAGTAGATTGAATCTAACAGGATGCCTTTGGCGCTATAGCGTTCGATTCGGTGGCCGCCAAACAAGGCTATCCACAAGTGGCCTGCTGAATCAACCGTCGTGCCATCGGGGTAGCCATTCGTTGTGGTGAGTAAAACACGCTTACGCGAAAGCTGGCCTTGCGCCGAACAATCAAAAGCATAGACTGTCTGGCGTAGGGTGTCTGTGTGATAGAAGGTCTTGCCATCAGGACTCAAAGCTGGACCATTGGTAATCACATACCCGGTATCAATGGCTGTCAATTTTTTCGAGGCATCGAACCGGTACAGTGATCCGCTTGGGTTGGTTTCATCATTGTCCATGGTGCCAAACCAAAGCCGGCCCTGCGGATCGACATAGGCATCGTTCAAGCGGTTGCCGGGCGTGAGCGGCTCTACCGAGTGAATCAAGTTAAAACTGCCGCTATTGGGATTGAATCGGTATAAACCGTCTTGTAGGCCGGCTACAAAGTCGCCATCTGCAAGCGGCTGCAAGAATCCAATGGCCTTGGGCGACGGCCAACTCTTGGCATCCGTCCCATCGACCTTACAGCGGTGAATTAGTTGCCCTTTGATATCGACGAAATACAGCGCCTGCTCAGGCGCCATCCAAACCGGCCCCTCACCCAATTCGGCCCCCAATTGCCATAGGCAAACTGGTAATTTTTTACTCATGCGCCATACCAGCCGGCGTCGACGAAATATTCGCGACCGGAGCAGCGAGCCCCATTATCTGAAGCAAGAAAAAGCGCCAGCGCAGCCACATCTTCAGGTTCCACGCGCTGCTTCAAACATTGACCGGCCAGGATCTTTGCCTCTTCTTCTGGGGTGTGCCACAACATGGTCTGGCGCGGGGTGCGAATGGCACCCGGCACGATGGTGTTGACACGGATGTTGTGTGCGCCGAAGTCCCGTGCCAAACCGCGGGTCAGGCCTTCAATGGCGGCCTTTGACGTCATATACATGGCCAGGTCGGGCAACGCCAGATGCCAGGAAATCGATCCAAGGTTCAGAATGACGCCACCACCTGCAGCAAGCATCGAAGGCAGCACCGCTTTGGCGCAAAAGAACTGGTGACGCAGATTGACTGCAATGCTTGCATCCCATTGCTGAGCTGTCGTCTGAGTCACGTCGTGACGCGTGTCATTGGCGGCGTTGTTGATCAGGATGCCTATCGGGCCCCGTTGCTGGGCAATCTGCGCAAAGGAGTCTTTCAGACTATCCAGGTTCGTCAAATCACAATGCGTGAACTGGGGCAGATGGGCGCAGCCTGCCAAGCTCTCTTGCACGGCCAAAGATGCTTCATCGGCAATGTCTAGAAAGCTCACGCGCGCACCTTGCAGTGCAAACGCCTCGACCAAGGTGGCGCCAATGCCGGTCCCGCCGCCGGTGATGAGTACATTTTGATCGACCAAGCTGGGATATGTGGCGTATTGCATCTTCGGCACGCTCCGCTGAGCGAAATCAATGCTCATAGGCCTACCTGGCTGGTTCATGGGAACCCCTGTTTGCTATCACGATCGCCGAGGAGACCACGTTGCGCCAAATTGCGATAGAGCGCGCGCACGCCGAAGGTCCATGGAGCGATCGCATCGCTGCGTTGCACATGGTTAACTAAGGCACCGAGAGAAGGGCTGGCAATGGTGACCCTGTCACCCAAGTGATGGGTAAAGCCGCAGCCCTTGGCGCCGCGGTCCTTGATCGGCGAGAACATAGTTCCGAGGAAGAGCATGAAACCATCGGGGTACTGGTGATGCTTGCCGCACACTTGCGACACCAGATCAAGCGGGTCGCGGCTGATTTCCACCATTCGGCTGAGGCCATCAAGCACGAAATCATCGTCACTGCCTTCAATCAGCATGCGCACCTCGGCGGTGCGCACCGTGTCGAGCGTGAACTGCTCATCGAATAAGCGAATGAAGGGACCGATTGAGCACGAACCGTTGTTGTCTTTGGCCTTGCCGAGCAGCAGAGCACTGCGGCCCTCGATATCGCGCAGGTTGACGTCGTTGCCCAGCGTCGCGCCGACCACTTCGGCGCGGCTGTTGACCGCGAGCACCACTTCCGGTTCCGGGTTGTTCCATTGCGACGAGGCGTGAATGCCCACGAGGTCACCAAAACCCACCGCAGACATTGGCTGCGACTTCGAGAATACCTCGGCGTCCGGGCCGATGCCAACTTCCATATACGGCGACCAAGCACCGCGGCGGACTAACTCTTCCTTCAGCTTCATGGCGGCAGGCGAGCCGGGCTTGATGCTGGCCAGGTTGGCACCAATGGTTTGCAGTAACTCATCGCGCAGCACCTCGGCCTTTTGAGCATTGCCGCCCGCCTGCTCCTCGATCACTCGCTCAAGCAGACTGACAGCAAAGGTCACGCCGCAAGCCTTGATTGCCTGCACGTCGTTTGGAGCAAGAAGTCGGGGGAAATTCGGATCGACCTCTCCCATTAGAGCGTTGTCAATCAGATCCGCAACAGATCCCAGACAGGCTCCAGGAGCCTCGCGTGCAATGCCCACTGCATCCGGTTTGTCCAGCAGGTCAGCCATCGTGGGAGCGTGCGCAGTGATATCAAACACTTCACCACGTCGAATAGCCACAATAGATGGCCCCGCGACAGG
>JBAWYQ010000328.1:0-3295 GCA_037143475.1 Burkholderiales bacterium | reverse complement strand
TCCTTAGGATGCCATGCAGCAATTGATTGACCTTATCGCCCGGCGCGAGGACTGGCTGGTTGACAAAACCATCGACTACGCCAAGCAATATGGCTACACGCCCTTCACGTCAACCCTGGCTGAAGCCTGGCGCGCATCGATCTGCGGCTTGTCAGGTCCCCTGATCAAGGCTTTAATCCAGTACGACGAACCGCCGCAGCTCATCGCCGGCGACTATGCCGAGGAATCCATCACGGCTTTCGGCATTGAGGCCGCGCGCAGGCATCGTTCGCGGGGCATCACGCTGGGCCTGTTCATGGGGTTGATGAAGTATTACCGGCAGTCTTACCTGGATTTGATTGAAGCAGGCGAATTGGCCCCGGAACGTGTGCCGCGCTACCTGGAGTTTGTGAACAGGTTTTTTGACCGTGTCGAAATCGGTTTTTGCAGTGAATGGGCTTCACAAAGTGAAAGTGAACTGGTGCTGGAAGCGCGCGATAAAAACCGTGCGTTGACGCACGAAAAAAACAAATACCTGACCATTTTTGAAAGCCTGAAAGACCCGGTCGTTTTGCTGGACAAGTCCGGGCAAATAGACAACACCAATCGTGCTGCGGCCGAACTGTTTGGCGGTTCTTCCGTGCCTGGTGCCGGGTATTACGGCGTCATTCACCTGCCCTTGCTCGACGGCGTCCTGGAAGGTCTGGCTGGCCAAAGCGCCGAACACCTGCTCAACACCACCATGGGGCTGCGCTGTTTTGAAGTCAAAATCCAACCTATGCTCGATGTCAGTGAGAAGTTCTCCGGCACGGTGTTGATCTTTAACGATGTCACTGATTACAAGCAGGCCCAACAGCAGGCCGAGCAAGCCAACCGGACCAAATCTGCATTTTTGGCATCCATCAGTCACGAGATCCGCACCCCGATTAACGGCATCATTGGCATGACCGCTCTGTTAAGCGATACCGCACTCGACAGTCGACAGGCCGGCTATGTGAATACGATTTCCACCTCGGGTGAAATACTTGCCTCACTGATCGCGGACATTTTGGACTATTCCAAGATCGAAGCGGGTGTGCTGGAAGTGGAAAACATCGACTTCAGTGTGGACAGCCTGGTAGCTGATGTCATGACACTCATGGTGCCGGCAGCAACGGTCAAAGGTCTGACCTTGACCACCGAGGTGGCCCAGGATCTTCAGGGGAAGGTCAAAGGTGATTTCAATAAACTGCGCCAGATTCTGCTGAACCTGGCCAGCAATGCGGTCAAATTTACCGAGTCTGGCCGCATAGAAATAGTGGCAAGCAGGTCAACGCAGTGGCTGAGGTTTTCGGTCAATGACAGCGGTATTGGCATCTCCGATAGCGGGCGGGCCAACCTTTTTGAAGCGTTTGTACAGGCCGACAGATCCGTGTCGCGACGGTTTGGCGGAACCGGCTTGGGACTGGCCATCTGCCGTAAACTGGTGACGGCTCTTGGCGGTGAAATTGATTTTGAAAGCCAGCTCAATCAGGGGAGCAAGTTCTGGTTCAAAGTGCCGGTGGAGTGGTCGGCGTGTGGCGTAGAACAGCACCCGGCTCCTCCCGATACCATTCATGGTGATCTGAGTATTCTGGTGGTTGAAGACAATGAGATCAACCGTGTTGTTGCTTGTGGGCTGCTGGAAAAAGCCGGTCACCATGTGTGCGCGGTCATTTCTGGCCAACGCGCCTTGACGCTGCTGGAGCACCAGGAATTTGACGTCATCCTGATGGACCTCAACTTGCCTGACCTGAGTGGCCAGGAAACCATTCGACAGATTCGTAGCCACCAGAGCCCGAGAGTTGCGCGCACACCGGTGGTCGTTTGTTCGGCAATGGTCACCAAGCACGATATTGAAGACAGTCTCGGTGCTGGAGCAAATGCATTTTTGGGTAAGCCTTACAGCCCGCAGCGTCTGCAGGCCGCGATTGAATCCGCGCTTCGGTCAGTGACGCCGGTGGACCATGACACTTCCGTCACGCTGACACCAGCAGACCGTGACACCAGGTTCGACCCGAGCGCGGACGGTGCATTGCTGACGCATCACGCCGCAGAGCTTGGTCTGGCCACCACACAACAGATCATTGGTTTGTTCTGTAACACCATGCCTGCAACCTTGGCTCAGGCCAGACTGGCATTTGTCGACGGCAATAACAGCCTGTTGTTACGCTCGGTCCACCGGATGAAGAGCTCCGCCTCCACCATCGGACTGCACGCACTGGCCGACTTGGCTGCCACCCTTGAAGCGGCTATTGCCAAGGAGCAACACGCCCAGATTCACAGCCTGATGGCCGAGTTGGAAAAACGGCTTCCCGAAGCCATGGCAAGCCTGGCTGTGCTTTGGGCAGATGTGCAACAAAAGCAGGCGGATTCCAGTTGAATACCCCACAAAAAGGAAAAATGGCATGAAGATTTTTGGCATTGCCGGTCATTCCGGCATGGGCAAGACAACTTTGTTGGAGCGGTTGGTACCAGAGATATCGTCGCGCGGTCTGGTGGTTTCGCTCATCAAGCACAGCCACAAAAATATCGACATTGACCGCCCGGGCAAAGACTCTTACCGTCTGCGCGAATCAGGTTGCAAGGAAGTACTGTTGCTGGGCAATGACCGCTGGGCGTTGATGCATGAACTGCGTGGTGCCGAAGAACCCTCGCTGAACTACTTGCTGGACCGCATGCAGCACTGCGACCTAGTCTTGATTGAAGGCTTTAAAGGCGGCGAGTTTCCCAAGCTGGAGGTCTGGCGAGCCGGCCTGGGAAAATCGACACTGTCACCCCAATGGCCAGGTATTGTGGCCATTGCCAGCGACGGACCGGTACCTGACACCCATCTGGCACAACTCGATCTTGCAGATGTGGCCGCCATTGCCAACTTTGCCGTGCAAAACGCCACTTTGAGATAGCTGGCACTCATGCCACCACAGCGCTACCTGGTGCGGGAACATTTGATCGGTGAGGTGCGTTGTGGTACGTGCCTTGCGTCAGTTGTTGCATGACGGGGGCTACGCGATGCGCGAATTGCATTCATCAGAACTTGAGTGCCAACACAGCGCTGGAGGCGGCTATTTTTCCCCTGCCGAACCCGATTCGGTACTTGTCCAGCCTTTGGAGGTCATAAACGTAATTGACCATCATCGCAAATGATTGCTTGACGCCTTTGGCGGAGGGGTCGCCGCCCCAGTTGAGTCGCTCAATGCGGGCGCCGTTGCCAAGTTGAAAACGCGTCACCGGATCGGCCGATTTGCCAACGACCTGCGCAGACGTCAGTTTTGGGCTGCGCATTCCATCAATCACC
>JBAWYQ010000327.1:0-3315 GCA_037143475.1 Burkholderiales bacterium | reverse complement strand
GGCATCAGCATTCGGGACAAGGTGGAAGGCACCCGCGAGATTCCGGCAACGCCCTACATGCTGCACCTGCTGGCCGCTCTGCCCCGCCGCACCATGACGGACCCCAAAACCGGCAACCAGATTGCCAACCCGTGGGTATTTTCTAGCCCCACCAGCGCGACCGGCTGCCTGACCGAGCCCAACAACCCGCACACCCGCGCTTGCAAGGCCGCTGGCCTGGAAGGGCTCACCCTGCACGGACTGCGCCGGTCATTCAAGAGCCTGACGGAGTGGCTGGAAGTGCCGGTGGGCGTGGTCGCGCAGATTCAAGGCCACAAGCCCAGCGCCACGGCGGAGAAGCATTACACCGTGCGCCCGCTGGAGTTGCTGCGGCTGCACCATGAGCGCATCGAGGCTTGGATTTTGGAGCAGGCCGGAATTGTGTTTGATGCCAAGGCTGCGCCGGGTGGGCTGCGTGTGGTGGCTGTTTAATTTGCAAAGTGTAACGCTACGGGATACAATCGACCATGATTAAGTCATTCGGACATAAGGGGCTGCAAGCGTTCTTTGAGCGTGGCACCAAAGCAGGCATCCGGCCTGACCATGCCTCCAAGTTAGGCCGTTTGCTGGCGCGACTAGATGCGGCAACGTCTGACCGGGATATGAACGTTCCGGGCTGGGGCTTGCATCCTTTGTCGGACGATTTGAAGGGCCATTGGGCCGTATCGGTCAATGGCAATTGGCGAATGACATTTACCTTTGAGGGCACAGACGCTGTGCTGGTTGATTACATGGATTACCACTAGGAGTACGCAATGACCCGTATGTTTAACCCACCACACCCCGGCTTGACGCTGCGTGATGACGTGCTGCCTGCATTGGGGCTGGGTGTGACCCAAGCTGCCGAACAGTTGGGCGTTTCGCGTGTCGCGTTGTCACGCATGCTGAATGGCCGCGCTGCTATTTCGCCTGATATGGCCCTGCGTATTGAGGCATGGCTGGGCGTGGAGCGTGGTGGTGATGCCCGCGTGTGGCTGGCAGAACAAAGTGCCTATGACGTGTGGCAGGCACAGCTTCGATTCAAAGCCAAGCCGATGCGCGTTCAACCCGCTCCAGCCATGGCGGCGTAAGCGCACCACCGAAGGCCACACCATGCATAAATCCAATGACACGAATCACCAAAGATTCGCCGACGTGTGGGATGCGATTGAGGACACGCCAGAAGAAGCCGCCAGGATGCGGGCACTCTCTAAATCGAAAATGGAAGCGGACGCTTTAGCTAGTCAATCTGACGAAGACGGCAATCCAACAACCGAGGTCACCCTGTGGCTTGACGTTGAAGTAGTGGATAAATTCAAAGCATTCGGCGACGACTGGCAAACCCGGATCAATGCGGTTCTGAGGGCGCACGCATGATGCCCCTTGGCACTTCGGTCATTGAGAAGTTGCGCGGCGGTTCACGTTATTGAAGCGCCGTGCCTGATTTCGTTCAACTCCTCAACTTTGAAAAAGCCGCTTCCCTCCTTGGGGCAACGCCTGCTGATGTGCGGGTTCTGGTTGTCGAGGAGCGCACCCTACCGGCCTTGTACATAACACAGGTCGGTTACCAAGAGCCATTTCAATATCAGCTTCTCAGGGTCGATGACATCGGGCGGGCGTTTGACATGGCCGCCGGGGGTTTGGAGAGCACCATTTGCACAGGTTTCCTGCGGATTGAACGCGCAAAGCTGAACCGATACATTGAAAAACTTGCCCCGCCAACTGCCCCAGAGCAGGCAACACCCAGCAGTGCTGGCGAGAGTGAAACGTTCGAGCCGTTGTTAAAACTGATCGAGCCCTACATCAACGAGTCGTTTGTAAACCTACCTGATTCCCTGCATGTGCGTGTTGCAGAAGCATTCTTCCCGATGCCGCAATGGGATGACCTGGGGCCGGACCAACGACGCTCACTGGCGGTGCAGGATGACAATCAGACTGACCCAGCCAAGGGGCCAGAACGAGAGTACTGGTGGGAGCTGGCCTGCCAAGTTTCTGAAACAAAAGAATCCATTACAAAGTGGCAGTTGATGAATGACCGGGCGCTGCCGAGCGAGGCTGCTTTGAAAGAAACGCAACTGGTTTTGTTGAAACGTCGCCTGGACAATTTGAAAAAGTTGTTGAAGCTCCCACCATTTACGGTCACGAGCTGGGATGGGCTAACCGACGAAGTGCTTGCCGCAGCAGTTGCACCCGCCACACCCCCGACACCCGCTGCATCCGCCGCAAACAGTGAAGCCAAAGACTGGGCTATCCGGGCAGCACGCGAGGCGATGAACCCGGTGGAGAAATTGAAAAGCCAGTTGATGGTGAGCAGCCTCGCCGAGACGCAACACCAACTTGAATTGGCCAAGCAGTATTCCGCATTGGGCCATGATCGCCTGTCGCCCGACACGCTCCGAATGATTGAAGAGCAGCGCAGCTTAAAGGCCTTAGCCGGTGGCACAAGCATTGCGGATGCTGTCCGCCAAATCGGCGAGTCCCAATTGGCAAATGCTGCTAGTTCATCGGCAGCGTCATCCGTAGCGGATGCCTATAAGCAACTCGGCATTTCAGACTCCCTGGGTACTGCAGCAAGACAGTTTCTAGATGCAGAAAGCGCCAAGGAGCAGGTCCGGCGCGCAGCGGGATATGTCGCGCCGCGAGAGATCGAAGTTCCCCTGATGCCGCTTTACGACCCGATGGAAGCCGACCGTCGCCACCGTGCGCGGGAACGTGCTCATCGAATTGAGACTGCCGAAATGGAGGAGAGAGCAAAAATTCGGGTGCGTGAGGAGCACGAAGCAGCAAAGCTTGCGGCGGTGGGCGACAAAGCCAAGGAAAAACACACTGTATCTGCGCTCGATGGGTCGGTCGATATAGTTCGCCGCACTTGGTGGGACATTGCCAGCCCTTTCATGGCGAATACTCTCCGCCAACAACGTTGTACGACCGCCAAAGCGCTATTCAACACGCTCGGCAACACGGCTGGACAACCAGATTCGCCGTTTGATAAAGGTGAAGGCCCTCATCGCGGGAGCTTGATCGTGCGCGAGATTTCGCAGCCACTTTCATTGAAGACAGTACAGAACAACTGGCAAAAGCTGCGGGGAATCGTGACCACCAAATAGGCACTTGTTCCCGCAGTTCCCTGGGGAATTGAAAACCGTTTCAGGGAACGCAGGGAGTCAACACTTGGGAACCATCACAACTACGCCGCAAGGCAGAAAGATGGTTCACCATGAAAACCGCTACCCCGACATTCCCCCCACTGGAATCTGTCACCCGCCCCGCAGTGGACACCGCAGCCGCTGCCTACTA
>JBAWYQ010000326.1:0-3338 GCA_037143475.1 Burkholderiales bacterium | reverse complement strand
AGACCATGAAATTCCTCGCGCGCCTCGTCCCTTCGTCGCTCACCAACCGGGTGTTTGCGTTGTACGCCATCACCCTGCTGGTGTTTGTGGGTGGCGGGCTTGGGCTGTTTTTGAAATACCAGTTCAACCAGCAGGTGGATGAAACGGAGCTTTCTGCGGTCATGTTGATTGAGGTGGTCGCGCAGTCTGTCCAAGATAGCGTGGTCATTGGGGACTTTGATTCGGTACAGAAAATCCTCAACAAAGGTGTGCAGGGGTCGCAGTTTTCGACGGCTGTGTTTATCGACACCAGTGGCGGACGGGTGCGTGCTGAAAACTCGACCCAGACCAAGAGCACTGCACCAGGCTGGTTGATGCAACGGGTTCAAAAATCGCTCGACGATGTGAACCGTAACGTCTCGGTGGGTGGCAAAGACTACGGCATCTTGCGTTTGCAATTCGACGTGCCGTTTGTGGCCGAAGGCTTGTGGTCCATGACCCTGATGGCTCTGGGCGGGGGCTTTTCCAGCCTGGTTATCGGTTTGGCTTTTATTCGCATCGCGCTGGCGCGTTGGTTGGGCGGTTTGGTGCTGCTTCGCGAAACAGTGGAGTCTTTGGGAGCCGGTGCCGCGCAATCCAAAGCGCTGGTCATACCGGGCGCACCGGTCGAGATTCAGAGCCTGGTGGAGATGGTCAACCAGACGGCGACCCTGGTGCGCGAGCGCGAGGCCACCCGCCGCGCGCTGGACCAGCAGAAGTTTGCGCTGGATCAGCATGCCATTGTCAGCGTGGCGGATGCCGATGGCACCATCCTGTACGCCAATGACCGCTTGTGTGACATCACAGGCTACAGCCGTGCAGAACTGCTGGGACGCAAACTCAGCGAGTTTCGCTCCGGTGTGCATCCACAGGCTTATTTCGACCAGTCCCGACAAAACCTGGCTGAAGGCAAAGTGTGGCGAGGCGAAATTTGCAGCCGCAAACGCAGCGGCGAACTGTATTGGGTGGATGCAACCATGGTGCCACTGCTGGCCGAAGACGGGCATTCCAGCCAGTACATCACCATCCGCACCGACATTACGGCACGCAAGCAGGCAGAGCAGGAGCGCCAGGCCGCCAACGAAGTTTTGGCTGCGCGCACCACCCAGTTACAGGTCACGCTGGACAATATTTCGCAGGGCGTGATGATGGTGGCACCCGACGGTGCGGTTGTATTCCAGAGTCGCCGCGTACTCGACCTACTGGAGATTCCGCCGCACCTGCACGCTGCCGGGCTCACAGAAATTGTGGCCTTTCAGACAGAGCGGGGTGACTTTGGCGTTGATTTTTGTCTGGTGGATGAATCCGCCCGATCCTATTTGCGTGCTGCAGGCAGCGGCAACCCCCTGCCGCCTGCCGATTACACGCGGCGCACCCTGGCAGGCCGTACTTTGGAAATCAAGTCAACGCCCTTGCCGTCGGGCGGTTTTGTGCGAACCTTTACGGATGTCACCAACTATGTTCAGGCTCTCGCCCAGGCCGAGCAGGCCAGCGTTGCCAAGGGGCAGTTTCTGGCCAATATGAGCCACGAAATTCGCACGCCCATGAATGCCATTTTGGGCCTGCTCACCCTGTTGCATGACACCCCGTTGAACGCCACGCAGCTCGATTTTGTGAGCAAAACCGACGGGGCCGCCCGTTCGCTGCTGGGCTTGCTGAATGACATTCTTGATTTTTCCAAGGTCGAAGCAGGCAAGATGACGCTGGACCCGCGTCCCTTCAGTCTGGACAAGATGCTGAAGGATTTGGCAGTCATCCTGACCTCCAATGTGGGCTCAAAACCGGTGGTGCTGCGCTTTGAAGTGGAGCCCGATGTGCCTCGGGTGCTGCTGGGGGATGACATGCGCTTGCAGCAGGTGCTGATCAACCTGGGGGGGAATGCCATCAAATTCACCAGTCAGGGTGACGTGGTGCTGCGGGTGCGCCAGATCGAGCGTGGCGCGACTGATGCCGTGCTGGAATTTGCCATGTGTGACAGCGGCATTGGTATTGCAACGGAGAACCAGGCCCACATCTTCAGTGGTTTTTCGCAGGCCGAGGCGTCCACCACACGCCGCTTTGGCGGTACCGGTCTGGGATTGTCCATTTCCAGTCGGTTGGTGACACTGTTGGGCGGTACGCTTCAGTTGAGCAGTACACCGGGGCAGGGCAGTACGTTTTACTTCCAGATTCGCTTTCCGCTGGCTAGTTTGCCGGTTGTGGAGCTGCCTCAGCCCTTAGCGGCTGGTGCGACCGTCCCCCAGAAGGTTAAACGGTTACAAGGAATGCGCCTGTTGGTGGTGGAGGACAACAAAATCAACCAGATGGTGGCACGCGGTTTGCTGTCGAAGGAAGGGGCTGACATCACCCTGGCGGACAACGGCCAATTGGGCGTGGAAGCCGTGGCAGCAGCCCAGACTCCCTTTGACGTGGTGCTGATGGATGTCCAGATGCCGGTGATGGACGGTTACGCCGCCACCCGTTACATACGCCAGGAGATGGGGCTAACCACTTTGCCCATCATCGCCATGACCGCGAACGCCATGGAGTCCGATCGCGTGTCCTGCCTGGAAGCCGGCATGGATGAACACGTTGGCAAGCCTTTCGACGTGAATCACCTGGTGGCCACCATGCTGCGCCTTTGTGGGCAGCGACCCGCGTAGCGGTGGAGCGTGGGGGCTATATCAGCCGGGCTTGCCCAGCACTTCCCATCGCTCTAGCGCGGCCATCAGTTCTTCGTCGATCTGGGCACTGCGGGTGGCCAGCTTCATGGCCCGCACGTTGTCGATGGAATACAGACTGCCATCGGCCAGGGCGCTGCTGATCTCGCCTTGTTCCGCTTCCAGCGCGGCAATCAGGTCCGGCAGGCCGTCGAGTTCGCGCTGCTCTTTGAAGCTGAGCTTTTTCGTCTTCGCAGGCGGCGGTGCGGCGGGCGCGGTTGCTGACACCGCAATGCTGGCTTGCTCCTGTTTTTGTAGCTGCTCACGCTCGTAGTTAAAGGGCTTGGAGGTCGTTTTGCCAAGAGCTGCATTGATTTCGTTGGCCCGTTTGGTCTGAATCAGCCAGTCGCTCACGCCGCCTTCGTACTCGCGCCACTTGGCATCGCCTTCAAACGCAATGGTGCTGGTGACCACGTTGTCCAGGAAGGTGCGGTCATGGCTGACCAAAAATACGGTGCCGTCGTAGTTTTGCAGCAGGTCTTCCAACAGTTCCAGCGTGTCAATGTCCAGGTCATTGGTAGGTTCGTCCAGCACCAGCACGTTGGCCGGGCGGGCAAACAGGCGTGCCAGCAACAGGCGGTTGCGCTCGCCACCGCTCAAACTGCGCACCGGTGAGTTGGC
>JBAWYQ010000325.1:0-3354 GCA_037143475.1 Burkholderiales bacterium | reverse complement strand
GCCAAATACAAGCGGGCAGGGGCCGATGGTTATGTGGCAAAGCCAATTGAAATCGACCAGTTGAAGGCAGAGCTCAAACGCGTGTTGGGGCTCAAGTAACGGGCAACTGCAGCCCATACGCCATCAAAAATTACCCTGTATGGGGTAATTTGATACTCTGTATGGGGAATTGTATTTAGTCGCTTTTCAGTCTACATTGGTGGCGGGATGATGTCACCCAGGCGTGTTTGCCTGCCTACCTGAACTGCCACGACTATGAAAAATCTGAAAATTGGTATCCGGCTTTCATTGCTTATTGGCTTGCTGTCCGTCGTGATGGTGGCCATTGGTGTTTTGGGGCTCTTTGGGATTAGCCAGGCCAACGGCTCGGCACGCTCCATTTACGAAGAAAGCCTGACCGCCACCGGACACATTGCCGAAATCCAGAATCGACTGATGGGCAACCGCCTGGCCATTGCAGTCGCCCTTGTCACCCCCACTGCGGATGTGATCGCCAGCTCGGCCACCACGGTCGAAGGCAACATTGCTGCCATCACCAAGGTGTGGGAGGTCTACATGGCCAGCCACCTCGATGCAAAAGAAGCCGTTATGGCCAAAGATTTCGCCGACAACCGCAAAGCATTTGTGCAAGAAGGCCTGCTCAAAACCATTGCAGCACTGCGTGCCAACGACATCAAGGAGGCCAACCGGTTGGTAGTAGAGAAAATAAGGCCTCTGTACCTGCCTGTGGGCAAGGGTATTGACGCCTTGTTCAAGTACCAGCTCGATTCAGCCAAGCTTGAATACGATGCCTCAGTGGCGCGCTACCAATGGATTCGCGCGTTGTCGTTGGCCTCGCTGGCAGGCGGGCTGCTTTTTTCCGTATTCTTTGGGTTGTTTTTGGTGCGCGGCATTACCCGGCCGTTGAACCGTGCCGTGGAGTCGGCCAACAATATCGCCGCTGGCCAGTTAGATGACACCTTGAGCGCGGACAGTACGGACGAGACCGGCATGCTGCTTACCGCCATGGCTACCATGCAGACCGTGCTGGCCCGATTTCAAAGCGCGCAGGGCGAAATGGCCAAACAGCATGACGCAGGTGCCATGGACTATGTCATCCCCACGAACGAGCTGCCAGGCGCCTACGGAGTCATGGCCCAAGGGGTCAATGCACTGGTTCAAAGCAACATTGCCATGACCATGAAAACGGTAGATGTGATTGCTGGCTATTCCGAAGGCCGGCTTGATGTCGCCATGGACCGCCTGCCCGGCCAAAAAGCCCGCATCAGTCAAGCCATGGACAAGGTACAAAAGTCGTTGCAAGACGCAGACACAGCGGCGCGCACCAACCTGCGCATCAAGAACGCCCTGGACAACTGCTCCACCAACGTGATGATTGCCGATACGGATTTCAACATCCTGTACATGAACGCGACCGTGTCCGAGATGATGCAACGCAACGAGAGCGAGCTGCGCAAAGTCCTGCCCCAGTTTGATGCCCGAAGCCTGATGGGTAAAAACATTGACGTGTTCCACAAAAACCCATCGCACCAGCGCAATATGCTGAGCGCGCTTAAATCCACCTACAAAACCCAGATTCAGGTTGGCAGCCTGTACTTTGCGTTGATTGCCAACCCGATTGTGGATGCCCAGGGCCATCGTGTCGGGACGGTCATCGAGTGGGCTGACCGCACCATCGAAGTCGGCGTCGAGCACGCCATTGCTGCCACGGTACAGGCGGCATCCCAGGGCGACTTCAGCCAACGCCTGAGCATGGACGGCAAGACCGGCTTCTTCGCCAACTTGTCTTCTGGCATGAATCAGCTCATGGATACTACCGAGCAGGGCCTCACCGATGTTGCCGAGCTGCTGGCTGCATTCGCCGATGGCGACCTGACCCAGCGCATCGAGCGCGACTGTTCCGGCCTGTTTGGCCGGGTCAAGGACAGTGCCAACATTACCGCAGAAAACCTGGCCCGCGTGCTGTCCGAAGTGCGCGGCGCGGCCGACGCCCTGACCGGTGCGGCCAACCAGGTCAGCGCCACGGCGCAGTCGCTGTCGCAAGCCGCCAGTGAGCAGGCCGCCAGCGTGGAAGAAACCACCTCGCAGATTGATGCCATGTCGGCCTCCATCTCGCAAAACAGCGACAACGCGAGGGTCACCGACGGCATGGCCGCAACCACCAACAAAGAGGCTGTTGATGGCGGAAGCGCCGTCAACCTTACGGTAGCAGCTATGAAAGAGATAGCAGCCAAGATTGGCATCATTGACGACATTGCGTACCAGACCAACCTGCTGGCCCTGAATGCCGCCATTGAAGCGGCGCGCGCCGGCGAGCACGGCAAGGGCTTTGCGGTGGTGGCTGCCGAGGTGCGCAAGCTGGCAGAGCGCAGCCAAAGCGCTGCCAAGGAAATTGGCGAACTCGCGGGCAACAGCGTGGCGACCTCCGAGCGCGCCGGAAAACTGCTCGGTCAAATTGTGCCCAGCATCCAGAAAACCAGTGAACTGGTGCAAGAGATCGCAGCGGCCAGTGCCGAGCAAAGCGAGTCGGTAACGCAAATCGGCGGCGCCATGGGGCAACTCTCCAAAGCCACTCAGCAAAACGCGTCGGCCTCTGAAGAGTTGGCCGCCACCAGTGAAGAGCTGTCCGGTCAGGCCGAGCAGCTGCAGCAGTCGGTCGCATTTTTCAGGATCGAGCAGGACTCCCCGGTCGTGCGCAGCCGTCATGCCCAGGTGGCCGCCGAGCGCCGCACCGGCGCGCCTTTGCTGGCAGCCCCTGCTGCCAAATCAGCTTCCGGCGCCAATTTCAAACCCTATTGATCGGCACCCTTTCTACCCAAAAACCCGCAAAGGGCCACCGCCCAGCAACTAAAGAAACCACCGTATGAACTTCAACGACATGAAAATCTCCACCCGACTGATCCTGGGCTTTGGCATGCTGGCGCTGCTGATTGCGCTAATGGGCGGCATTGCGCTGGTCAAGACCAATGTGGTTGATGGAGATGTTGTCAAGTTGGTTAACGACAGGATTCCCAAGGTTATCACCTTGTTCGAAATCAAGGGCGAGCTCAACAATGTTGCCCGTGCCACCCGCAACATGGTCATCCGGGTTGACCCTGCCGAAATCAAAAGAGAAATTGCAGGCATTGAAGAGGCCCGCAAGCAGATCGGGGATCGCCTTCAAAAGCTCGGCGCGGAGGTCAAGTCCGATGCAGGCAAGGCAATACTGGCCAGGATCATTGAGAACCGTGTGAGTTACGTTGCCGCGCAGGGAAAATTCATTGATCTGGTCAATGCGGACAAGGTCGACGAAGCCAAAACCCTTTTACTGGGCGACATGTACGCGGGCCAAAAGAGCTATTTCGCTGCCCTCGA
>JBAWYQ010000324.1:0-3386 GCA_037143475.1 Burkholderiales bacterium | reverse complement strand
AGTAAATTTGAAGATGAAAACCATTAAAAAATTGCAAGTAATATGCGCAGCGCTGGTTGCCGCTTGGGGCGTGGTCGCACTGGTGCCAGCAGGCGTAGCTGCCTCCACACCAGTGGCCGAAACCCGACCGGCTGACGCCAAGTCATCGGTGGTCAACACCGTGCCAGGTATGCCATTGGTTGCAGATGCGCTCAATTTGTACGCTGACACTACGTCAGATCGAATGTCCGCCGCAGTGAAAGATGACCTTGAGCGTGTGTATGTGCCCAACCTGCGGGGCAATGACGTCTCGGTCATTGACCCCAAGACCCTGAAGGTGGTGGACCGGTTCAAAGTGGGGCGCAGCCCGCAGCATGTGGTGCCTTCTTGGGATCTGCGCACTCTGTGGGTGGCCAACAATGCCGAGCGCGGCAACGACGGTAGTCTGACGCCGGTTGACCCCAGAACCGGAAAGCCGGGAAAAAACGTCAAAGTGGACGACCCTTACAACATGTATTTCAGCCCCGATGGAAAATCGGCCATCGTGGTAGCCGAGGCCCGCCGCCGTCTGGATTTTCGCGACCCCAAGACCTTGGAGATGCAATACTCCATCGCAGTGCCCCAATGTGGCGGCATCAACCATGCGGATTTCTCAATCGATGGACGCTATGCCATCTTCACCTGCGAATTCCAGGGAAGTGTCGCCAAAATTGACCTGTTGGAGCGCAAGGTTCTGGGCTACCTGAAGCTGGAAATGCCAAAGACCCGGTTTAGTGACAAGGTCAACAACAAGCCCACCAGCAAATTTGAACCTCCGGCCAGTGAAGTTTGTACCGCAACCAAAGGCATGCCGCAAGATATTCGTATCTCTCCGGACGGACGGCGCTTCTACATTGCAGACATGGAAGCCGATGGCGTGCACATCGTGGATGGGGAAACGCTGAAAGAAGTCGGATTCATCACGACCGGTGTTGCTGCGCACGGGTTGTATCCCAGTCGCGACGGCAAGAAGCTGTATGTCGCCAACCGGGGTTCGCACAAGATTCATGGTCCACGCAATGGCCCGGGTAGCGTGACCGTGATTGACTTCAGTACCGACAAAGTGCTTGCGCAGTGGCCTGTTCCAGGGGGCGGTAGTCCCGATATGGGCAATGTCAGCGTCGATGGCAAGTGGTTGTGGTTGTCGGGTCGATTCGATGACACGGTCTACCGCATCGATACCAGCACCGGCGCCATGGACAAGATTGCTGTGGGGTTGGAGCCACACGGTCTCACGGTGTGGCCGCTGCCGGGTCGATACTCTTTGGGGCACACTGGCAATTTGCGCTGACAGTGATTCGGGCGGTCAGAGCGACACGCACCAAGCAATTCGCAGACCACCAAGTTCCGGTCACGCTATGCTTGGCCCATGAACCTGCTCTTTGATTCATTCTGGCGCGCAGCGGCCTATTGCCTGCGCCCCCGGGTTGTGATGTTGTCTGTGCTCCCGCTGGTACTGGTGGTCGCACTGACGCTCGGCCTTGGGTATTTTTTCTGGGATGAGGCGCTGGATCAGGTTCGCAAGGTGCTGGAGTCGTCCGCTTTTGTCAATAATGGCTGGGCCTGGTTGGATAGTGTAGGGCTGGGGCGTATCAAGATCTTTTTGGCGCCTCTAATCGTCATCTTTGCCGTAACGCCGGTGATTGTGGTCGTTTCACTGCTGGTTGTGGCGTTGTTGATGACGCCGTTTTTGGTGCGACTCGTGGCACTGCGCCGATTCGCCGAATTGGAAGAGCGCCGTGGCGCCTCTTTCTTGCGCAGTTTGTTGTGGTCGCTGGGGTCCACACTGCTTGCCTTGATGGCGACCGTGCTGTCGATACCTCTGTGGTTCGTGCCGCCACTGGTGTTGGTTTTGCCACCCTTGATTTGGGGTTGGCTGACCTACCGGGTCATGGCTTTTGACGCGCTTGCGCTGCATGCGGACGAGGAAGAGCGCCATACACTGTTTCGGCGTCATCGCACCCAACTATTGGGCATGGGCGTGTTGGCGGGCTACTTGGGCGCAGCACCCAGCCTGGTCTGGGCTTCGGGGGTGTTTTTTGCAGCGGCATTCGTCTTCCTGGTGCCTCTGGCCATTTGGATTTATACCTTGGTGTTTGCGTTTTCATCCCTGTGGTTTACGCACTATTGCCTGTCGGCATTGCGGGCGCTGCGTCTGGAGCGTGCGGCGGTGCAAGTAGTTGTGCCTGAGGCGCAACTCAGTAAGAGGCTTGCTGCGCCGGCAACTTCCCCAATTGCATTGGAGTAAATCGTGAACTTCGGAATCATCATCATTGGCGATGAAATCCTGTCTGGAAAGCGGGCAGACAAGCACCTCACCAAGGCTATCGAGCTACTGTCAGCGCGCGGGTTGCAACTGGCCTACGCGGACTACGTGGGTGATGAGCCAGACCGCATTACGTCAGTTCTCAAGCGTGCCTTTGTGTCCGGTGATGTGGTTTTTTCCTTTGGTGGCATTGGTGCCACACCGGATGACCATACGCGCCAGTGTGCGGCGCGCGCGTTGGAGCGCGAGTTGGTGCTCCACCCAAAGGCCGAACAACTGATTCGGGAGCGGATGCAGGATATTGCCCGCGAGCAGGGCGCAGCGTACGAGCCCGAACGCAACGACAACGTGCACCGGTTGAATATGGGCGTTTTTCCTTCCGGTGCGCACATCATTCCAAATCCGTTTAACAAAATCCCCGGATTTTTTTGCTCGGGAGGCAGCGACGCGCACGTGGTGAGGGAACGTGGGGGCATATTCTTCTTGCCCGGATTCCCCGTCATGGCGCACCCCATGATGGCGTGGGCGCTGGACACGTATTTCGGGCACCTGTTCGTTCACGGTGGCTGGGTGGAAAACTCGGTCATCGTTTTTGGCGCCATGGAAGCGACCCTGACACCGCTGATGCAGACCATTGAGCGTGATCACGCGGTGAAAGTTTTCAGCCTGCCCAGCGTGGATCACCCCGAATATGGCCGCCATATTGAGTTGGGTGTCAAGGGCGAACCGCAGGCCGTTGCGCCCGCCTATGCTGCGCTGCTCTCGGGCTTGAACGGTTGTGCTGCCAAATTAGGCCCCGAATTGGTGCGTTCTTGATGTTGCACCAATCGAGTGCAATATTTGATCGGTCGATTTTGGTGCATGCCGATTCTTGCGAGGTCCTCAATTTGCGCTTCAACGTTTGACTTTGACTGAGCGCAATGGAAAACCGGACATTCTCAGGGCAAAATAGAGCGCTTTACCAAATTGGTGTCCGGATCAGCTGTTGGCATAAAAGCTGCATTGTGGATAGAGCAAGTTTTTTTACAACAGCGCGAATTTTTTAGTAACAGGAGTATTTGATGGCCAAGACCGTCGCAGACGTGATGAAGATGGTGAAAGA
>JBAWYQ010000323.1:0-3454 GCA_037143475.1 Burkholderiales bacterium | reverse complement strand
GCTGGTGGATTTGGCATACGCCTGGCTGGACCCCAAGATTCGATATTAGCCAAATAGTGCTCTAGCCCCCGTAAATATTGCGTAAGCAGCTACAAAATGAATAGCATTATCGAACAACTCCCGCACCTGGTCAGCCCGCCGCGCAGCCTGTGGTCCGACGCGCGCAGGCGCTTTCTGCGCAACAAAGCTGCCATCGTCAGCCTGGGCGTTCTGGCACTGGTCTGTCTGGCCTGCATGATCGGGCCATGGGTTTTGCCACATGCCTTTGACAGTGCCGACTGGGAGTCCATGAGTGCTGCGCCAAGTTTTACAAACTCCCATTTCTGGGGCACTGACGATGCCGGGCGTGACCTGCTGGTGCGCTGCCTGATTGGTGGGCGCGTCTCGCTCACGGTGGGGCTGCTGGCCACGCTGTCGTCGGTGACGCTGGGTATCGTGTGGGGCGCCACCGCTGGTTTTGTGGGCGGCAAGGTGGATGCCTTCATGATGCGCATCGTGGACATGATGTATGCCATTCCCTACCTGCTGATCGCCATTTTGCTCGTGACCATTCTGGGGCGCGAGTTCTACCTCGTGGTGATCACGATCACCGTTTTTTCATGGATGGACATGGCGCGCGTGGTGCGCGGGCAAACGCTTTCGCTGCGCTCCATGGAATATGTCGAAGCGGCCCGCGCCATCGGCGTATCGACCCCGCGCATCATCTTCAGGCACATCGTGCCTAACCTGCTGGGTGTAGTGGTGATCTACACCACGGTGACGGTACCGGGCGTGATCCTGACGGAGTCGGTGCTGTCTTTTCTGGGGCTGGGCATTCAGGAGCCCATGACGAGTTGGGGTGTGCTGATTCAGGACGGCGCCAAGACGATGGAGGCCACGCCGTGGATTCTGCTGTTTCCAGCGGGTTTGCTGTCCATCACCCTCTACTGCTTTAATTACATTGGTGATGGTTTGCGTGACGCGCTGGACCCCAAGGAACGGTGACACGATCATGCATTTGATGGAAGTTAAACAACTGGGCGTGCAATTTCAAACGCCTGATGGTGTGGTCAATGCGGTCAACGGCATTGGTTTCACCTTGGATCGGGGCAAGACCCTGGGCATCGTGGGTGAGAGCGGTTCGGGCAAGAGCCAGTCTGTTTTGGCGATCATGGGCTTGCTCGCAGCCAACGGGCGCGCCACGGGGGAGGTGCTGTACCACGGCAAGGACCTGATCAGCATGCCCACTGCGGACTTGAACCGCATCCGCGGTAACCGGGTGGCCATGATTTTTCAGGACCCAATGACGTCACTCAACCCGTATCTGACAGTCGAGCGGCAGATGACCGAGGTACTGGAATTTCACAAAGGCATGAGCCGCAAGGAGGCACGCGCCAAGGCCATTCAGGCGCTGGATGCGGTCAAGATGCCCGAGGCCGCGCGGCGCATCATGATGTACCCACACGAGTTTTCTGGCGGCATGCGCCAGCGGGTGATGATCGCAATGTCGCTGTTGTGCGAACCCGATGTCTTGATAGCCGATGAGCCAACGACTGCATTGGACGTGACAGTGCAGGCGCAGATTCTGATCCTGATGCGTGAGTTGCAGCGTGACTTTGGCACCGCCATCGTGATGATCACCCATGACCTGGGTGTAGTGGCAGGCCTGTGTGATGAAGTCATGGTGCTCTACGGGGGGCAAGTCATGGAGCAAGGCAATGCCGAGGCGATTTTTTATAAACCTTCGCATCCCTACACCGCTGGTTTGCTGGCTGCCGTTCCGC
The DNA here is from genome assembly GCA_037143475.1 of Burkholderiales bacterium. Classification (GTDB taxonomy): domain Bacteria; phylum Pseudomonadota; class Gammaproteobacteria; order Burkholderiales; family Burkholderiaceae_C; genus Allorhodoferax. Next base: position 1,691 of record JBAWYQ010000323.1, on the reverse strand, counting down.
GCCTGGAAGGCAGCGATGGCCCCATGCTGGCCATTCCCGGTGCACCACCCAATATGGCCAGACTGCCCGCGGGCTGCCCGTTTACCGAGCGATGTTCCATGGCGCTTCCCCGGTGCGGCATCGTTCGGCCAGTTTTTGGCACAGCTGCGCATGATGCCCACGTATTGCGTGCCTGCCACCTCCCTATTGAAGACGTTACGCAGAGCCTGCTGCGCCTGAAAGCTGAGCAGGGGGTCTCCGTATGACCGGTGCTATACAAACGGCTGCGCCCTTGCTGATGGTGAGGGACTTGCGTGTGCATTTCACCATTCGCAGTGAAAGCCCCTGGCCATGGACGCCCACGCGCGCCCTCAAGGCAGTGGACGGTGTGTCTTTCGATCTGCATGCGGGGGAAACACTGGGCATCGTGGGGGAGTCGGGCTGCGGCAAGTCCACGCTGGCTCGCGCCCTACTCAATCTGGTGCCCCTCACCGATGGCAGCGTCAAGTGGCATGGTGACGAGATGCGTGGCGCCAGTCCGCAGGCCTGGCAGGCCAAACGCAAATCGGTGCAGATGATTTTCCAGGATCCTCTGGCCTCTCTGGACCCACGGATGACGGTGGCGCAGATTATTGGCGAGCCTTTGTATACACACTCCCCGGAATTGAGTACTACCGAACACAACGAACGCGTACTGGCCATGATGCTGCGCGTGGGTTTGACGGAACAGCAAATCAACCGTTACCCCCATGAGTTTTCTGGAGGCCAGTGCCAGCGAATCGGTATTGCCAGAGCGCTGATCCTGAAGCCTCAGGTGGTCATTTGTGACGAGCCGGTGTCTGCACTGGATGTGTCCATTCAGGCCCAGATCATCAACCTGCTCAAAGAACTGCAGGCCGAAATGGGGCTGGCGCTGGTATTTATTGCCCACGATCTGGCGGTGGTGAAACACATCAGCCAGCGGGTCATGGTGATGTATCTTGGACGCGCCATGGAAGTTGCCAGCAAACATGCGCTCTACGACACGCCGCGTCACCCGTACACGCAAGCGCTTTTGTCTGCCATTCCGGTGCCAGACCCAAGGCTGGAGCGCGCAAAGACGCTTCAACTGCTTCAAGGTGACCTGCCATCCCCCATCAACCAGCCTTCCGGTTGTGTGTTTCGCACACGCTGCCCAAAGGCGGTGGCGCAATGTGCACAAGGTGTACCACCGTTGCGGCAGCTGACCGGACAAACACTGTCGGCCTGTGTATTCGACTGAGCTTGCCCGCATCAGATTCAAACCAGCATCGCCCTATTTGCGTGCCTTGAATTGCGGAGGCAATGATGCCCATGCCAGATTCAGGAAATCTGACCGCGAATTTCCTGGGTTGCGCACTTCTTTGGTGAAGGAACTTTCGACCCTGCTGTCACAGTGGTTTCACAGTATTTATGTAGTTCCGTTGTACTTATGTAACAGTATGGTTACTTTTAACGAAACCTCTTATTTACAAAACACTGACAGGCTTCCTAACATGGCGTACGGAAGTTATTTAACTTTTGGGTTCGATTCTTGCTGGGTCGCACCTGGCAGTTCTATTAACGGATGAAACTGTAAGTGGGTCTGCACTATTTTGGGCAGGCAGTTTTACAAAGACTGCCGTTTCCGGGGTGTGCCGGCCGTCAAACCATTGACAGGGAGGAATGAGACTCCCGAAACTTTTTGGAGATAC
>JBAWYQ010000322.1:0-3469 GCA_037143475.1 Burkholderiales bacterium | reverse complement strand
ATTGCGGTGGCAGCTATGAATTCGGTAGCAATTTTGACGGAATTGCAGCGCCCCGGCGGTAAGCGCCTGGCGGTGGCCGATTTTCTGCGTGGCTTTCCCCTGCAGGTAGGGCAGGTTCTGGCGTGACCCAGCGCTTGCTGGCCTGGTGGCGCCATCCGGAGTTTCAGCTTGGCCTGCGCGAAATGGCCGCAGTATCCCCCGGCCTGGCTGCATGGGGCCTGATGACCGGTGTGGCAATGGTCAAGTCCGGCATGAGCCCGGTGGAAGCCGTGGCCATGAGCCTGCTGGTGTTTGCGGGCAGTTCGCAATTGGCCGCCATGCCATTGATAGCCGCGGGTGCGCCAATCTGGGTGATCTGGGCGACGGCCTTTTGCGTGAACCTGCGTTTTGTGGTGTTCAGCGCCCACATGCGTCCCTATTTGATGCACTTGCCACTGCGCTGGAGATTGTTCAACGGCTACCTGACGGCCGACCTCAGCTACGTCATGTTTACCAAGCGCTTTCACCACCCCGCCACCGACGTGCTCGGGCAGCGCGAGCAATTGGCGTATCTGGGGGGTGGTAGCCTTTTCAACTGGAGCAGCTGGCAGCTGGCCAGCCTGCTGGGCATCGCACTGGCCCATTCCATACCATCGCAATGGGGCTTGGGCTTTGCTGGCATTCTGGCTCTGCTGGGGGTGGGCTGCTCGCTGGCCAGCAGCAGCTTGCGCCGGGTATCGGCCGGGGTTGCGGCCATGGCAGCTGTCGCGGCGTTTGCGTTGCCGTTCAAGCTCAACATCGTGGTGGCCATTGCGGCGGCGGTTGCCCTGTGTTTGATGTTGGAGCACTTGCCGCCCTCGCGCCCGGCCCCACCGACCAATAGGTTGCCATGAATAATCCCATGGTAATGAATCTGACCGATGGGTGGACTCTGGGGGTGATCGTGGGTCTGGCGCTCGTCACCCTGATTACGCGTTGCTTCTTCTTTCTCAGCAGCAAGCCCTGGCATTTGCCGCATTGGGCGCAGCGGGGTCTGCAATACGCACCCATTGCGGCCCTGTCCGCCGTTGTGTTGCCCGAAGTTGTGATGACGCAAGGTCAACTGATCGGCACATGGCTCGATGCACGCGTGTTTGCCGCCGCCGCCGGGGCTGCTTATTTCTTTGCCCGCAAGGGGCAGGGGCAGGCGGTGCTGGGCACCATTGTGACGGGTATGGCCGTGTACCTGCCGCTGCACATCGGCCTGGGCTGGTGAAGGGGTAGCCCCCAGGCGCCGCCGCTGCGCGGGTCGCTGGGCTCCTACAATTCATGCAACTCTTTTTGATTGAGGTTTTTGTATGAACGTTATCCGTTTCTCTGATCTGTGCGCCAATGGCCAAGTGGCTGGCAAGCGCGTCTTCATCCGAGCTGATCTGAACGTGCCGCAGGACGATGTTGGCAACATCACGGAAGACACCCGCATCCGGGCCAGCGTGCCGTGCATTCAGATGGCGCTGGACGCCGGGGCCGCCGTGATGGTGACCTCGCACCTTGGCCGCCCTACCGAAGGCGCCTTCACCCCCGCCGACTCGCTGGCGCCGGTGGCCGCACGCATGGGTGAACTGATGGGGCGCAGCATTCCTGTGGTGGCCAACTGGGTCGATGGCGTGCAGGTGCAAGCCGGTCAACTGGTGTTGCTGGAGAACTGCCGTGTCAACAAGGGCGAGAAGAAGAACAACGAAGAACTGGCGCGCAAGATGGCCGCCCTGTGCGATATCTTTGTCCATGATGCTTTTGGCACCGCGCACCGCGCAGAGGCATCCACGTACGGCATCGCCCAGTACGCGCCGATTGCTTGCGCCGGTCCGTTGCTGGCCGCCGAGATGGACGCCATCTCCAAAGCCCTGCTGGCGCCCAAGCGCCCGTTGGTGGCCATCGTCGCAGGCTCCAAGGTATCGACCAAGCTCACCATCTTGAAGAGTCTGTCCGCCAATGTGGACCAGTTAATCGTGGGCGGTGGTATTGCCAACACCTTTATGTTGGCAGCCGGTTTGAAGATTGGCAAGAGCCTTGCCGAGCCCGATTTGCTGGCCGAGGCGGTCGCCGTGATTGAAGCCATGAAGGCCCGCGGTGCAGCGGTGCCCATCCCAACGGATGTGGTCACCGCCAAGACCTTTGCTGCCGATGCGCCCGCCACCGTCAAGGCGGCCACGGATGTGGCGGACGATGACCTGATTCTGGACATTGGCCCACAAACCGCACAGGCACTTGCCCGGCAGTTGATGATGGCCGGAACCATTGTCTGGAACGGCCCCGTGGGCGTGTTCGAGTTTGCTGCGTTTGAGAACGGAACCAAGGTGATTGCCCAGGCCATTGCCGCATCCAGCGCGTTCAGCATTGCCGGTGGTGGCGATACGCTGGCTGCCATCGCCAAATACGGCATTGAAAAGCAGGTGGGTTACATCAGCACCGGTGGTGGTGCCTTTCTGGAGGTGCTTGAGGGCAAGACTTTACCGGCATTCGAGGTACTGTCACGCCGTTTCGGTGGCTGAGGTCGCTACTAATTTTGTAGCTGCTTGCGCACTAAAGACGGGGGCTAGAGCCTGATTTCTTTTAAGACTTTAACCGAAAACGATCAGAACAGCTCGATATCACCAACCTTGACGTCGACCTTGAGCAAGCCGCGCCGCACCAGCTCAGCCTCGCTGCAGACCTGGTTTCGGCCGTGGTGTTTGGCGTAATAGACCGCCTGGTCGGCGCGTTCGCAGGACGCCGCTGGCGTGTCGCCCGCCATAATTTCGGTGACACCCACGCTGACAGTGATGCGGCCAGCCTGGGGAAAGGCAAAGGCCTCCATGTTGGCGCGAAACCGCTCGATGGCGCCGACAGCCGCATCGTGGTCAGCGCTGCGCAGTACCACGACAAACTCCTCCCCACCAAAGCGGTAGACCTTGTCATGTGCCCGAAACGTGGTCTTCATCAGCCGCGCCACCAGAATCAAAACTTCGTCGCCAATCAGATGGCCGTAGGTGTCGTTGACCTTTTTGAAGTGGTCAATGTCCAGCATGGCCAGCCAGAACTTGGGCAAGGGCATCGCTGACCGGTGCTCTACCCCATCGGGGGGCGACTGCGTTGACTCAGTCGGTTTGAAGGTTTTGTAGAACAGATCATCAAAGGGCTTGCGATTCCACAGCCCGGTCAGCGCATCGCACTCGCTGTAATCGAGCATGTCCAGCATGTTGCCGTACAGCGTGATCAGCCGCTGCACGGTTGCCACATCGGTCGGGCTCAGTGCAGCATTGGAGCAGGTCTCCGCCACGCCCCACAGGGTCGAGCCCTCGCTGATCGTCATTGGAAAACGGCTCACGTAGGAGGAATTGTCGGCTGTTGGCGCGGTGACAACGACTTCGACCCGGTTCAGGCACTGCATGCGCGCGACGTCGCTTTCCATGGGCGCAATGGTTTCGGGGTCGAAGCGCATCGGGTCGGATACAAGGCGCACGCCTGAGCC
>JBAWYQ010000321.1:0-3480 GCA_037143475.1 Burkholderiales bacterium | reverse complement strand
CCCGGCGTTTGAGTTGAACGAGCGCCAGGGCGCGCAGCCCCATTTCATCGACCTGTGCCAGCTGCTGGGCGTGCCCACGCCGGGCAGCGCGGGCGACTACATTTTTGAGCAGGACACGCTGGTCCTGGGCGAGGCGCGTGGCTATGCCGACGTGTTTTACCGCGACCGTTTCGCCTGGGAGAACAAAGCGCCGGGCCGCAATCTGGACGCCGCGCTCAAGCAACTGCTGACCTACAGCCTGGCTTTGTCGAACCCGCCGTTGCTGGTGGTGTGCGATCGCCTCACCACCCGCATCCACACCCAGTTCAACGGTCACCCGTCCGAGATGCACACCGTGCTGCTGGCCGAGCTGGACCAGCCGGAAAAGCAGGCGCTGCTGCGACGTCTTTGGCTGGAGCCCGAAAGCTTTCGCCCCAAGAAGACCAGCCGCGATATCACCGAGGCCGCCGCCAAGAGCTTTGCCACGCTGGCAGAAGGCCTGCGCAAGCGCAAAAAATTGGGGTCGGATCACGATTTTGCGCAGCAAAACTCGGGCTCTGACCCCAATTTGGTTTACGCAGATAAAGTCGCCCATTTTTTAACCCAATGCCTGTTTTGCTTCTTCGCCGAAGACGTGGGCCTGCTGCCCGGGCGCATGTTTGAAGGGCTGGTGAACAACAAGCATCTCACCGCTGACAAGCTGACCCGGGGCCTGACCAATCTGTTCACCGTCATGCGCGAAGGTGGCCTGTATGGCAACGACGACATTCCGTGGTTCAACGGGGGTCTGTTCAAAAAGGTGAACGTGCCCGAGCTGTCCATAATGGAAGTCACCGAGCTGCGCAACGCGGCCGCGCTGAACTGGTCGGCCATTGATGTGTCCATCTTCGGTACGCTGTTCGAGCGGGGTCTGGACCCCTCCAAGCGCAGCCAGTTGGGTGCGCACTACACCGATCCGGCCACCATTTTGCGTATCGTGGAGCCGGTGCTGACGCGCCCATTGCTACAAAAATGGGAGCTGCTTGCGCAGGAAATACGCGGGCTACAGGCCAAAAGCACTAAAAAAGGTGACAAGCATTACAAGGCTGCCCAGGCCAAGTTTGTGCTGTGGCTGGAACACCTGAAAGACTACCGCGTGCTGGACCCGGCCTGTGGCAGCGGCAACTTTTTGTTCCTCGGTCTGAAGGCGTTGAAAGACATCGAACACAAGAGCCACCTGGACGCCGCCGCCATGGGCCTGGACCGCCAGGCTGATCTGGTAACCGGGCCGCACAACGTGCTGGGCATTGAGTTGAATGAATACGCCGCCGAGCTGGCGCGGGTGACGGTGTGGATTGGCGAGCTGCAGTGGCGCATTGAGCATGGCTACGATTTCAAGACGAATCCGGTGCTGGAGCCGCTGGACCATATTGAGTGCCGGGATGCGTTGCTGTCTTTCATTGCAGGGGGTACAGGCTCCGGCGCGCGAGCGGGGCAGATGCCGGGGCCTCATGCGTCCAAAGGCGCCGCCAAATCGGCCCCGGCATCCGCCCCGCCCACGCACCAGAACCTGATGGAGGGCGGGGATAACGCTTACGCTGCCCCCGCAATCAGCGTGCGTGCGGCACTGGAGCAAGAAATGGGGTCGGATCACGATTTTGCGCAGCAAAACTCGGGCTCTGACCCCATTTCTTGCGGAGCAATAGCGAGGAGGTCCGCTACCGAAGCACCCTGGCCCAAAGCGAGTGTGGTGATTGGCAATCCGCCGTTTTTGGGCGACAAGAGGATGCGCACAGAGTTGGGTGATGACTACACGAACGCTTTGCGTAGTGTTTTTATTGGTCGTGTCCCGGGTGGAGCGGACCTTGTGACGTACTGGTTTGAAAAGGCCCGAGCGCATTTGGCAAGTGGCGAATTATGTATAGCTGGTCTGGTTGCGACCAACTCCATTCGTCAGTCCCTCAATCGCACCGTATTGGATCGTATTTGCCAAACCACAAAGATATTTGAAGCCTGGAGCGATGAACCTTGGGTAAATGCGGGCGCAGCAGTTCACGTTTCGTTAGTTTGTATTGGAGCAATAGACATTTGCCATCTCAACGGCCACTTGGTCGAACGCATCAACTCTGATTTGACGGATGGAACGCGGGGTTTAAATTTGACGTTAGCTCGCCCGTTGCGGGAAAACGAGAATGCGTCATTTTTCGGACTTTGCTTGGCAGGTCCCTTCACAATTTCGGGGCAACGGGCAAGAGATTGGTTGAAATTGCCCAATCCGAATGGACGCAGTAATGCAGAGGTATTGACTCCAATTTGGAACGGAAAGGACGTAACAGAACGGGAAGCCGACCGGTGGGCTGTTGATTTCGGCGGCGACATGGATGAATCCCAAGCTTCGCTCTTTGAGGAGCCTTTTGAGCACGTCCGGTTGGAAGTGCTACCCGCTCGAAAGGAAAATAATCGGTCAAGTCGCGTACGCTGGTGGTTCAGGCATGGAGAAACTCGACCAGGGCTCAGGCGAGCGAGTGCATCCCTCGACCGTGTAGTTGGAACTGTTGAAAGATCAAAACACCGTTACTTCGTTTGGATACCAGCTGGAGTGGCCGCAGAGCACCGTCTCATAGTGATTCCACGAGGAGATGACGCAACATTCGGCGTCTTATCCAGTCGCATTCATATAACCTGGGCAATAAGTTGCGGCAGTACATTGGAAGATCGTCCAGGCTATAACACCAAGGTTTGCTTCTTGCCCTTCCCCTTCCCTGCAGGCCTGACACCCGCCGACACCGCCCACCAGCGCACCGAAACCGTGGACGGCGGCGCTATCATCCCGGGGAATTGGGGTCAGAGTCCAAATTCGCCGGGAACCATGCCCGCAAGCGGTCAAGCGAAATTGGAATCCGACCCCAATTCCCCTCTAGCCCCCGTGCAATATGCGCAAGCAGCTACAAAAAACGTAGCAACTAATGGCGTTGACCTAGAGGGTGGTTGGGCGGCAGGGGGTTCTGCGCAGGTAAAGAAGGAGCCCGCGCAGCGGGCGGGTGACACGGAGCAGAACCCCCTGCCGCCCAGCCACCCGGCGCACGCAGCAAACGTAAAAGCCAACGCCACGGCCATAGCCACCGCAGCCAAACGCCTGAACGACCTGCGCGAAAACTGGCTCAACCCCAAGGAATGGACCGACCGCGTGTCTGAGGTCATTCCACTGGGCATGGACAAAAGCCCCTACCCCGACCGCATCCTGCCGAAACTGGGCCACGAGAAAGACCTCGCCGAACGCACCCTGACCAAGCTCTACAACCAACGCCCCGCCTGGCTGGATGCGGCGCACAAAGCGTTGGACATGGCAGTAGCCCAGGCCTACGGCTGGAGCGACTACAACGCAGCCGTGCCCGACGAAGAAATCCTCAAGCGCCTGCTGGCGCTGAATCTGGAGCGGTCCGCAGGCTGATTGCTCAGGCTACAACCCCACATCCGAAAACCGCGTGAGCGTTGCCAGCGCTGGGAACTCACCCGCACGCT
>JBAWYQ010000320.1:0-3523 GCA_037143475.1 Burkholderiales bacterium | reverse complement strand
CTGGATTGTCCCGTAGCAAGGGAAAAATCACAGTGAAATTGACGAAGAACCAAAATTAATATGTTCGTTTTGGCTGGAGTCGAAGCGGTGGACGAAAGCCACCGCTTCGATGTGCAGTGCGGAGCTGGCTCACATTCGCCGCACTGCGGATAAGGGCCAGCAGGCTTTGCGTAGTGACCCGCATCGCACCAAGCCGGATTACTGGGCGTAGCCGCTGTATTTCTCGAACAACGCCGTGCAAGGCGGCAGCGCCTGATCAAACGCCATCTCCGACATAGCAGCCTCCAGCGTGCTCAACTCATCCCCCAGCGCTTCGCCAAACTGCTGCTGCAACTCTGCCATGGCGTTCATGGCCTCCATGTCATCGGCTTGCAGCAACACCACCATAGACCCCAGGGCTGCGACCAACGCAGGTCGGTCCAATTGCGGCCAAGCATCCCCGGAACCATTGGCGGTCTGGCCTGCATGCACTTGCTCCAAAGCCTGCAGAAGATCCAGCAATAAGGGGTAATCTCGGTTTAGGTGCAAATCGTATCGGTAAGGCCCAAGGGTTAACCCTTGGGCTCCACTCGCCCGGAATAGTCACGCTACCGCAGCGGACCCCAGATCACCAAAGTTGCTTATTTTGACCGCGCCATCCGGAAAGCGCGCAATCACGTCCAACTGCCCACCCATCGCTTCAATGTGACTGCGCAGCGTTGATAGATACATGTCCGTGCGCTTTTCCATTTTGGCGATAGACGGCTGCTGGACGTGCAGCACCTCGGCCAGCATCTTTTGAGACAGGCCACGGGCTTGCCGCAATTCGTTGAGTGGCATTTCGGCAAGCATCGCTTGCGCCTTAACCGCTGCCCTCGCTTGGGCCTGGGGTGCCATGCGCGAGCGCAAGTCAGAGAATTTTTTTGCCATTTATTAGTCCTTCCTTCCGAAGTTGCTCTATGTGTTCATCGTAGAGTCCGTCCGCAATCGGGATGTGTACGTCATACCACCGGTCGTCCCCAGTCTTGTCGCCTCCGATCAGCAGGATGGCCGAACGTCTAGGGTCAAACGCATATAGGGTTCGATACGGTCGCCCATCGTGCTGTGTGCGCAATTCACGCATATGGCTGTGTTTCGATCCGTTAACCCCGCTGCTGTGAGGAAACCCCAAATTCGGGCCTCGATCCTCCAGCAAGCGCACGGATGCATCCAGAGACTCTTGTTCATCTTCAGACAGACCGTTCCACCACTCGCCGAATTCGTCTGTGTACTCAACATCCCAAATCATGCGGCAAGTATAGCCTCGATGGAATATTCCGTCAATGGAATAAAGTAGAGTTAAAAGAACGCGCTATCCTGCCCATCCCTTTATGGCCGCGCCGCAAACGCATCCCCCATCTGCCTAGCCCGTTTGACCTCATCGGTGTGCAGGTAGATCGACGTTGTGGCCACCGACGCGTGGCGCAAATTGTCGCGTACGGTGGTCAGTTCGGCACCGCGCGCCAAAGCATGCGTGGCGTGCGTATGCCGCATCCAATGCGGACTGGCCTTTCGCAGCTTTTCCGCAGTGGCAGGTGCCTCCTTTTCGATTGCAATCGCCACCGTAGTGAAGAAGCGCTTCATGAGGCTCCATACCCTGGTGGCGGTGATGCCCGATTTGCCGTCTGGTTCGCCCAGGTCGGCAATCAACGGGGTGGAAGGCTTCCAATGCGCTGGCGTGATGGGCAAACCCCGCTGCATAAGAGAATGGTCCAAAGCCGAGCGCACCAGCGGCGGCAATGCAACCTTGCCTGACTTGCTGCCCTTTCCAACCAATTTGATCCAGTGGTCCCCATGCGAATCAACTTCGATCTGCCCCAGTTTGGCACCGACCAGCTCGCTGACCCGAAGTCCCGTGGCATATGCAAAGTCCAGCACAAAGCGTAAACGCTGCGCCGCCGGTACCTGCCAGCCATAGGTCCATTCCAGCCCGTCGGCCACTGCACGGATGATGGCCCATTCCCCTTCAGAGAACACCCGCCCCGTATCCATAGGTGCCGCGTGCGAAGCACCACGCACTTTGACCCCAGAGAATGGGTTGGCCAGCACATAGCGCTGCTCCATGAGCCAGCGAAACATGGCACCAAGAACCGCTAAGGCATAGGCCACTGAGCGGGGTGCCAAACCGCCCACAAAGGGTTTCCAGTCCGGTGATGTTCTCGCCTGGGGTGGGCCAATCCACCGCCTGGCCGGTGTCGGGTGCCGTAGAAACGCCCGATAAGCAATGGCGTCTTCCGTATTCAGGGAAGATAGTGCTTTGCCGCGCTCAACGATAGCCCACAGGATCAGTCGCTCAGCCTCTTTTCTGTAAGCACGCTGGGTGGCGGCCGACTCGTGCAAGGACAGCCAAGCCTGGACAGCTTCGTAGTCATTGGCAGAATTCAGTGTGCAACTCTCAGGTGGCGCACGAAAGGTCCCACGGGAACCATCCACCTCACCGGGCACCACGAGCATCTCCCAGGGCTGCACTTCCTGCTGGGCATTGCGAACGATCAGGGCACGAGCGCGCTCAACAAGCTGCGGGTGCTGGGCAAAGAAGGCCTCAATCTGCCGGGCACCAGTCACTCCCAGCCCAGGTACAGCCACCCACCAGCGCCGCCGGCGCGGTACGCGCACAGTCAGGTCGGCCAGGGTGTTGATGCCATGGGCTTTCAAGGACCGCACCGAGCGCTCAGACAACCACAAAACGATATCGTCGGTGATTTGCGGCGCTGGCGGGGTAATGGTGCGCAGCAATTCGATGGCGGCAACAGCCGTGCGGCTCTGCGGGATACGATCCGATTCCGGATGCTCAAAGGCGCTGGCAAGATCGTCGCGTCTACGAAGCCTTGCAAGGGTCGCCAGTTTCCTGCGGATGTTCCCTATTTGGGATCGTGAAGACTGCCCCGAAAGCCGTTGGTCACCCAGATACTGGTCAACAGCATCCCGGGTGGACATTCCTGAGTACCAAGCGCGCAGGGCGGCAAGCTCAGCCGTTCCTGGAAATCCATCGATTTCTGGGCTAATTGTTTTTGCCAAACTGGCTACCTCGTACTTTTGCATTTATCGAGTTTATGACTAAATTGAATCTAGCGTGGTAATAATCGTTATCTCGATAGCATGTATTTAAAGCAGTCCGTGCGCATCTAACTTAGGTGACCTGCTCCCCACAAACCCTGCCAGAAACCTCGAATTGGACATGTCTTGCGACCGGCTCCAGCAGACGCATAGCGGGTGCTGAGATTCTTGATCTGCCCACCCTAAAGCGGGCCTTCGCTTAGGCGCGTTTGGCGCTTGAGGCTTTAGAGCTTGACGTTACGGCCCGGCTTGCGCTACCCAGCCCGACAACAAGCCCAGATCCAGAACCGCATTGTTGTTCAGAGGCCCAAGGTAGTACAGATGCACGGCTCCACTATCGTTGACACCAAGGTAGTGACCTCCGGCGTATGCTCTGACGCGGTAGCCCGGAATCGTCTGTGAAGATTGGCCTACCGGGCCAAAAATGGTTGCATAGGTTCTCTCAGCC
>JBAWYQ010000319.1:0-3538 GCA_037143475.1 Burkholderiales bacterium | reverse complement strand
GCTGAATTTAGCAATGGCTTGAAAAATCACAGTGGATTCAACGAAGCTCCAATTTACTAATTAACGCTGAGCGCGACTTTGAATCGCGCTACGAATGGATTTAACCGAGGTGTCAATGATGAGTTGTACGCCCATGCTGCCGACGGCAGCGGTGGCTCGGCGCGGGTCGCCCGCTACGCCCTGCGCTGCGTCGAACTTTGCACTCGGGATAAGCATTTCTTGGCGCACCAGTGCAGGGTCGACGGCCAACGCCAGTGCAGTATCGGCCAAGCCTGCGTGGGTGCCAATCTCAGCGCCCGTGAACCCTTGTGACTTCAGCTTTTGAACATATTCCGTCTGAGTGATCTGGTAATACTCGGTAAGTGCATGAACTCGTGTAAAGCCATCACCAGACCATTCCCGGTTCAACTTGCCGGCCACGCGCATCTCATTCTTTTGGTAGCCGCCATGGTCCCCCAGGAAAACAATGTCACGAAAACCATGCTGCTTGAAACTGCGTGCGGCACCCTCCAAAACAGACTCAAATGTTGCGTCTGGAATCGATATGGTTCCGGAAAATCGCATATGTGCGACGGGCGGATGGACGGCCCCTTCGGGCACATAAGCCAGCACGGGTGCCACCACGGCATTGCCCAAGACCTGCGCAATCTGACCCGACAGGTAGCGAACACGAACATTGTGCTTGCCCAACGTCATGTGGGAGCCGTTTTGCTCGGTGCCACCAATCGGAATCAGGAGGACGGTCGCCCCGTTTGCAATACGAGCCCGTAACTCGGGAGATGTCATGTCCTCGAGAAATACCGTACCCGCCGCACCGTTAGCAGTATTTGCAATGGACTCAAAGCTCAAAAACAAACCGACCAGTATCGAAAAACAAACCCGGGAAAATGTAAAAAAGTTCGATTGCATTGCTTGTAGTTAGGGACGAAAGACACCTGCCCGGTGGACTCGCCGCAGATTATAGAACCCGGTATAACAGAAGCCTGGCCTGGACCCTTGCCCCACATGAGCAAGGCGCTCAGTCGGTCTTGACCTGTAATTTCTGCAAATCCTGCGGTCGCAGCCAGCGCCACTGTCCTGGCGCCAGGTCATCCGGCAGTTCCAGCGCGCCGATCCGAGAACGGTGAAGTGCCTCTACTCTGTTACCAACAGCCGCCAGCATGCGCTTGACCTGGTGATATTTCCCTTCGGTAAGGGTCAGGCGCAGGTGCAGCGCTGCACCGTCTGCGTCCACAATCTCACAGGCAGCGGCACGCACGGGCTTGGGGTCATCATCCAAAACCACGCCCGCCAACAGGCGCTGCACCTGTTTTTCATCCAGCGGGTGCTTGGCCGTCACTTCGTAAACCTTGGGGCTGTGCTTCTTGGGAGAGCTCATCTGGTGGATGAACTGCCCGTCATCACTGAGAAGCAGCAACCCGGTCGTGTCCTGATCAAGGCGCCCCACCGCCTGAACGCCCTGTACCGCACTTTTCTGAGGGCGTAATCGCAAGGGTGATGGCAACAAGGTGTAAATGCTTGGATAGGTGGAAGGTTTTTGTGAACATTCGGTTCCAGCAGGCTTGTTTAACAGCAAATAGGCTTTCTCGAAGTACTCCCAGTCCACACCCTGAACCCGAAAATGCAGGCCGTTGGCTTCAAATTCCATAGCAGAGTTATGAATACTGACAGGGGCTGAATCTGAGTTTTCCAAATAGACCTGAACCAACCCCTGCTGAATCAGACCCGCGCACACCCGCCGGGTTCCAAAGCCTTGTGAATACAGTATTTCCTGAAGCTGCATGTTTCTCTACTTGAATTGAAATAAGTGGCTATCGGGCTACGAAGTTGGGCCATCTTGTCACAAATGCCTGATGTCCTGCCATCGCTAATGCCATTGTCTACAGTTGGGTAGTGCGTCGTCACGCCAATCGCAGTAAACTTAGCCATCGAATAGTAGCCACGTTAGATGGAAATTAGCCGGGGGGCGTTAAATGGTAGTTTCTTTTCTCATCGGAATCGGAGTAGGGACTGCGTTGCTGTATTGGTATCACCGATCGGCACAGCATAGGCGTCGACATATTCCAAAGGAGTGGCCCCTTCAAATGCGGCCCCTGGTCAACAACCGCGAAAAGCAGGTTTGGCTTTGGCTGTCAAAAGTGATGTTTGACCAGCAAGTTCTCGTCAAACTGCCGGTAACCCGATTTACTACCCCCATCACCTCAGGTGAAGCTGCCAAGTGGTATCAGTTGCTCAACGGGGTGTATTGCACATTCACAGTGTGCAATACGGATGGGAAGGTCATTGGATGCGTCGATGTACCCGGCCCCAGGGGCCTATCCATGAGTAACCAGACACTGAAGCACAACTTACTCGCCCATTGCGGCATCCATTACTGGGTAGTGGACCCGGACAATTTGCCACACCTGATTCGAATCCGTACTGCATTCCTGGGTGAACATGCTGCACGCGGCGGTGCAACCAGCCAACTGGAATCTCAATTCCGGGATGTAAGCGAAAACCTGCATGCCATTGTGGACCGTCAGCGCAGTAGCAAGAGCAATGCAGCCAGCCAACCGGACTCCGTTATGACAAACACATCGGGCTACTCGGAAAGCCAGCTTGCAACCGGCTGGGAGCAGAACTCCTTTGTCACGCCACTGGATAGCCGCTTGGGTCGTTTAGAGTGAGCGATCATTGAACGCAAATTTCCCATTAGCCCAATGTCCAATGGAAGCCATTAGCGCAAGTGCTTGATTTGTTTGAAGAATTGGCTGATTCTTGGGTGACGTAGCTGATCGCGGTTTCAGTGCGGAGTTGCCATGAACTTTGAGCTGCGGTTTACGGACAAAGAAATCACCGCCTGGGGCGGCTTGGGCTTAATGAAGCGCATGCTCGATCACCTGGGATTTGACGATGCATTATCGCAATCGGGCTTGCCCCAGCCCGGCTCCAACCGCGGCTACGCACCCGAACAATTCATCTGCCAATTCATGCTCTCGGTATGGTGCGGCGCCAACCGGTTCGAGCATGGCGATGTCACACGCCACGACCCCGTTCTCTAGCGCAATGGTTTGCCGGGACTTGTGGATGACAACCCCAAAGTGGTACCAGGCATTGAGCTCAACCGCTTTCGCTACCAGGGCGACAGCTGGAGCCAACCCCATTAGGTGACGGGTTTTCGCCAGCATATCGATCAACGCAATAGTCCCAAGGGCAAGACCTTGAATCTGTTTGCCGATGACCCGGTGATTGGACGGTACCGCTTTAGCGCACTGATCAGCGACATGGACTCGCCTGCTGAGACGGTATGGCCCACTTACCGGGGGCGGGCCAACTATGAGAACAGAATCAAGGAGCTCACCAAGCCTTTTCAGCACACCCTGCAGACGCTTCGCTACAAGCTGTTTACCAAGCCAGTCACACCACTATAGAGAGGTGCAAGTCCATACTGAATTTGTCGATGGCCATGCAGCACAGACAGTGGATGAAGGGGCTATGGGATGAGGCCACTCAGTTCGATTTTCCGGTCAAATCCGCCGCCAATCATCCGACTGGT
>JBAWYQ010000318.1:0-3596 GCA_037143475.1 Burkholderiales bacterium | reverse complement strand
GTCACCGCTGCATTGGTCGGCAATGGCCTGCGCCGTGGCGCGTGCGCGTGACAAATCGCTGCTGTAAATCGCGGCAATGTCTTCATCGGCCAAAGCCTGGGCAGCGCGTTGCGCCTGCCATTGGCCGCGTTGGTTGAGACCAATGTCCAGGTGGCCTTGCAGTCGGGTGTCCACGTTCCATGCGGTTTCACCGTGGCGGATGGCGATGATGCGGGTGGCGTTCATATTCGTGTTCATGCCATCACCACTTGCAGGCCAGGCAGGCCAGTTAGAGCCGGTGGGGTGATCTCTTCCGCGTCAAAGGCGCGGTCGCCATCGGCATCGGGCACGCCTGTCGCCAGGATGTTCTTGAAGTCGTGGCGCTTGTGGTCCATCAGGTGCGAAGGCACCACGTTTTGCAGCGCCGTGAACATGGTCTCGGTGCGCCCGGGGTATTGTTTCTCCCACTCCCGCAGCATCTTGCCGATCTGCACACGTTGCAGGTTTTCCTGACTGCCGCACAACGAGCATGGAATGATGGGGAAATGACGGTGATCTGCCCAGCGAATAAGGTCCTTTTCAGCCACATAGGCCAGCGGGCGGATCACAATGAATTCGCCGTTGTCGCTGGCGAGTTTGGGTGGCATTCCCTTGAGCTTGCCGCCGAAAAACATATTCAGAAAAAACGTCTGCAGCATGTCGTCGCGGTGGTGGCCCAGCGCCAGCTTGTTGCATTTAAGCCCCCGCGCCACGCTGTACAGGATGCCGCGGCGCAGTCGACTGCACAGGCTGCACATGGTTTTGCCTTCGGGGATATTGCGCTTGACGATGGTGTAGGTGTCCTGCGTCTCGATGTGGTACTCCACGCCCAGGCTTTTCAGGTACTCAGGCAGGATGTGGTCAGGAAAGCCCGGCTGTTTCTGATCCAGGTTCACGGCCACGATTTCAAAATCGATGGGCGCGCGCTGCTGCATCTTGAGCAGGATGTCGAGCATGCCGTAGCTGTCTTTTCCGCCCGACATGCACACCATGACGCGGTCGCCCTCTTCAATCATGTTGAAGTCGATGATGGCTTGGCCCATTTGGCGGCACAGGCGCTTTTCGAGCTTGTTGACCTCGTAGGCAGCCCGCTGCGCCACGTCATGCGGGGTCTTGGCCTCATGGGCTGTGGGCACTACTTCGTTTTCTATCCAGACTGCGCTCATTCGACAATTTCTCCGATTGCGACGTGAAATGGGGTCAGAGCCCCATTTGGTTCAATGTTTGATTTTCCGACAACCGGGGCACTCAAAATGGGGACACAACCCCAATTCGCTGCATCACCATTGGCCGGCTTCGACCCGGATCGCCACTTCGCAGTCGTCAAAAATCTCCAATTTGGCGATTTTGACCCGCACACCCAGCACGCCGGGCAGCTGCATCAACCGGTGCGCCAGCTTGCCAATCAGGCTTTCCAGCAAGTTGACGTGTTCAGCCGTGCATTCGTTGATGATGATCTGGCGCACCTTGCGGTAGTCCAGCACATGGTGAATGTCATCGTCGTGTGGTAGCAACGGTTGCGGGCCCAAGCTCAGTTCAGCGTCCACCTGGATGGGCTGCGGCGCTGTTTTTTCGGACTCCAGAATGCCCAGGCTGGCGTCAAAGCGCAGTCCGGTCAGGGTCAAAATCTGGTTTCCCGTGGTGTGTTGCATCGGTTTCTGCATGGACTTGATTGCCTTCACATCAGGGAAAAATCGCGCTCAAAACGCATCAAATGCTGGCCGCCGTCCACCAGCAAGGTAGTGCCGGTGATGGACTGGTTTTGCAGCGCAAACAGCACGGTAGAGGCCACATCCTGCGCTGTGGATGAGCGCCCCAGTGGCGACAACTTGTGCAGCGCCTCAAACTTGGCGTCGCTCAGCAAGTGGCTGGTCAGTGTCAGCCCAGGCGCCACGCCAACCACCCGCACCAGTGGACTCAATGCCAGCGCCAGCATGGTGTTGGCGGCTTCCAGAGCAGCTTTGGATAGGGTGTAGCTGAAAAAATCGGGGTTCTGGTTCCACAGCTTCTGGTCCAGCAGGTTGACCACGACTCCACGCCCCCACGCTCCGCCGCTGCGCGGGTCGCTGCCCCCCGAGGGGGCAAATTGCCCTTGGGGCGGCCCGGCGGGCAATTCGCAGCGCGTCGTGACATGCGTGTGCAGTGCCTGCCCCAGCAGAATGGCCGCGCCGGCATTGCTGCGCATATGCTTTTCCATGGCGGCAAAGCTGAAGCTGGCGTTGGTGTCATGCTCGAAGGTGGATGCACTATTGACCACCGCATCTACATGGCCCATGGCTTGCACCACGGTCGGTAGCAGCCCGCGCACCGCCATTTCATCATCCAGATTTGCGATAAAAGCGGCTGCACCCCCCGTCAAAGCTGCGCAGTCAGCTACTGTTTTGGTAGCATCATCGAGCGAACTCCGGTAATGCACGGCGACCCGCCAGCCTGCGGCTGCCAGCGCCACCGCAATTTCCCGGCCCAGGCGGCGTGCCGCACCGGTCACCAGGACGGTGGGTACAGCGGGAGCAGCGGGAGGGGCAGGTGACATGGAGAGACCACAGGGCCTGAGATGATGAAAGAGCGATTTTAACGGCCGACTTCCGTTACTCGGCCACAATACGCCGGCCAGTCGGGACACACACCGGGTTGGCCGGAACCATGAACGCTTCAACCCTCCCGCCGAAAGGCCACACCGCCGTGCAATGGATAGTGCGCCTTGCTGCCCTGATGGCCTTGGCTGTTGCCGTGCTGGCGGGCTACGTTGTGCTGGTGCTGATCCCCGGTCTGCCCACGCTGGACGCGTTGACTGATTACCGGCCCAAGTTGCCGCTGCGCGTGTACACGGCCGATAACGTGCTGATCGGCGAATTTGGCCAGGAGCGCCGCGATTTTGTGGCCATTGCCGACACGCCGGTTCTCATGAAAAATGCCCTGCTGTCGATTGAAGACTCGCGCTTTTACACCCACAGCGGCGTGGACTTCATCGGTCTGGCACGGGCTTTGGTGGCTGACCTGACCGGTGGCGTCAAGCAGGGCGCCTCCACCATTACCATGCAGGTGGCGCGCAACTTCTTCCTCACCCAGGAGCGCACGCTGACGCGCAAACTCAAAGAAGCACTGCTCACCTACCGCATTGAAGAGGCGCTGACCAAGGACCAGATTCTGGAGTTGTACATGAACCAGATTTATCTGGGCCAGCGCAGCTACGGGTTCTCCAGCGCAGCGCGCACTTACTTTGGCAAGTCCTTGCCGGAATTGAGCATCGCCCAGGCCGCCATGCTGGCCGGTGTGCCACAGAACCCGGCACGCCACAATCCGGCCGTCAACCCGGAGCGCGCCCAGCAACGCCAGCGGTTGGTGCTCAAAAGTATGTTGCGCCTGGGCTACATCACGCAGGCCCAATTTACCCAGGCCATCGCGGAGCGCATAGCCGTCAAGGACGGCCCTGCCTTTGAAGGTCATGGCGCTTTTGTTGCCGAAATGGTGCGCCAGAGCATGTTCACCCAGTACCAGGACGCCGCGTACACCATGGGTCTCAAGGTGGTGACCACCATCAATCAGGCCGAACAGCTGGCTGCGTATGAGTCGGTGCG
>JBAWYQ010000317.1:0-3621 GCA_037143475.1 Burkholderiales bacterium | reverse complement strand
CGGCGGGCAAGGCGGTGGAGCTCAAGCCGGGTGGCTACCACGTCATGTTGATGGATCTCAAGAGTACATTGCAAAAGGACACCACGATTGCCCTCACATTGGTCTTCAAGGACTCCAAAGGTGTCGAAACCAAAACGGAACTCACGCTTCCGGTGTCGATGACACCACCCGGAGCCAAAGCGGCTGACATGCCCGCCATGGACCACAGCAAGCACAAAATGTAAGAACAGGCATTTTTTCAATGCCATTGACACTGCGTCGCACCGCACTACGCCGCCCCTGGGCGGTGTGGCTGGCTGTGCTCATCGCAGTGTTGGGCGCGCTGACACCAACGGTGTCTCATGCCCTGATGCTTGTCAAAGGGCAGGCAACGCAGGGCGTTGAAATCTGCACCACCGAAGGCCCACGGTGGGTGACCGCCGATGTCGCCGCTTCGGCAGACGACTCCACTCCCCTGCCCGGGTCGGCAGCACCGCCCGCGCATTGCCAGTTTTGCCTGCAAACCACAGACCGCGTTGCTTCACCGAACGACCCATTGCCTTACACCTTCCTAGTTCAGGATGGGCAGCGAGAGGCCCCAGTCTGGCAGGCTTTTTTCTATTCCACAGCACACTCGTTCGCGCCGCCGCCGCGTGGGCCACCGGGCCACCTCTGAGCTATTGAATTCATAGCGTCTTGCGCCCGTTTTACGGGGGCTGGAGGCGCTTTTTATAGTGAAGAAGAGGTCCCGAACATGTCGCATTTCAAAATCAAAACACTTCCCCTGGCAATATCGCTTGCCGTTCCCGCACTGTGCCTGCTGTGCAATAGCGCCCTGGCTGCCGATGTCAAAGCCATCACGTTACCGGCGGTGACCGTCAGTGATTCCAAACATGACAACACCGCACCCGGCGCCACCAAACTGGACAAAGCCAGCCTGGCGTCGCGCCTGCCCGCCACCAGCGATACGGCCAGTCTGCTGTCCGATGTTCCCGGTGTGAGCCTGTACGGTGCCGGTGGCGTGTCCAGCCTGCCCGCCATCCACGGCCTGGCCGACGATCGCCTGCGCATCAAGGTGGACGGCATGGACCTGATTGCGTCCTGCCCCAACCACATGAACCCGGCGCTGTCGTACCTTGACCCGACCAACGTGGGCTTGCTCAAGGTCTTTGCCGGTATTACGCCGGTCAGTGCCGGTGGTGACAGCATCGGCGGCACCATCATCGCGGAATCGCGTGCACCCGAATTCGCGGCAGCTGGTCAAAGCATCACCAAGGGCGAACTGGGCACGTTTTACCGCAGCAACAACCAGGCGCGTGGCGCCAACGTTTCCGTGATGCATGCCACCGATGCGTTCAATATCAGCTACAGCGGCTCCACCAGCAAGGCCGACAACTACACGGCGGGTGCCGATTTCAAGACCTACGACTTCACCGGCCGCGCTGCGCACGACCTGCCGCGCAACGAGGTGGGCTCCACGGCGTACGAGACGCGCAACCAGACCGTGGGCGTGGCGTTCAAGAACGACAATCACCTGTTCCAGGCCAAGCTGGGGTTTCAGGACATGCCCTTTCAGCTCTATCCGAACCAGCGCATGGACATGCTTGACAACACCCAGCGCAGCGTGAACCTGCGCTATGCGGGCCAGTTTGACTGGGGCGCACTGGAGGTGCGCGCCTACCAGGAAAAGGTGGACCACTTCATGGATTTTGGTGCCGACAAGCGATTCTGGTACGGCTCGGGATCGATGATGGCGGGCTCCTTGGTTTCGACTCAACCCTGCGCGCCCATCAGCTCCACCTGTGCAGCGGGCATGCCGATGTTTACTGAAGGCAAGACTACAGGATTCAACGTGAAGGCAGACATCAACCTCACCCAGCAAGATGTGTTGCGTGTAGGAGGTGAAGCCCAGCAATACCGCATCAACGACTGGTGGACACCATCCGGCGGGGGCATGTTCCCCGGTACGTTCTGGAACATCAAAGACGGCCAGCGCGACCGCAGCGCTGTATTTGCCGAGTGGGAAGCCCGCAAGAGTGCACAGTGGATGACGCTCTTGGGCGCGCGCTACGAGCAGGTCAACATGGATGCGGGAACAGCCATCGGCTACAACCCGGCCGGCATGGGCAACCAGGCGCGCGACGCCAACACCTTCAACGCTCTGGGCCGCAAGTCGACAGACAACAATGTGGACCTGACCGCTGCGGCCAGCTACACCGCCAGTGATAACTACGCCATTGAGTTTGGCTTTGCCCACAAGACCCGCTCGCCTAACGTGTACGAACGCTTCACTTGGTCCAGCTGGCAGATGGCTGCGTTGATGAACAATTTTATCGGTGACGGCAATGGCTACTTCGGCAACCTCACCCTCAAGCCTGAGCAGGCCAACAAGCTTTCGGCCACCTTTGACTGGCATGCCGCGGACGGCAGCTGGGGTTTCAAGGCCACGCCGCACACCACTCAGGTGACTGACTACATCGACGCCGTGCAGTGGAACGCCACCACCAACCTGGCGTCCACCACGCTTGTTAAAAACCAGTTCAGCGTCCTCAAGTTCGTCAACCAGTCGGCGCGAATTTACGGACTTGACCTGTCGGGCCATATGCCGCTGGCCAAGAATGCCTGGGGCGACTTTGGATTCAAGGGCTTGCTGAACTACACCAACGGCACCAATCAGGACACGGGTGACGGCCTGTACAACATCATGCCGCTCAACGCCAAGCTGGCGCTGACGCACAAGTTGGATGGCTGGGACAACAGCCTGGAGGTATTGATGGTGCAAGCCAAGGACACGGTGTCTGGCGTGCGCAACGAGATCAAAACCCCTGGCTACAGCCTGGTCAACCTGCGTACCAGTTATGCCTGGAAGCAGGTGCGCCTAGACCTGGGCGTGGAGAACCTGTTCGACAAGTTCTACTACCTGCCCACGGGCGGCGCCTACACTGGCCAGGGCACCACCATGAGCAACCCTGCGTTGCCCAACTACCCGCAGTGGGGCACCGCCGTTCCGGGCATGGGTCGCTCGGTGTATGTGGGTGTGAACTTCAAGTTCTGATTACATGCTGAAGTACGCCGCCATCGCCGTGAACCACTGCGCCATCAGTCTGCGCCGCCTCTGGGTCACGACTTGGGTCGGTGGGGCAGAAATCCGTCGAGTCGCTCTTGCGTTGGCCGTTGTGTCCGTCTGAAGCAGAGCGTTCACATGCAACCCAGTCAACCAAACAAGGAGATGGTCATGGAAATGATTCAGACGGTTTGCCCTAGCGGATCACATTCACAATGGACAGGCTATGGCGCTGCCAAACGCGACCACCACTATTTCAAGCTCATGCTGGACCAGGCGGCAGGCCTGTTTTTGGGTGGTGAGCCCGAAGCCGCCCGTTTGATCTTGCGTGATGTGGTGATCGGGACGGTTGGATTCGAGGCGCTGGCGGTGTCAATCCACTCGTCAGTCAAGAGCCTGCGCGGCGGGTTGACCGCCAATGGGCGTTTAGGCATGGACAGTATGTCCGCCATTTTCAGGGTCGTGCGGGACTGGCTCCAGGCGACACTGGACGTGCATTCGGACGCGACAGATCAACACTTTCGCATCGCATTGGAGTAAGCTGCTATCTGTTCAAAGTTGACAACCTCCCTTGGAGT
>JBAWYQ010000316.1:0-3639 GCA_037143475.1 Burkholderiales bacterium | reverse complement strand
GACGCCCTGATGTACCTGGGACGCAATCTGGCGGACTGGAACCGGATCAGCCGCCAAAAGCAGGACTGGGCCAAGCAGGCCAGCATGTATTTCTCTCAAGGGTTTGTGGGTGAAGGGCTGCGGGAGTATGAAAGCCGCAACTGCGTGCACGGCGCAATGACCGCCACGCATCTTGGCGAGGATATAGCGCAGGCCTATCTCCAGGACCCTGCGATACCTGCCCAGAAATTGATTCTGGCCACTACCAATGCGCAGGTCAAAGCCCTGAACGCCGTGGTGCGGGAACGACTCAAATCTGCTGGCAAGCTGCATGGCGCGTGGAAGTTGCCCGATACCGGGATGGAGCTCAGTCTGGGGGACCGGCTGGTGTTCAAGGAAAGGCAAGCCATTGAAGAGCGCGCGACGCAAGCGGCAAAACCAAAGGATTCCAGGAAACCAAAACCTGGCTTGAGGGCAAACATCGCCAAGAACGAGTTTGCCACCGTCATGGCGATTTCGCGCCAACCCGATGGGTCGCTGGATTTGCTGTGCCAACTGGACACGCCCAAGGATGATGGGGCACCGAATCTAGTTCGACTCAATAGTCGTGCCATGGGGGAAATCGATCACGCGTTCGCCACCACCGTACACCGCTCGCAAGGCATGACGGTGGACTCCGTGTTCGCAGTGCCGGGGACGTTTCTGTCAAAAGAGCTTTTTTACGTAATGGCGACCCGGCATCGTGAACGTCTCAACATTCACATGCTGGAATCAGACCGTGCCACCTTGCTGGCAAAGGCCAGTCAGAACATGACCAAGCTGCATGCATGGGATCTGACGGATGCTGATCGGGCTGGTGGGCAACCGACTTCCGTGATCCTGGTCAGGCTTCAGGCTTCGACAGACAGGCTTTTTGCATTGATGCAAAAAGAACGGGCACGGTTCGAAGGCGTCATGGTCGGGACCGTTCGCATGGCGATCCAAATGCCTATGGTTCAAGCCGTCGTTCGTTCCGCTCGAAACGTGCGCCCGGCGCTGGAAGGGATTTTGAGTCGCGCATCTGCCGTGCAAAGGGAGGTTGATCGTTTAGTCACTGGAGCTGGCCACAAGGCACAGGCAAAGCATCCGACAGTGCGGCAGGTTCAGCCCGAGCAACTTTCGCAGCACAGGTGAGAGGGGAATTCAAACGAGTATTCAGAGCTCACACAGGCCCACCGTTCTTGGTCCAGCGATCTCTGCGGTCACTTTCGGGCTTCTTGGCTTGAGGTGTTCCATCATCCAATTCTTGCCGCACTCCACTAGAAGTCCCAGCATTTGCCACGTTCGCCAGTCTGTCGCTGAACTCGCGCAAGTTCAAGCGTTCTGCCTTGCCGGTCAGCTTGTCTTCCATCATTGCGGTGTGCAGATCCATGGGACGGCCATCCTTCTGAATCGAAAACGGCCAAGTAGAAACTGCATCGGCAGTCTGCATCCACCCCATGAACTTCCGGGCATTGACTGTGAGCTGTTGGGCCCAACCATCGGCCGGCGTCTTTTTCTGTGTTTTCACGCCGGCGCCCTTTAAATGGTCCGGCATGCGCTTGCCAGCGCCAACCTTAAAAGTCGTTCTGTCCAGGTATTCAAGTAAATGAAACGCGGAGTACCAAATCGTTCCAGAGCCGCGGCACGGGATTGAGCGTATTTCTTCTGGATCTACCGGCAGGTCTTTATCTACCGCGTTCTTGGCCGCGGTGCGTTCATCCTGCATTGTCCGCTCCGACACTCCGAGAAACGCGGCAGCCTCTTCCGACTGCATGCGAATGCGTGTGAGCACAACATCAGAATAGCTCGACCAAATGGCTATTTTGGCCTCGCGCTCCTCATCTGACATCGCAAATTGTCGTTTGCCTTCGTTTGGCACTTTCGGCACCTCCATAAACGGCATGCCCCACAGGGGAAGGCATCTTCAAATTCTATCGCGACACCCTGACGCCTTCGAAGCACCTCCATTTCACAGTCATTTGACGTGGCAATACGTCCCACTGGCACTACCAACACCAGGTAAGAAGGCATTGTCTGCATCTGCCGCAAAGAGCCGCAAAGCGTCACCGCAATGGCCGCCTACGCCTCATATACCCACAAGTAGTAACACAGTCGTTTTACATATTGTATTGGGCATACCATCGCCTCCACGCTTCGACGCAGGGTTGAAGCGAGTCACTTAGGAGTACCAAATGGGCAAAGCAGCAAACCGCAAACGTGATCGCAAACAGGCCGCCTCGGCAGCCACAACGCAGGCAATTCAGAAGGCTCAGAACGGGGTCATGGACGACATGTTGATCGTCATTCATCTGATGGCGTCAATTGAGTTGAACGATCTTCCAGGCTTTCAATCGGCCGTGAAGAACCTGGAAGCATCTGGCAGCGACCTCTTTCATTTTGAGATCAAGCTCTTTGAAGGCGAAGACCAGGGCACTGACATGAGCCTGCTGCACTACGCCGTCTATATGGCTCCCGACGACATCATCGCGTGGATCCTCCGCCGCGGTGTCAATGTCGATGACGCGGAGTCCATCTCTGAGTTGCAAGGAATGATGGATGTGCTGAATTCCGGTAGCGACGGCACGCATGACCTGGCCCTGTATCAGCGTCTGGTTCTCAAAACCCTACGCCCCGAGACCATCCCACAAGCGATGGCTACGTTGATAGTAGCCAACACCTCACTGCAAAAGCTGGGCAGCCCAAACGCCTGCTTGTCGCTCATGGTCCAGGCCGCCACCGACTTCTTGGTCAGCCAGGGATTGCAGCCACAAACATGTTCCAACACCGGCGATACCGCAACCACCACCGTCTAAACCCCCATTCATTTTTCAGGAGATCACCATGAGCAAGAACAAGTCACGCACAACCAAGCAAGGCTCCATCGGTTCCACGGGCAGTGCCCAACCGACCTGTGCTTACCAATCGATGGACGCCATGATCGACATGCTGGGGCATACCGACGCAAATGGGCAATTGCATTCCAAGATTGATTTTTCCACTTCGGACAAAGACGGACTGCAGGCTCTGGAGCTGGTGTTTCGCCAGGCAATGACAAAGGCTATCCAGCAAAACGACGTCGCCCAATTTCGTAAGTCCTATGTCGCCATGGAACGTATTCTGGGCATCGACATGGAGAACTACGAAAGTCTGGAGTTGCACTTCCCTGCGGAGGGGGAAACCGTTAACGTCTCCCCCTCGGAACTGTGCCTTACCTTCAAGGCCTGGCCCATCGTTGCGGAAGTCTTCAAGCTGAGCCTGGCTCATACCGGTCTAGCCCTTCGCCAGGCCATTGACAGCCCCACTCAGCTGATTTACCGCTTCGGGAGCTGGATGGCCGCCCCTGATTTGCAAAGTGAGGTCGCCGGGATCACACAAGTTGCCAGCGAGGCAGTGTTCCTGTTTCTGTCCGAGTTGAAGCCCATTGCACAGGCCCAAGGCAAGGATCTGAAACCACTAATCCAAGGGATACCGTTTCTCAAGCAATTCCCGCTTCTGGAACAAATCTTCTGGACGCAATACGCGGCCCTGTCGGTTTAAGCCACCCCACCACCATCCCCCATGGACCGTTCCACCATGACCACGTTTACTGAGTGTGGTCAAGTAATTCGCTGGGCTGCTGGTCAAGTTCCGCGATGGGCA
>JBAWYQ010000315.1:0-3669 GCA_037143475.1 Burkholderiales bacterium | reverse complement strand
TGCCACCCTGCGCGGTAAACCAGGCCTTCGCGGAGTGCGCGTTGGTCATGGTCTCAATGGTGGTGAAGGTCTTGCTGGCAATCAGGAACAGCGTGCTCTCGGGCTTGAGTCGCCGCAAGGTGGCATCCAGTTCATGACCGTCCACGTTCGACACGAAATGAAACCGCTTGCCGGTAGTGGCAAACGCATCCAGCGCCAGCACCGCCATCTGCGGCCCCAGATCCGAGCCACCAATGCCAATATTCACTACGTCGGTAATGGCGGCATCATCACGCACCGTTTGCGCGTAAGCCAGCACCGCACCCAGCGTGGCATGCACCGCCACCAACTCCACTGCTACATTTTTAGTAGCTGCTTGCGCAGTATTCTCGGGGGCTAGGGGCGGATATCGCAATAACCAGTGCATTGCGGCGCGTTGTTCGGTGGTGTTGATTGCATCCCCGGCCAACATGGCATCGCGGTGCTCCTGAACGCCGCACTGGCGGGCCAGGTTCAGCAGCAGTGCCTCGACGTCTGCATCCAGCAGATTTTTGGACAAGTCTGCGAACACATGGGGGGCGCTCTGACTGAATCGGTCAAAGCGCTGCGCATCCATGGCGAAGGCCGAGCGCAAATCAAAACGGTTGGCACCAGCATCAAATGCCGCTTGCAGGGCAGCCCAGGCAGGGGTTCGGTCACAGCGGATCATGGGTCTAGCCTAGCAAGAGTTGATCGAGCTTGACGGCATCGGCACAAAATGCGCGAATACCTTCAGCCAGTTTCTCGGTGGCCAATGCGTCTTCGTTCATCGCCAGGCGAAACGCGTTCTCGTCGAAATGCACATGCTGCAGGTCAAGGGCCCGCGCTGCTGTGGCGTCCAGCGCGCGATGCAGCGGGGTGTCCGTCGCGGCCAGTATGGCCAGTAGGTCGGGGCTGATCGTGAGCAAATCACACCCGGCCAGCGCCGTGATCTGACCCACATTGCGAAAGCTCGCGCCCATCACTTCGGTGGCGATGCCAAATCGCTTGTAGTAGTTGTAAATCTGCGTGACCGACTGCACGCCGGGGTCGTTGGCTCCAGCGCGCTCAGCCTCAACCCAAGTGGTACCCGCCGACTTTTTGTACCAGTCATAAATGCGCCCCACAAACGGCGAAATGAGTTGCACCTTGGCCTGGCCACACGCGACCGCCTGGCAAAACGAGAACAGCAGGGTCAAGTTGGTGCGGATGCCGCGGCGCTCCAGTTGCTCGGCTGCGCAGATACCTTCCCAGGTGGCAGCCACCTTGATCAACACCCGGTCACAGGCAATACCGTGAGACTGGTACAACTCGATCAAACGCTCACCACGGGCCACGGTGGCGTTCGTGTCGAAGCTTAGGCGCGCATCCACCTCCGTGGACACGCGCCCAGGGATGATGGACAGAATTTCGCAACCAAAACGCACCAGCAGGCGATCCATCACTTCGTCAATAGGTCGCCCGTGAAACTTCGCCACGGTGTCCTTGAGCAAGGGTGCGTAATCGGGCTTTTGTACGGCCTTGAGAATCAGCGAAGGGTTGGTGGTGGCATCGGTTGGCTGAAAGGCAGCCATCTGCTTGAAGTCGCCCGTATCGGCCACCACGGTGGTGAAATGCTTGAGTGCGTCGAGTTGATTCATGGCTTGAATTATCAATGAAACAAAGTTACAGTATCTCATCCCATTTCGTGTAACCATCAAATGATACGCACCACAGTTTGTCACTGCGACACGCCATGCTAGACCGCATCCAGGCCGCACTGCCATCGCTGGCACCTGCCGAGCAACGCGTTGGCAAGCTTTGCCTGGCGGACCCACGGGCTTTTGCCAAGCTGCCGGTGAGCATACTGGCGGATCGCTCGCACGTGAGCAAGCCTACTGTGGTTCGTTTTTGCCGGAGCGTTGGCTACGATGGTCTTTCCGACTTCAAACGCAAACTGGCCGGCACGGTCAATGAGGGCGTGCCCTTCATCCACCGCAGTGTGGACACCGACGACAAAACCTCTGACGTGATGGTAAAGGTCATCGACAACACAGTTGCAGCTTTCCTGAAGTATCGCAATGAAGCCAGCACCCTTGCCATTGACAAGGCGATGGCGGCGTTGATGACGGCCTACCAAGGCAAGCACCGCATCCAATTCTTTGGGGTGGGCAACTCCGGCGTGGTGGCGCAGGATGCGCAGCACAAGTTTTTCCGGCTCGGTGTTAACACCGTTGCCTACAGCGATGGCCACCTGCAGGTGATGAGCGCCTCAATGATGGTGCCTGGAGACTGTGTTGTGGTGATCAGCAATTCGGGCCGCACACGCGACCTGATGGACGCGTGCGATATTGCACGGAAGAATGGGGCCACTACCATCGTCATCACGGCCAGTGGCTCACCACTGGCCAGTGCCGGCAACATCCACCTGAGTGCCGACCACCCTGAGAGTTTCGACAAGTACAGCCCCATGGTTTCGCGCCTGCTGCACCTCATGATCATCGACATTCTGGCAACCTGCATGGCGCTGCGCATCGGCGGGGAGACATTGCAACCCCTGCTAAGTGACATGAAGGGCAATTTGCGCAGCAAGCGCTACACGTAAGCGCTCAAAAAGAAAAGCCTGCACGGTTTTCACCATGCAGGCTCTTGGATCAGATGATCAGGCTAACGCCTGAATCAAACCGATTTAGAACACGAACATCATGCCCACAGAGTAGATTTGATAGTCGCCTTTGGTAACGCCAGCATCACGATGGAAGGTGCCAGCATCCAGGTAAGCGTAGGTGTTCTTGAACACGGCCTTGTTGACAAAGTATTCAGTTCCAGAATCCTTGGTGTCAGCGTTCTGGCTGTATGCCACGCCCAATGTCGCGCCACCCACTGGAGCGGACAGGCCAACTTTATAGCCCTTGGCATTTTTGCCACCGTCGGCGTAAATAGCGTTCAACTTGACAACACGGAGGTCATAGCTAAAGGCACCCACGACCGTATCGCTTCCGTTGCTATCTGGCTTGGCTTCATACGCCAATGCAGCAGAGACTGGACCTGCACTGTAGTTAGCAGCCAATGCGAAACTCGCCTTGGCGTTTTTGGTTGCCAGCGTCGTGACTGCGTCAGTGTTGTTTTTGAAGTTGCCTTCCGGACTGAATCCGGCGCGCACGGTCAAGCCGCCCATGTTCGGCGAAATGTACTGTGCCAACTGAGTGGTGAAGTTGCCGGCAATTGGCACACCGTTGAAGTTGCCTGTAAACGTGTCATTGGCTGCGCCGTTGTCGTCAAAACCAGCCAGGGACTGGAACAGCACGGAGTCTTGGGTACCGGCACGGACTTCACCGAAGCCACCCGACAAACCAGCCCACAACTGGCGGTTAAATGCGATCGTAGGACGTGCGATGGCGCCTTCCAATTGGAAGTTGGCCTTCATGCCACCGCCCACGTCGGTCGTGCCCTTGAAGCCGATCTTGGTGGTAGAGTTGCCCTGCACGCCGTTACCAAAATGGATGGCGTCGTAGGCATTGGCGCCTCCGGTGTCAGCCACAGCTTTGTTGGTGCCGTAGCTGGCATCAATCAAACCATAAACAGTGACTTGAGCCTGCGCTGCGCCAGCCAAGCCGAGAAGAGTTGCAATAGTGAGAGCTTTTTTCATGAGGGTTTTTTCCAATAGGGTTAATCCAGATGTGAATTTTATGA
>JBAWYQ010000314.1:0-3686 GCA_037143475.1 Burkholderiales bacterium | reverse complement strand
AAGTAAGCCCATGGGAGCCTGAGCATGGCTGGGGACGCAAAGAAACTGCAGCCCATCATCATCAAGCGGGTCAAAAAGGGTGGCCACGCGGTGCATGGTGGCGCCTGGAAGATTGCTTACGCTGACTTCGTAACGGCCATGATGGCGTTCTTCTTGCTAATGTGGCTTTTGGGAAGCACGTCGGAGGGCGACAAGAAGGGGATTTCTGACTATTTCCAGTCTCCAATGAAGGTCGCTATGCAAGGCGGCAGTGGCGCTGGCGCGAGCACCAGCGTTGTCAACGGGGGTGGCAGCGACTTGACACAGAGTTCAGGGCAAGCCAAACGGGGCGACGGCGCTGACCGCAAGGCCAAGAGAATGTCGGGAGAGCAAAAGAAGGCGGAAGTAGCCAAGCGCGACGCCAAGATGCTTGCCGAACTGAGCGCCAAAATTGCGGCCGCCATTTCCAGCAACCCTAAGTTGGCAGAGTTCAGCTCACAAATTAAGTTGGAAATTACGCCGGACGGCTTGCAAATTCAAATCGTAGATGACCAAAGGCGCCCCATGTTTGACAGCGGCAGTGCCACACTGAAGTCCTACATGCGGGATATTTTGCGAGAGATTGGCACTGCCCTGCTCGACGTCGAGAACAAGATCAGTCTGGACGGGCATACGGATCGAAGTGCCTATGGAAACGCCGGAAAGGGATACAGCAACTGGGAACTGTCAGCAGATCGTGCAAATGCGTCGCGCCGGGAACTGGCCAACGCCGGCATGCCAGAAGACAAACTTGCCCGGGTTGTTGGTATGGCATCGAGCTTGCTGTTCGACCCATCAGACCCATTGAGCCCCAGCAACCGCCGCATCAGTATTTTGGTTATGACAAAGGATGCCGAAGAACGACTTCTGGGGGGACTGCGCGTTCCCGTGGAGGCTCAGACAGATGCAGAAACACCGCAAACGGCACCGGCAGTG
Organism: Burkholderiales bacterium; assembly: GCA_037143475.1. GTDB lineage: Bacteria > Pseudomonadota > Gammaproteobacteria > Burkholderiales > Burkholderiaceae_C > Allorhodoferax. The sequence continues at coordinate 2,732 of JBAWYQ010000314.1, read as the reverse complement.
CCGCCAACGCGTTGATTCGGGGCAAAATTCGGTGATACTCAACATTATGCAAAAATCACCCGCGAAGGGGTAATCCATGTCAAAAGAACTACGCTTTTTAGTCGTCGACGATTTCTCCACCATGCGCCGGATCGTGCGCAATCTTCTCAAAGAAAGCGGATTTGTCGATGCTGACGAGGCAGAAGATGGGGTAGTAGCATTGCAGAAACTGCGCAGTTCAAACTTCGACTTCGTTGTCAGCGACATCAACATGCCCAACATGAATGGGTTTCAGTTGCTGAGCGAGATCAAAAAGGATGAAAAACTCAAGCACCTTCCGGTACTGATGGTTACCGCCGAGGCTCGCAAAGAAGACATCGTTCTAGCGGCGCAGCAAGGCGCTGCAGGCTACATCGTCAAACCTTTTACCAAGGCAACCTTGGAAGACAAGGTTAACCATATTCTCACCAAGATGGGATTGAAGTAGTCGGTATTCCCGTGAGTGAAACATCACAGCTTTACGCTAGCTTCGCAACCTGTCCGCTGTGCGAAAGCAATTCAATTGCAGAATTGAGGGTTGACCGCTGCGACGGACATCCCCTGTGGCAGCAAGGGTTGTCTGAGCATATGCATTGGGTTCATTGCAAGCAATGCGAACATATTTTCAGCCGAGATTTTTTTACTCCTGATGGCCTTACCCTGCTCTTCAGCAAATCTAACCCATCGCAGATTGCGGTACTCAACCTAGACCTGGAGCGTACACGCTGGGCGCAGTCCATTGAAAGAGTTCAGTTTCAACTGGAACAGCCGGCCTGGGCTGTTGACAACGCGGTTTGGCTGGATATTGGATGTGGAAGCGGTGGCTTAGTGATCACCGCTGCAGAATATGGGTTTGCGGCCATCGGTATGGACACGCGATCTGCCGCTGTGGAGCACTTGAGGGAACTAGGATATAGCGCTGTGGTTGGAGACCTTACCAACTTGGAAGTAAGCGACCCAGTGCAGGTTATTTCACTGGCTGACGTACTAGAACATGTGCCTTACCCCCGCGCCACACTCAAACGGGTCTACTCCGCTTTGCAACCGCGGGGGCTTGTAATGATTTCATGCCCCAACCTGGATTGTGGTTCGTGGCGCAAGTCGAATGCGGATGGAGTGAACCCATATTGGGGTGAAATTGAACATCACCACAACTTCAGCAGAGCCTCTTTAATGCGTCTAATTGCAGAAGAAGGGTTTCAGCCACTCAGTTATCACATCAGCGCTCGCTATAAATCTTGCATGGAAATCATAGCGCGCCGAGTCCCTTGAGAATGGGCGTCCACTGAACAGTGAACGGTTCATAACTGGAATTGCCAAAACCCCGCTTTTTTGAATTCCTCGCTTGGACCGATTGCATTGAAAGTGAGTTTCGCAGGGCCGACCTACAAGTGTTTCGACTTCAACTTTTCCGCAAGCTGAAGGTATTTGTTTTCTTGATTAGTGTTTCCCAGTACACCATAAATTACAGCAATATTTTTCGCAGCCAGAAAACTACCGAATCCGATGGAATAGCTATCTGAACTAGGGCACTCGCCAATTTCAAGGCACTTCATCCATGCCGACTCTGCCATTGGCAACCATTTGCTCATTGCTTCTTCAGGATGCGCGCCCCCCATATTTAAGAAAAGGTTTCCCATATCGAAAAAATATTGTGCAGATTGCATGAAATCATTCATGACCTCCGCAGAAATAAGTAAAGCCCTTTCAAGTTGTCCAGACTCACCGAGACACCGGATCAGTCCAAGGTAGGTTCCTTGCCGATAAGGATCGTCAAGCGAAACCAATTCAGAGGCATGTGAATAATATTTTGCAGCGTCAGCATACTCACCATAGACTTCGAAATCTTTGCCAAGTTGATATAGCAAATATGGATCGCCCGGTGTGGACTCCAACTGCCTAAGAAGCAACTCCCGATTCCTTCCTTTTTTCCGTTCTGCATGCAGGCGTGTATATCCGTCATGGCCAAGAACTAGGGGAAAAGGGATTTTTCGGAACATTGAAACTGGTTGTTCATGAACGCGCCCCACGTATCGAACGCCTCTAGGGAGCAGCCTGGGAATCCGAGAATGAGACCTGCTTGTATATTTATCAATATCACACTCACTGCTTACATCTACTAAGCCCACGAATGGTGACTTAATATCCAGCCGTTGTAATTTTGCGCCACCTTCTTCTATCCACTCATCCGCGTCGAGAAATAGATTCCAATCCGCATTGGCAATATCAAGCGCACAATTCCTGGCAGCAGAAAAGTCTCCACTCCACTCATAAAAATGTACTTCTGCACCGCAAGATCTGGCAATTTCAACAGTGGCATCACTTGAGCCCGTATCCACAACAATCATACGATTTACGAAAGGCCTTGCACTGATTAAAGCCCTCTGTATGCATCGTTCTTCATTTTTTGCGATCATCACCAATGTCACGTCGAGCGAGTTGCGACCCATTTCCATTGTCCTTGCAAAATCTAATTTTAGGCGGATCGCGCCGTAGTGTCTGGGATGATTAACTAAGGGCAACATACCCCTCTTTTCCCACTTTAGTTTCAAAGGTCCCTTACGACAATGGTGGCAACTATAGAGCCCCACCATGGAACCAGGCAGTCAAGATCGCAACTTACCGGCTTCGGAGCGAAAGCTCAAGAAGGCACGGGATGACGGCCAGGTCAGCCGCTCCGAAGATCTCTCGCATCTTGCCGTTCTGGGTACTGG
>JBAWYQ010000313.1:0-3724 GCA_037143475.1 Burkholderiales bacterium | reverse complement strand
AGGCGCTGGAGTTGGCGCACAAGGTGGACGTGGTCGCCTTTGACAAGACCGGCACACTGACCATGGGGCGGCCGCGTCTGAGCGTTCTGCTGGTTCCAGATACGACGGCAAAGGCTGAGGTCCTGCGAACTATTGCCAGCCTGCAAAGCGGCAGCGACCACCCCTTGGCCCGTGCCGTGCTGGCCGCCGCCCAGGAAGAAGGCATTGCCATCGTCGCACCACAGCAGTTGCAGGCGGTGCCGGGGCGCGGCACGGAGGGCGAGGTGGACGCCCGCCAGTTCTACATCGGCAGCCTGCGCTGGATGGATGAGCTGGGCGTGAGCCTGGGTTCGCTGGCGGCACAGTCGGCGGCATTGCAAGCCGAAGGTGCCACCGTCTCCGCCATGGCCGAGCGCACGGGACAAGGTCTGGTTCTGCGCGCCCTGATGGCCTTCGCGGACCAGCCCAAGCCCGGCGCATCCGAAGCGTTGGCGGTCCTGCGCGCGCGCGGCATCCACGTCGTGATGATTTCGGGCGATAACCGGGGTGCAGCAGAAGCCATGGGTCGCCGCCTGGGACTGAACCCTGAGGCGGGTGAGGTGATGGCCGAGGTGCTGCCCGGCGACAAGGCGGCGCTAGTGGCCAAACTGAAATCGGGCACTGTCGTCAATCCCGGTGGCCGCACCGTCGCCATGGTCGGCGATGGCGTAAACGACGCACCGGCGCTGGCCGCCGCCGACGTAGGGCTGGCCATGGGCAACGGCACCGATGTCGCGATGCACGCAGCGGGCATCACGCTGATGCGCGGCGACCTGGCCCTGGTGGCCGCAGCGTTGGACATCTCCGACCGCACGGTGGCCAAGATTCGCCAGAACCTGTTCTGGGCCTTTGCCTACAACGTGGCGGGTATTCCTTTGGCGGCCTTTGGATACCTGAACCCGGTTGTGGCCGGTGCGGCCATGGCCATGAGTTCAGTCAGCGTGATGACCAATGCGCTGTTGTTGAAGCGCTGGAAGCCGAAGGGGTGAATGCCGATTGCCGGATTTTTGCGGCGGGTTTTAATGCCCCAGGGTTTGAGGACCGGACAGCCGTTGCACAATGTTGCACGCACGGTGCGACATTTGCACCCTACCATTGAATCCCTGACTCCAGGAGCAGCATGCCCCAGCACAAATACTCTCTTGCACAAGAAGCCCTAGCCCACGCACGGCGATCAAGCGAATGGGCCGGCGTGCGCTTCTCCAGCGAGACCACGGCCTCGCGATGCGTGCGCAACGACATGCCGGAGAAGAACGAAACCTGCAGCGAAGCGGGCGCAATGTGTGAAGTACTGGTGAATGGCCATTTTGGCTATTCGGCCACTGCCGATACCACCCCCGAGGGCTTGCAGCGTGCGTTTGATCGCGCCATTGCAACCACCAAAACCACCAGCGCTTACAAGGCGCATGGATTCACGCCCGCGCAACGTCCGGCATCGATCGGGCACTACCAGAGCTCGCGTAACAAGCCTTTGGGAGCCACGTCACTTCTTGAAATCACTGACTGCCTGCGCGCCGCCAGTGCGGCGATGAAGGGCTCGGCTCGGTTGGTCAACCGCTCCGCGCAAGTGATGACCGTCCAGACCCGCCTGGCCTATTTCTCCAGCAATGGTGCGGCCGTTGAGCAGAATTTCGACATGGTCAACATCGACCTGTCGGCTACCGCGGCAGAGGGGCTGGAGTCGCAAACCCGCACTTGGTCCAACGCCGCGCAGATGGGCGGTGAAGCATTTGACCGCAGTCGTTGGACGACCGAGGCCCAACGTGTTGCTGAAGAGGCGTTGGAATTGCTGACCGCCGAGAACTGCCCCACTGGCACCATGGACCTGATTCTGATGCCCGACCAGATGATGCTGCAGATCCATGAGTCCATCGGCCACCCCCTGGAGTTGGACCGCATTCTGGGTGACGAACGCAATTACGCGGGATGGAGTTTTGTGAAGGCGGCCGACTTTGGAACGCTGCGCTACGGCTCACCGCTGATGAACGTGAGCTTCGACCCCGGTGTGCGCCATGAGTTCGCCAGCTACGCGTTCGATGACGGAGGCAATCCGGCCAAACGCGAACTCCTGATCGAAGGCGGTCAATTGCGCCGCGGCCTGGGCTCACTGGAATCCCAAGCGCGCAGCGGGTTGCCGGGAGTCGCCAATTTCCGATCGGCATCCTGGAACCGCGCACCCATTGACCGCATGGCTAACCTGAATCTGGAAGCCGGCGGTTCGACGCTAGATGAACTCATTGCACAGGTGGAGACCGGCGTGCTGATGACCACCAACCGATCCTGGTCGATTGACGATTACCGAAACAAGTTCCAGTTTGGCTGCGAGCGTGGGCAACTCATTCGCAATGGCAAGCTCGCCGGTGTAGTGCGCAACCCCAACTACCGCGGCGTAACGGTGGACTTCTGGAACCGACTGGCCGGTGTGGGTAAAGACACTACTGCCTATGGCACGCCGTATTGCGGCAAGGGCGAACCCAGCCAGGTGATCCGTGTCGGGCACGCATCCCCGCCGTGCCTGTTCAAGGGCGTGCAAGTGTTTGGGGGTGCAGCATGAGCCACTTCATGAACACCGTCAGGGTTCATTTTGACGCCGTCGCCAAACACGTATTGGGGCAACTCACCGAAGGAGAGGCCATCACGCTGAACCTGAGCGCCGAGGACACCCTGTATGTGCGCATCAACGCCAATCGTGTGCGCCAGAACACCGATGTGCAGCAAATTGGGTTGTCGCTGCAATTGCAGTCGCGGGGTCGCACGGTCAAGCAGTCCTGCACCTTGAGCGGTAGTCTGGATGCAGATTGCGACCAGCTCAGCGGTGTCTTGCAAGCCTGCCGCGCAGAAGTGGCGGTGCTGGCTGTGGACCCCAATCAGGTGCCCGTCGTCAACCACGGCAACAGCGACGAAGAGTTCCCTGGCGCGCTGGTGGCGCCCCTGGATTTGGTGCCCGCCATTCTGGAGGCCGCACAAGGCTGTGATCTGGCCGGTTTGTACGCAGGCGGCGTGGTCATCCGCGCCAACCGCAACTCCGCCGGGCAAAGCCACTGGTTTGCCACCGAGAGTTTCTTTCTGGATTACTCTCTTTACGATGGACCGAAGGCCGCCAAGGGCAGCTATGCCGGTGCCCGCTGGGACGTGCTAGCCTGGGCCGCCAACCTGGCGAACACGCGTGACCTGCTGGACAAACTCAAGCGCCCCACCGTCAATGTGAAGCCCGGGAAGTACCGTACCTACCTCGCGCCGCGTGCGTTTGCCGATGTGCTGGGCATCATGGGTTGGAATGCCCTGTCGGCCGCAGCCTGGAAGCAGGGGCGCAGTCCGTTTAAAAAGTGGGTTGAACGCGAAGCGCATTTTTCCCCGCTGCTGAGTTTTAGCGAAAACTTTGGCCTGGCATTGACGCCACGTTTCAACAGCCAGGGCGAGGTCAGCGAGAGCCTGCTGCCCTTGATGCAGGCCGGTGAGTTGTGCACGCTGCTGGTGAGTTCTCGCACCGCCAAGGAATATGGCTTGACTGGCAACGCTGCCGAAGAGGGCGAGGCACCCCGCTCCCTGGATGTGGCCTGCGGCACGCTGTCTGCGCGCGACATCCTCCAGGCTATCGGCACCGGCCTGTACCTTTCCAACGTGCACTACCTGAACTGGAGCGACCCGGTCTCGGCCCGTGTAACCGGCATGACACGCTACGCCTGCTTCTGGGTGGAAAACGGTG